>NZ_CP012914.1:1200000-1500000 GCF_001315015.1 Azospirillum brasilense | reverse complement strand
GCCGTGTCGATCAACGTCATGCCGAGGTCGAGGCCGAGCCGCAGCGCCGCCGCCTCCCGCGCGCGGTCGCGGCTGTCCTCGCCCATGTACCAAGTGCCCTGGCCGAGCACCGGAACGGCGGTTCCCGAAGGAAGGCGTGTCGTCGGAATGGTCATGGATGTCTCCCGTACCCGTAGCCTCTTTGAAGGGCGTGAGGAACGTTAGTCCACGGAGGTCCCCCTGGAAACCGCCCCTTGGCGCTATTTCGGCGGGCGGGAGAAACCGGCGCACGCGGCGCGGCAAACAGGTCGCTTGCCAGACCGGCAAAGGCGCCGGACAGATGACGCCTGAAATGACAAAAGCTCAGCCAAGGGCTGAGCTTTCGAAACCGGTGCCAACCTGTGAGAAGGTGGCGTCCCCAAGGGGATTCGAACCCCTGTCGCCGCCGTGAAAGGGCGCAACATCGGTCACGTTGGAACGCCTATGAACACAGTAGACGTCTGATTCGACTGGGTTATTTCCACAAATGCGTCCTTGCGCGTTCCACCGCGTTCACCCACATTTTTGTAGGAAAGCTGTGGGAAGGATGCATCGATGGCCCGCACGGTTCGAAACGCGAAGCTCGACACCCGGTCGGCACGGAGCAAGTTGGCAGTCAGCAAGACCCCCCACTGGGTCGCCATCGACCGTGGACGAGCCATCGGCTACCGGAAAGGCTCAAAGGGAGGTGTCTGGCTGGCCAAGCTGGTTCGCCCTGGACTCCGAAAGGAGACAAAACTCGGCAGCTCTGACGACGTTCTCGATCCCGATGGCGACACCATCCTCAGCTACAGTCAAGCCCAGGAAAAGGCTCGCGCGTGGTTCCAGCAAACCGAAGCCGCTGCCAACGGCGTCTCCCTCCCCCATTTGCCCGTCATCACCGTTGCTGAGGCGTGTCGCCGCTACATCGCGTACCTGAAGGCCGAAGCGAAAACGGCGAAGGATGCCGAGCAGCGCCTGAACAAGCATGTCGTCCCGAGTCTTGGCGTCCGTCCGGTTGCCGAACTGACGCTCACCGAGTTGGAGACGTGGCGCAACAGCCTCGTCCGCCTCGACGACGACGATCCCGACTGCGAGCGGCGGAGCAAAGACACCGCCAACCGGCTGCTGAACTATTTGAAGGCCGCGCTGAACCGGCTGATGCTGGATCAGAAGAATGGCATCGCCGACGACCGGGCTTGGCGGTTTCTGAAGCCCTTCGACGCAGTCGGTCAGGCTCGGCAGGTGCATCTCGACCAGGAACAGATCACGCGCATTCTCAACGCCACCAGCGGCGGGTTCCGCAACCTTGTGATCGGCGCGTTGCTGACGGGGTGCCGAGCCGGAGAGTTGAAGGCCATGCGCGTTTCCGATTTCCACAACGTTAGCGGCACGCTGCACGTTCCTGGCGGCAAGACCGGCGAACGTGACGTCGTGTTGACGAGCGAAGGCATTGCGTTTCTCCAGACGCTAACCGCAGGCCGCCCAACTGACGCCCGTCTGTTCGTCCGCGACGATGGCTCCATTTGGAACAAGGATGATCATCAGCGCCCAATGAGTTCCGCCGTCAGGGCCGCCAAATTGCCGACCGATACCGTTTTCTATTCGCTGCGCCACACTTACGCGTCGCAAGCCTTGATGGCTGGCATGAATGTGCAGCTGTTAGCAGAAAACCTCGGCACCAGCGTCGGCATGATTGAAAAGCACTACGGCAAATTTACCAAGCTCGCCCGACGCCAGCAGATTGAGGCGGCAGCACCTAAACTTGGCCTGACCGCCACGTCCAACGTGCTCCTCCTAAAAAAGCGATGACCGTCGCAGCCATCTCGTCCCAGTTCGCTCATCCATGGTGACTGAAGCCCATAATGCTCACTTCAGGCTCCTATCTCCAGTGTCATCAGAGGCGGGTGCAGCGCACGGCCTAGGCTTATGCTTCCCTAAGGCACATCTTCACCACTCAAAAATCGTACCGCGCGATTTTTTTCCAGTCTTGCAATTTCGGCGGAATTACCGCAACGTTCCGCCGTCATATCAATAGAAAATGGCACGTTCGGCATGGTGGCTCATACGGCAGCTGATTCCGCTAGCGGCTATCTGTATCAATGCCGCTACGCCCTCTTTGCAGCCCTTGAGAGGTCAGCCCGTGAGCCGGGCCTCATGGTTCGGGTGGAAGTGTTCGACGACGTCTCGTTTGATGTGGACGGAACACCGCGCGAGCTCATCCAGACAAAACACTCCCGTAAAGCCTCGCCAATGACCGACCTGTCACCACAGGTTTGGAATACGATTGGCATTTGGACAAAGCGGGTCATCGATCATCCCGAGGAGCTTGGCCGAACCGCGTTGACCCTGGTGTCCACAGCCAGTGTTCCGAACGAGTCTGGTCTCGCCTTCCTGCGCCCCCCAGGCATGGGCCGTGACGCTGACAAAGCCCACGGTTTTCTGCTGCAAGCCGCAGCCACATCGAAAAACAAAGACGTTGCATGGGCGACCACGTTGTTCCTGGATCAGGGTCCAGAGGTGCAATTACAAATCCTCGAAATGATTACTGTTCTTGACGCGTCGCCGAACATCGTGGATGTGGCTGACCGCATCCGGGAGCGCCTCCGGTACACTACTCGCGATAACTTGGGTGCACTGATTGAACGCCTGGAAGGGTGGTGGTTCAACCGCCTAGCGGGTTCATTGAAGACAGGAAAAGGAGCTACCGTAGCGGTCACTGACATTGATGCCAAAGTCCATTCTCTTCAGGAGTCCTTCCAACCCACGCGGCTGCCAATCGACCATGCTACCGAGCTTCCCATGGGAGAGGTTACTGCCAAGTTGGAGAGACGCCCATTCGTTGAGCAACTGAGATTGATTGCAATCGGACCCACGGGAATTGAAGCAGCGGTGATCGACTACTTCCGCGCCGGAAGACAACGTTCACGTTGGATGCGGGAGCACCTGCTCGACAGAGAAGAACTCTCAAACTTTAGAGATAAGCTGCTAGAGAGGTGGCGGCGAAAATGGGGGATTGTCGAGTCCAAGCTGGTTCGCAAACCGTCAGAAGACGAGATGATCGGTCTGGGGCAAGACCTTTATGAAAAGATTTGCGATGAATGCGTTCCGATCCGTGAGGTCTCAGAACCATTTCTGACGCAAGGCTCCTATCACATTCTCGCCGATAGCGGTAAGATTGGGTGGCACCCGACATACAAGAAAAAGATGCAAGAGGCTCGCCGCACAGCAAAGGACGATACCGATGCTGCCCTGGGGTGACCGTCCATTAGAAGAGGCAAGCCTTTTCAACCCGGTGTTTTGCGCACTTCTTCTCCGAGCAACTGTGAAGGAACACAGGGCTGCCGCTAAGACCCCTTTGTCCTTTCCTTTAGCCTTTCTTGTGCTGCCGTTTGCCCTCCACGAAAAGACACGCCTGGCCTTACCTGCCTCTGCTCGCACAATGATGACAAGTTGGTTGGTTGATCACCCGGAACTTGTTGCCGGGTTTGGCGAGCGAGCGCGGCGCATGGCGGACACTACACGGGAGGCCATCCAGTTTGGCTGCCACTACAGCCTTTTGCGGATAGAAGGCGCTGGCCTCGACGTCGGCAAGCGCACGGTAAAGCCTGAACCTGCGAATTTAGCGGAAAATACCGAGGAAGCGCGTGCCTGTTATGCCGCGGCCCGCCTCCTTGGAAAGTGGCTTGCGTCCGGGGGCACAGTGCCCACCGTCATGTCTTTGTGGGGAGTTTCACCTTGAGCTTGCGGATCAGTGAAGTCGTCATATACGCACATGATGGCAGAAAAAGGACCGTGCGCTTCAAGGAGCAGGGCTTGAGCATCGTCACCGGCGCTTCGAAAACGGGAAAGTCGTCTCTCATTGACATCATCGACTTCTGCATGGGCGGAAGCGAATGCCACGTCGCGGACGGGGTGATACGCCGCTTTGTTTCATGGTACGGCGTTTTGTTTGACCGTGGGGACACCGGTATTTTTGTGGCGCGACGAAACCCACCACCGGGCCAATCCCGCAGCCCAGACATCTACCTTGAAACAGGGGACAAGTTGGCGTCTCCGGACTTCGACAAGCTGACCAAAAACATTACCGTTGACGCACTTGAAGCTTTCCTGACGTCGGCCTTGGGGATCTCCGAAAACCTGCATTCCGTGCCGGAGGGGCAGACCCGCCAGCCGCTGTCGGCAAATGTACGGCATGCCCTACTTTTTTCGTTGCAAGACCAGGACGAAATAGACAGCCGCCGCGTTCTCTTTCATCGGCAGAGCGAGCCGTTCATGCCGCAGGCTATCAAGGACGTGCTGCCTTACTTCCTGGGAGCAATCGACGAAGAGAGGCTCAGGAGGCAGTCTGAACTCGACAACGCGAGGCGCGAACTCCGAAAACTGGAAAAGCGCGAGGCACAGCGCGACGCGGTGGAGAGCCTTTCTCTTTCCCGGACGAATGACATTTACCGCGAGGCTCAAGCCGCAGGGTTGGTGGGATCGGGTCCGGTTCCGCCAATCGAGCAGGCCCTGGCCGTTCTACGCGCAGTTGGTCCCGCGGTTGATGAGGGCATCTCCGAGCCCGATGTTCAGCAACCCCTTGGGCAGTTGCGTGCTGAACGGCGCCGAATCAGGGCGCAGCTTGCCCAGGTGAGGGAGGAGATTCGGCAAGCACGAGAGATAGAAGAAGCTGCCGGTGGCTTTATGGATGAGGTCCATGAGCAAGCTGCGCGACTGCTACCAATCGGCCTTCTTCCCAACAGCCCTAGCGAACCCCATTCCTGTGCACTGTGCGGATCTGAACTTCACGAATCCATCCCGAGTGCCGAGGAGATCAGATCAACTCTTGAAGAAGTCGGGGGTCAACTTGAGAAAGTAAGGCGAGAAGTTCCACGTTTACAGAACCTTCAAGTTGACTTGATCCAGAGACAGGCGGCAATTGAGGCGGCGCTACGCGAGAACCAACGTCAAATTGACGACCTCGTTGCTAAGGAGGGGCAGTTCCGCTCTGAGCAGGATGCCCGCCTGCGGCGCGCTCGTACCGCTGGTCGCATCGCATATTTCCTTGAAACGCTGCCCGCCAATGAGGACGACACGAACCGCGACGGTGCGTTGGACGCGTTGCGGAAGAAGATCGGGGCGCTTGCCGAACTCCTCGACCCTGACGAGGTTCGTGACAGGCTCGCATCCATCGTGAACGTGATTGGCGCATACATGAGTGAGTATTCCGACCGCCTTGACCTTGAGCACAGCGGAAGCAACTTGCGGCTGGATATCCGTACGCTGGCAGTGGTGGCAGACACCATCGACGGCCCAGTACCACTGAATCGGATGGGAAGCGGCGAAAATTGGGTTGGCTACCATGTGCTCGCCCATCTCTCACTGCACAAGTGGTTTCGACAAAAGCGGCGCCCGGTTCCCGCATTCCTCATTTTCGACCAGCCGTCTCAGGCGCACTACCCACCAGAACGGGATTCCAATGGCGACGTGAGCATACTCCAGGATGCGGATCGCGAAGCGGTGTACAAGCTTTTCAAGCTCATTGCCGATGTGGCAGCCGAACTGTCCCCCGGCTTTCAGATCATTGTGATTGACCACGCTGATCTCAAGGACCCGTGGTTCTCAGGCGCTGTGGTGGAGAGATGGCGTGGAGAGGCGCTGGTTCCGCCTGCTTGGATCAGCTAATGGAGCGCACCAGACGGATCTTCGCATGTGTAAAACAACTCGACCTGTCAGGTTCAACTCACGAGAGCGTGCAGGAGCCCTTCCCGCCACTTTTGGCGTGCATCTGAGGCAAATGCTATCATTGCAAGGCGTTGGGGAAAGTAGGAGGTAACGAATGCCACGTGATCATGACAACGAATTGGCAACTTTCCTCCGGGGTGGCGAGCGACACCTCGCCGACTTCCTAATGCTCGGCTTTGTGAGGTGTGGCACGGTCACCAGCGAAGATGGCCGCCAGATCAAAATGGAAATCGCTGAAGCGTATGCAGCTAGGACCCGCACAGTATACGGCGTGTTCTTTGATGAAAGGGTGGCTCGGATCGGCGCGAGAAAGCACGACCTGCGCGGCCGATTTATCAGCTTTCAGAGCAGTGTGAATGACCGGTTGATAAATGAGACTGGGTGTGCCGACACGCCGACATGGGAAGCAAAAGCATGGATGACGCTGCTCGATACGTACGGCATGGGAGTTATCTGCTTTTGGGAACCGGACTTGGTGAAGGTCGGTGGCGGTGGAGGCTTGTTGGTCAGCCCTTACTTGACCATTGAAAACGCTCTGCTGGAACGGCATCACCCGATCCTGAACCGACAGTGGTTCCGATGATGGAAAGCTCTCTTACCTAAAACGATGCCGCCCGTATCGACATTTGGTTGACCACTATGGCTGCTAGTGGCGTGCTCCAGACGGAGCTTTATGTATGTAGAACAAAATGATCCGTCTGGTTCGGGCCACTAGGGCCAAAAGGTGATGCGCCAATCACAGGGATGGGATACCCGCAGATGACTTCCCTCCGTACGCACTTTCTTAACTCCGGAAACATTACTGCCATTATCGCAGCCTTCGACGAGACGGCGGAGTGCTTTCCGCGTCGATGTTTCCTCGCCAAGTGTGCAAGCATTGACGATGATGTCATGCTCCCCCTGCCGCCAATACGACCCTAGCCGACGTTCAAAGTCGTGCCGCACCACCTGATGATTCCACATGGATCGGAACACCGCATTCCGGTAACATTTTGGCTTTACTCCGAGGGAGCACGGGAATCGCACAGCGTTCATTAAAATGAGTGCATACCTCTGCTTAAATTGAAGCAGATTCCGCCCAATCAGCACGCCGACGAGGTGATCTCTTATGTTCTCCCCCGTCTTGCCATTGGCGGGGCGCGGCCTGCCTGCCTCCGCATACTCGTCCTTGTGCGGTGACTCTAGAATTAGAATAACCCGACGGCGCGTCGTTTCAGCTCCTTCTTGTCGAAGGAATTTTTCTACATTCTTGCGTCGAGGGAAGCAGGCATCACCCGAAGCGTCCCGCTGACCCGGCAGGAAACCAGTTTGTCCCTCGTAAACACCTATGTCGCCGACATATTGGTCTGGGCACCGCTTGACCGATCCGAGCAGTATTGGCGCACCGCAGCCTTCTTCGGCGGAGGGGTGCGCATCTTGAGCTCTGCTAATTTCTTGGAAAAGGTACCCGCATCTAATGCTGGTGCTGGCTAACGTTCCCGCCATCGTGTTGCTCTGCGCCCCTACGTCCGAACCTCCAGCGTACGTGGTGTCGCTCCAAGATGGTAGAAGCACAATGCCGCTAGCATCGTCGGTCACCCCGCCTTTTCCGAAGGCGGGTGGTATTCCTGGACTCCCCGGGACCCCGGAGGCGAGCATGTCCGACGCAGCAGGTCCATTCTCCGTCCACGTCGGTGACAAGCGCATCCCCGTGTTCGTCTTCGATGCCCAGAAGGTCTTCGCCGCCGCGACGGTCCACCTGCGCAACGCGGCGGGGTCGGGATGGGGACCGGCGAAAGCCCTTTTGGACGGCATCCACCAGCGCGGGGCGATCTCACTTCCGCGACAGCGTATTCGTTTTCCCCAAGGCCCGAGGGGCGGCTATCGACGTGACGGTGTTCGGCGCCGAGGTGATCCAGGTCCTCGCGCACCGCAAGCTCGGGCGCGCGGCCAGCGATGCCGAGTGCTAGTGGCCCGAACCAGACGGATCATCTCGTTTGTACGTTTGCAGATTCAGAGCATTCTGCGGCCCACATGAAGCTACATACATAATGGTCCGTCTGAATAGCACCACCAGAGTGACCCAGGGGTGCCAGTTCGTGGGTCGAACCAGACAGATTGTATCGTTTGTAGCTCGGTAAAAGCGCGGCGCCCTGCCGTCCGAACTGAGCGACATACGTGATGATCCGTCCCACGAGCATCGTTAGCGGCGCCCACACACGCCATCCGTTGGGTGCGCCGCGTGCGGTGATTCCAAATCGGTGAAACAGCTGAGGTGGCCGTAGGGCGAGAGTCCGCGGGAGTACGGCTCTGGACGAATGCTGGCTATCGGTGTCGGGGCGGGCCGCAGGGCGAACATTCCATCCTCAATCTCAAGCCCTTTGTTGATCTTGGCATCAGTGGGCATGGGGCTGTGAGAAAGCTGAACCGCTCGAAGGTCGAAGGCACGGCAAGCCAAGCCCGTGCCTTTTGGAGTACTTCTTATGCTACGCCCCCGCGACCGGTGACAGCACGCAAGCCGATCCTAGATGTTCCATTGGAACCACTTCGGTTCCAATGGAACGTCACAAGGAATTTTGCCATGCCCCCCGCCGCCCCCCACCGCCGAAACGAAGCCGTCGTCGAATTGCCGAACGTCGCTCGTCGCGACCTCTTGCTCACCGTCAACCGCATGGCTATTGAGCGGGTCCAGAAGTTGATTGGCACGAGCGCCAGCACCCCGACGTACATTCTGTGCAGCACCTCCCTGGCACCGGCGGAATTGCTGCCGACGTGCGTCAAGATCAGCTGTGACCGCGCGAGGAAGAAGTGGTCGAACGTCCGGGCGCTCGCTCGCTTGCACGGCGTGCCGTTCATCTTCACCATTGATGGCGAGGACGCTGCCGTCTTTTATCGGCATCCCGATTATCGAGACGACATGGTGCGGTCCTGGCTGGAGGAGTACCACAAAAAGGTGCGCATGGCGCAAATCGAACGCGAGCAGCACACCACCACGGACTCGACGATGGTCCAGCGCGTTGCCGAACTTGAACGTCGTGTCATTGCGTTGGAGGAGGGGCGCCACAATGGCTGAGACAAAAACCTCCATCAAGCGCGCGCCCAAGCGCCCCATGAGGAAGACGTTCCGGCTGGCTTACAGCGTCGAAGAACTCGCCATGGCGACCAGCATGAGCCGCACCAAAATTTTCGACGCGTTGCGCACGGGTGCTTTGAAGGGAAAGAAGCTGAAAACGCGGACCATCATCCTGCGCCGGGATGCCCTTTCCTGGTTGAAGGGCCTCCCCGACTGGGCCTGATGCACGGCGCACAAACCCCGTCACCGGCTTCATCCAAGCCGACAGCGACTCATCCGCGTGTTACCGGTCATTCATTCCACCTACGGCGGAGACCGTCCCCCCGGAGCGAACTCCGCCGCCGTTCTCATCCCGTTCATTGAAGGATGTTTCTCATGTCGTACGGACACGATCCAGCGGTGGTCGTCGCCGCTGAAAAGGCAGGCGCCGCCGTTGATGCTGCCACCATCCATACGCCGGTGTTCCAAACTGGCTCGTTTCCCGCTTCCGAAGCGATGCTGCGCGAGGAAATGTTCCACCGGCATCGCTGTGACGGTGGATTCGAGGAGGCGGTGAGGCTTTGGGACAACGCGGTGGAACGCCGCTGCAGCTCGGACACCCAGGTGTATTGCGCGACGTACCAGTTGTTCCTCGACATGCCGGGTGATCCGGAGACTGCTCGGGAGGAAATTCGTCGGCGTTGTGAACATCACGACCCGAAGATCCCCTACCGGTGTGACAGCGATGACATGATTTTGCTGGTCAAACTCAGCATCGACCAAAACCCGAAGCGGGCGAGCAAGATTGCGTGTGCCTTGCGCTACGCATTGCGTATGAGAACCGCACCGCACGACCTTGAAGCGTTTTTGAAGGAACATGGGGGCATCAAGGGGTGCGCGACAAAGTATGCGCAGATGGCTGGTGTACCGGAAAAGGGGCAAGCTGAGGCGGGTCAGAAGATCGGCAGCGTGAAGTCGATGCATTCCATCGTGTGTAATGCGGACAAGATCGAAACCATCAAGTCGCATGTCGATCAAGCGACGAAGCAGGTCCGCTTCATGACCACGTATGAAGAAGCGGCGGACGGCCGACTAATCATTGCGAACGTCGAGTTTCTGCACGACTGACCGGGATTGAGCATTCTTATGCGGACTTTTCCCGCGTAATCAGTACAAACGATATCGCCGGGTGACGAAATCTCATGAAAAAATCAACGCAGCCGATCAGCACACTAGAAACATTATAATTTTCAGGCATATCGTATGCAATGAACATTGAAATTCCTCCAGACATTTCTTCAGTCTATATCGTTACGATGAATTGCAGCATTTACCAGAGCGGAACTCGTGACAGCGCACAGAACCTTATTTTAAAAAGTACGCGGAAAATACCTATATTTTAACTATCCTTTTTTACAACGACACCGTGTAAACAGTTGTTGCCAACATGAGTGACAGTGCTATAGCCCTCTCTATATGAGTACGATGTATTACACTACACCATAAGAATGATACCTGTGCTCATAGAGCCCACCTGACCTTACATAAGACTACACAGCCCCCTATGAGGTTACACAGCCCCCTATGAGGTTACACAGCCCCTTAGGCTTACATAGCCCCAGACGCTTTTAAAGGGGGGCGCTCCGAGGCCCCTAGAAAAAGCCGAAATTTTTAACCGTTTCCGCATTCCCCGCAGAGCACACACCCCATGCACACCAACCTTGCCGAAGCCTACCCAGGTTTCATCGGACCAGACGCTGCCGAGAGGGAAACGCGCACTCGTTCTCGGAACCTTCTTACCGACACCGCTCCACATCTGCAGTCCAAGCGCGGCCGGAAACGCGAAAGGAGAAGGGCGGCCGAGAAGCTGAATGCCTGCCTTGACGGCAGCACCTCCTGCAAATCACCCTCCTGTCTCAAGTGCACACGCCAACTCCAAGTGACAGCGTACGACCGCCTTTCTGCTCAGTTCGCGGACCATCCGCCACTTCATCATGTGACCCTCGTCCACGACAGGTACATGGTCGAGGCTGGCGAGCTCGACGGGGCGAGGCCGCAACGGGTGATCAACACCGTTCGACAGCAGTTCAAGCGAGCGGCCTTGCTACACGGAAAGGCTGTTGGATCATATGAAGTCGAGTTCCGCACCGACTTGAGATGTTGGGTACCGCATACCCACCTCATCGTCGCCGGTCTCAACAGGAAGGAAATCGAACGGCTGCGGCGCTGGTATGCTGGTCAGACAACGTCTGGCAGCCATCGGATGGTCGTTCAGGAAATCGAGAACACCCCCGAGGATTTCGCAAAGGCGTTCACCTATCCGTTCAAATGGCGCACCTATGGCCGGGATGTCGTTTTGCTGCCTGACGGGTCGAAAACTCGTGGGCGAGCCTACCGGCTCCCCAAACCCATTGAGGACGAACTTCTCCTCTTCCTGAACGCGCACAAATTCGAGAACCTGATCTACACCATCAATTTCGGATCACGCGGAGCGTTTTGGAAAGCCAGCGAACATTCTCAAATGAGCGGAAAGGCCGAAGTTCCACCATCCACCGGCTGGTCCACCTACACACCAGTTGGCGTTGGCACGGCAGCGGAAGATCAACCACAGGCCCCCGAAGTTTGGACTGCCGAAACCGAAACGCATCTCAAGATTTGATCAAAGCCTCTAGGCAGCTCCGAATACAGAGATTTGCTTACTTCGCGACGGAGCATGACTGCTCCAAAGATTTGCAACGGATGACACACGAATTGGCACTGTTACGCCCTGTCTGGGTCGGGCTCTTAGCAACCAAAACCAATTTGCTGGGGCGCTGTACAGCCAAACTGATGCCCGCTGTTCCGGACCGTTGCGCCTTTATTCATCGCTCACCCTGAAGCGTTTTATTGCATCCAGAACGAACGGGCTGAGAATCGTCACCACAACACCAATTACCGCAGTGATGAGTCCGAACAAATAACCTTCAACCCGCGTGATCGAAGCGCGAACCTCGGAGGTGATGACTTCTTGACGGGAGCGGAATTCGGTGATGTCCTTGTCTATACTCTTAATGGAATCGGAAAGCCTCACGACACGCAGTGTTTCCTCCGGTTCGCGATCACCAAGGATCTCGCGGAGACGTTCGATATCGCCTTTCGTCTTCTCAGTGGCGCTCTTTAGCTCAGCAATTTGAAGGGACATGGTCGCATCTGGAAGCGACTTGATGACCTCGATATCGGAGAGCAATTTTGCAACACGGTCGCCACTTTCGTTGGCCTTTCTGACGGCTTCTTGAACATCCATTTCAAGTCGTGCAATACGTTGAGTTGCCAAGTCAGCAAAAGCCACTTCGGGATCACTCTTGGAACTTAGAGAATCCAAGGTAATGTTAAGTGTCAATGCGGCAATGATTGACGCGAATCCGCCGATTGCGAGCGGCAAAAACTTTTCGGCGAACGCCTTTTTCGTTTTTCGGAAAAATTCTTCTCGCTGCTCCTTGCGGATTATGAACTCTTGTTCCTCTAGCTCCGGTTCTCCTCTGTAGAGGTGCTGCACAGCTTGTTGTAGCTGCTCTTCAGGAGAAAGGTTATGATCAATCTTGTAGACCTTGTACACCGACCGCATTAAAGAAGTAATTTCAGCGACAACTCTCAATAGGTGATCGAAGTTCCTTCTCTTTACCGGTTCACCATTAGCAAGCTTCGTGATTATGCTGAGACTAAGCGTGTTCCATCCCGCTGCGCTATTGTGCTTATTGATGAAATACCGCAGTTGGTCCTTTTGGTACTCGGTCAAAAATTTGCCGCTCTCAACCACAATCATTTCATCGGCAGCCATAGCGTCCAGAGCCTTCTATGTATCACGAGAGGACGGGCGACCTGACCCGGCGCTCCCAACCATTATCGGAGGTGGTGAAGGTACATCGGCTGATGTGCGCGTGAACACTCGCGTGGTCGCCGAGATCATTCCGCGGCCTGCATCTCCCGACCCTTCACAGGCGCCAGCGCCTCGACGAGCAGCGCGTCGAGAAGACGGCGACGGGTGTCGTCACCCTTGGCAAGGCTTTCCTCCAGCTGATCGCACAGCATCATCAAGTCATTCACCCTGGCAAAAATCCGATGTTGCTCATCCAAGGGGGGGATCGGAAGCGGTAGCGAAACCAAGGTCGTCTGGTTGATCTTGGGCATGGTCGCCTGCGCCCCTGACGCATTCTCTGACAGAAACGCGCGAGCCGGAGGTGAGATTGCTGCCAGATGAACGTACCTGAGATTCACATGCTCAGAGAGCCGCACCCTCATCATCAAATCAGGGAACAGGAATGTTGTTGGTGGCCCTTCGTAGATCGCGGCGATGCCTACATATTCACGTGTATTGCCCCGTTGGAAAAGAAGGTCACCTTGTTGAAGCCAAAGATCCGAGCTGCTTGGGATCGTTGCCTCAACTCGCTTGAAATGATTCGGGTTAAAGACGCCAGATGTTGTTGCCGTTAAGGTTATTGCCCTCGGCGCATCAGTGCGGGTCGTCGGCTTTGGCGAGATACCATTCTGCGGCCCGCTTGTGATTAACTCGTCGAGGGCAGCCCATTTCCATGAAATGGGAATGGGAAATGGTATGGCGTCACTTCCAACCATCACAGTCGAACCGCGTGAGCGCCTCTTCTCGGCAGAAATCCGCTTAAGCAACTCCGACGCCGGTTCATCGTTAGGGTCCTGCGGCACGAGCTTGCCCCGCACTGCGAGGTTCAGGATCGTCTGGCGGAGTTTCTTAATCTGGTCGGGACGCGTGGTAAGCGCAGTCAGGGCGCCCAGCGCGAACTTCGCATCTTCGTGAAACGTTTCCGGATCGGGATCATTCAGGCGAGCAAGAGTTGCTGCGACAAATTGGTCGCGCGTAGCTTCGCGTAGCTCTCTCGCCTTCTCCAACTGGTCGCATAGCGCCATCAACTCATCGACCTTGGCAACGATGCGGCGCTGTTCTTCTGCTGGAGGAACGGGAGTAGGCATTTTATTCAAAATAGAATGGTTCAAGTTCGTCATGGTTGTGCCAACCGACTGATTGGCTAGGTATAGACGAACCTGTTGAGAGCGCAGGAGGATCATAATGAACTCGCGACACACGTCGTCGCTGAACCTTACACGAAAGCTTCCAGTACCGCAGATGTAGCCGTTAGCTTCATCTCTCACTAGAGCAGCCCGCCCCACCTCACCTCTTCTTGCCATTACAACATCGCCAGCCTGGAGGCGATACGATGACAATTCTTGAGCTTTTCGGGAAGATACAGCGACGCGTTGGTCAGCGACAATCTCGCCGTTAACCATGTGCGATGGATTAATGACCGGAGTTCCGCCAACAACATATTCATGTTGATGAAGCATTGAGCCAAAAGGACCAGTCGCTACTTCCAAGGCTAAATCTCCATAGCGCGACCATTCCCACCCCTTGGGGGTTTCAAATGCCTCTTCTTTCTGCACGCCCATTGGCTTGTCAGCTGCAATCTTCCCAGCAGCAGCCAGTCGCGACTTCTCGATCAAGATGCGCTTCAGCAGCTCCGACGCAGGCTCATCATTCGGGTTCTGCGGCACGAGCTTGCCGCGAACTGCCAGATCAAGGATGAAGCGACGCAGACGTGAAACCGCATCGGGCGCGTCGGCGGTGCGCTCGTACAGGGCAAGGAGACGCTCAGCGTTCATCGGGCCACCGCTTCCGCGAGGATGGCCCTCAGCTGGTCGCGCAAGCTGGACGCCCGCGCCTCGGCTGCGTTCAGATCAGCCAACAACGTTTCCGGGTTGCCGTGATCGTCGGCCACCGTGTGCGGATTCTTGATGTCGAGATTGTACCCGCGCGCCTTCACGTCATCGGCCGAGACCTTCCAGGCTCGCGTTGTCTCCTGGCGTCCCTGGCGTTCCGCCCCCCCCCACCAGTCGATGCATTCCTTGAGATGCTCGAACCGGATCGGCTTGGTCATCGAGTAGGCTTTCTGGCCCTCCGGAACACGATGTTCCCAGAACCAGACGTCCTTGGTCGGCTCCCCCTTCTCAAAGAACAGCAGGTTGGTGCCAATCGAGGCGTACGGCTTGAACACGGAGTTGGGCAAGCGGACGATGGTGTGGAGGTTGCACTCCTCCATCAGATGCTCCTTCAGGCGCGTCTTCACGCCCTCGCCGAACAGGGTGCCGTCAGGCAGCACCACGGCGGCACGCCCACCGGGTTTCAGCAGACGGATGATGAGGGCGAGGAACAGGTCGGCCGTCTCGCGCGTGCGAAAGTGCTGCGGAAAGTTGGACTCGATGCCGTCCTCTTCACGCCCGCCGAACGGCGGGTTGGTCAGCACGATCTCGACCCGCTCCTTCTGCTCCCAGCTGATGTAGGGACGCGCCAGCGTGTTGTCGTGGCGAACGAAGCTGGCGTCCTCGATGCCGTGCAGGAGCATGTTGGTGACGCAGAGCATGTGCGGCAGCTGCTTCTTCTCGACTGCCCGCAACGCGCCTTGCATGGTCTGCTCGTCCTCGGGCCGCTTCACGTAGCGGTCCCGCATGTGGCGGATCGCGCAGGTCAGAAAGCCGCCAGTACCACACGCCGGATCGAACAGCGTCTCGCCGGGTCTCGGATCGATCCGGTCCACCATGAACGCGGTGACAGCGCGCGGCGTGTAGTATTCACCCGCGTTTCCGGCGGATTGAAGGTCGTTGAGGATCTGTTCATAGATGTCGCCGAAGTGCTGGCGGTCGGCGAGGTTGTTGAAATCAACGCCACTGATCTTGTTGATGACCTGACGGATCAACTGACCGGACTTCATGTAGTTGTAGGCATCTTCGAACACGTCGCTGACGATGCGACGACGATCCTTCGTCCCGCCGATGGGAATCAGGTTCTTCAGGGACGGGAACAGCTCGTCGTTGACGAACGCCAACAGCTCATCCCCCGTCATGCCCTCCGGGTCTGCCGCCCAGTTCCGCCACTGGAACCGTGGGGGGATCGGTGACTGGTACTTCGCGTCGAGAAGCTCCAACTCCTGATCCTGGTCGTCGATGATCTTGAGGAAGAACATCCAGCACAGCTGGCTGATACGCTGGGCATCACCATCCACGCCGGTGTCCTTGCGCATGATATCCTGGATCGACTTGACGAGAGAACGGACAGACATGGTCTAGGCGGTTTCCTGATAAAGAGCCGCTTGCAGTTCGTGCACGGCCTGTTCAAAGCCGTTCTTACCACCGAACGCCTTCAGAAGCTGCACCGTCGTGCCGAGCCCTGTGAACGGTGGAATACGCAGCACGTTAGCGTCGTCGAGGTTGAGCACGCCTTCATCAGCGTACTTGGCGAGCAGCGCATCGAGCACGGCACGCGCTTGCGGGCCGTACTTCGTGAACACGTCGCGCTTTTTGACGTTCTCTGCCCGTTCCCGACGGGTCAGCGGCTTGCGGTCGAAAGCGATATGACAGATCAGGTCGAAGGGATCGAGGTCGGCACCAAGTTCCTCCGCGACAACAGAAAGCGACAGCCCCTCGGCTTCCAGCTCATCGAGGATCGCCTGCTTGCGATCCGCCTTGTTCCAGCGGTTCAGGAAGCCGTCGAGGCTGGCGAAGCTCTTCCGCAGCGCCTTTTTCGTGAAGTCGCGCAGTGACTCGGTGACAAGCTTGCCGTGCTCGTCAAGGTATTCGATCCGCTCGCCCAGGATGCTGACGGCAACGCCATCCACGTACACCTTGCGCCGCCTGCCTCCTGGTGGCGGATCGGCGTCGGGCAGGCCGTCAACAATGATCTCGTCCTCACCCGGCGTTTCCGGCAGCGACTCGCCTTCCTCATCATTCGGGGGCACGTCATCAGGCGGCACCACTGGGTCATCGTCATGGGGCTCGTAAATCTGCACCGGCTCGCCATCGAACTGCGGATCGGCGAAGTGGTTGGTAGCCCCACGGAAGTCCATCAGCGTGAAATAGAACTTGCGGGTGTCCTCATGCACGCGGGTGCCGCGCCCGACGATCTGCTTGAACTCCGTCATCGAACCGACCTCGCGGTCGAGCACGATCAGGCGGCAGGTCTGCGCATCGACTCCTGTTGACAGGAGGCGCGAGGTCGTCACCAGGACGGGGTACTTTGACTCGGGGTCGATGAAGTTGCCGAGCTGGGCTTGCCCCTCGGCGTCGCCCCCCGTGATCCGCAATACATAGCGGTGGTTCTCAGCGCATAGGTCGGCGTTCTCGTTCACCAGAGCCTGCCGCATGCGCGCCGCGTGCTCCTGATCGACGCAGAAGACGATGGTCTTCTGGAAGCGGTCGCCGCTCTCCTTCAGGAAACGCGTGACCCGCTTGGCAACCAACTTGGTGCGGTCGTCGAGCACCAGGGTGCGGTCGAAATCCTTCACGTTGTAAATGCGGTCCTCAACCTCGTCACCGTCGCGGTCGCGCTGTCCCTTTTCTGGCCGGTAGCCTTGCACATCCCGGTCAATGTGGATTTTCACGACTTTGTAAGGCGCGAGGAAGCCGTCGCGGATGCCCTGCTTGAGCGAGTAGGAGTAAACCGGATCACCGAAGTAGGCGATGTTGGAGACGTACTCGGTCTCCTTCGGGGTTGCGGTGAGGCCGATCTGCGTGGCGGAGCTGAAATACTCCAGGATTTCCCGCCACGCCGAATCCTCGGCGGCGCTGCCACGGTGGCACTCGTCGATGACGATCAAATCGAAGAAGCCGGGTGAGAACTCGCGGAAGAGTTTCTGACGCTCGTCCGGTCCGGTGATCGCTTGGTAAAGCCCGAGGTAGACCTCGTACGCGGTGTCGATGCGGCGCTTTTTGTCGATGGCCGTGGGAAGCGTCAGGTCCGAGCCGTCGTCGCGTTCGATGGTCTTGGAATTCGTCGAGAGTTTTGCCATGGACGCGCCGAACGGCCTGAAGTCGTTCACCATCGTCTGGTCAACGAGGACATTCCGGTCAGCCAGGAACAGGATACGCTTCTTCCGGCCCGCCTTCCAGAGCCGCCAGATGATCTGGAAGGCGGTGTAGGTCTTGCCGGTGCCGGTCGCCATGACGAGCAGGACTCGCTGCTGGCCCTTGGCGATGGCTTCGACCGCCGCATTGATCGCGTTGACTTGATAATAGCGCGGAGCCTTGCCGCTGCCGTCGTCGTAATAGTCCTGGAGGACGGTCTGTTCGGCCTCAGGCGTCAGCCCTTTCCAGGCCCGGAAACGCGCCCACAGGTCGTCTGGTGACGGGAAGGCATCGAGCGACAGCGTGGTCTCGGTCGCGCCCCCAGCCCTGGTGCGGTCGTGGAATACGAAGCCGTCACCGTTCGAGGAAAACACGAACAGGATGTTCAGCGTGGCGGCGTACTCAAGCCCCTGCTGCATCCCGTCGCCGATGCTGTGCGAATTGTCCTTGGCCTCGATCAGGGCCAATGGGATGTTCGGTTTGTAGTAGAGGACGTAGTCGGCGCGCTTGCCCTGACCACGGCTAACCAGCTTGCCGCGCACGATGATGCGGCCTTTGGTGAAGCTGACCTCGCGACGAATCTGGAGGGCTTCGTCCCACCCTGCACGCACGACAGCCGGTGTGATGAATTTTGCGCAGATGTCGCTTTCGCTGAGACCCGTCTTGTCCATGGCGTTCAAACGACTCCTGCGGGGTGGACGCCGATCCTGCGCTGAGAAAACGGGTTTTTCTTTCCCATCGACGCCCCAGTGCCTGTGCGGTCTACGGAATATCGCGCACTTCACACCGCCCGCACAACCGCAATCAACTTCTAGGGGCATCCGCGCGGATGCAGCCTCCGCAAGCAACCGACTTACAGAAGCGAGTCGGAAGAAAATGAAGGTTCCGGACGAAGGTCGTTCGTAGCAAGACGGCGTTGACGCCGCCAAACTCGTCCATCGCTTGCGTGACGGGGAAAACGTTAGAGGCGGCATCACGTGGTCGCCACGGTTGACCACCCGCACACACCGCGCACAGCTTCGTGGGAAATTTGTGGGAAGCCGCCACCTTCCTCTTGCCAACCCATTGAAAAGGTTGGCGTCCCCAAGGGGATTCGAACCCCTGTCGCCGCCGTGAAAGGGCGGTGTCCTAGGCCTCTAGACGATGGGGACGTCGTTGGCGTGGCGGGATTACTAATGGGATGACGGGCCGAGCGCAAGCGTTTTTTCCAACTCCTTTCTACCCCGTTCGCGTATGCCCCCCATGCACTCTCTCCGCGCCGAATTTGTTTGCATTCACATGGTTTGCGCGGGTGCCGCGTCGTCGATCAGAAGCTGGACTCCCTCCGCCCCGTTCCAACGGTCAATGCGCAGGACACCGGCGAGATGGAAGGGCGATCCGCGGCCCATCAGCAGGGCTTTTCCCATCTCACTGTCCAACGCACGGAAGGCGATGGCCTTCAACCGGGCGCCGTCGCCGCCCTGGAGAATGCAGCGGACGTGATTCGCCCCGACCACATCGGCCCGCACCACGCGGGCGTCGGTGACGGCGAAGCGCGGCTCCGCGTTGCCGGTGCCGAACGGGCCGAGCTGGTTCAACCGGTCCACCAAGGCGGCGTTCGCGGCCCCAACCGACAACGCGCCGTCCAATTCCAGAGTCGGCACCAGCGGCGCCGCGGACACCTGTTCGGCAACGCGGCCGGTCAGGAAGGCCTGCAGGTCGGCCAGCTTGTTCCCGGCCACGGTGAAGCCGGCCGCCATGCGGTGCCCGCCGCCGGCCATCAGCAGCCCTTCCTGCCGCGCCGCGATCACCGCCGCCCCAAGATCGACCCCGCGCACCGAACGGCCCGAGGCCTTGCCGATCACCGTGCCGTCCGCCCCCTGCTCCAGCGCGATGACGCAGGCGGGGCGGCTGTAGCGCTCCTTCAGGCGGCTGGCGACGATGCCGATCACACCCGGATGCCAGCCCTCCCCCGCCACGAAGACCAGCTCGGCCAACTCCTCGGCGTGCTCTTCCAGCCGGGCCATGGCGTCGGCGAGCACGCCCTGCTCCACCGCGCGGCGTTCGGCGTTGTGGGCCTCCAGCTTCTGGGCCAGCTCCATCGCCTCCATGGGGTCGTCGGTGGAGAGCAGCCGCGCCCCGAGGTCCGAGGCGCCGACGCGCCCACCAGCGTTGACCCGCGGACCGAGCACGAAGCCGGCGTGGTAGGCGTCCGGCTTCTCCTTGACCCCGGCGACGTCGGACAGGGCGGACAGGCCGGGGTTGGCGCGCCGCGCCATGACTTTCAGCCCCTGCGCCACCAGCGCCCGGTTCAGCCCGGTCAGCGGCACCACGTCGCACACCGTGCCCAGCGCCACAAGGTCCAGCCACTCCATCAGATTCGGCTCGTTGCGGCCCGCGTAGAATCCGGCGCCGCGCAGCGCCCGATTCACCGCCACCACGGCCAGGAAGGTGACCCCGGCCGCGCACAGCGTGCGGTAGGCGCCGTCCTCGTCCAGCCGGTTCGGGTTGACCAGGGCGACGGCCGGCGGCAGGCGCGGTTCGGCCGCGTGATGGTCGAGGACCACCACATCCAGCCCAGCCTCCGCCGCCGCTTCCAGCGCCGCGAAGGCGGAGATTCCGCAATCCACCGTCACCACCAGCCGCACGCCCTCGGCCTTCAGCCGCAGCAACGCCGGGCCGTTGGGGCCGTAGCCCTCCTTCATGCGGTCGGGCACGTAGATCCGCAGGTCGGCCCCCACCGCCCGGAAGAAGCGCCGCAGAAGCGCGGAGGAGGTGGCGCCGTCCACGTCGTAGTCGCCGAAGACGGCCACCGGCTCGCCGTCCATGATCGCGCGGGCGATGCGCTCCGCCGCGACGTCCATGTCCTTGAAGCGGGAGGGGTCGGGAAGCAGCGCCTTCAGCGTCGGGTTCAGGAAGCCGTCGCAGGCCTCCTCGGTCACCCCGCGGGCGGCGAGCACCCGCCCGACGATCTCCGGCAGCCCCCGCCCCTGGGCCAGCCCCCAGGCCAGCCGCTCGTCGTAGGGCCGCGCCTGCCAGCGCTTGCCGGACAGGGAATGGGCGACGTTCAGGAAGGGGGGAACGGTGTCGGTCATGCTGCCCAGGATGCCACGGATCGGAAAGGCCGAAGCCATAGCAGATGGGGGACATGCGGGCCAGCGGATGGGGCTCTCCCGGTGGATTCCCAGCGGGTCTGGCGCCGCCGCGCCTGTACGCAAAGGTGGCAGGCGGCCTTGCCGCACCGCAACTTGAGGCAGGTCATTGCGGATGGAGAGGCGTCCTGCTCCACTGCGGTCAACACCACGCGGAGGAGGGAACCATGATCACCACGGCGATCTTTCCGGCCCGCTACGTCCAGGGCAACGGCGCCCTCGACAGCCTGGGCGAGGACTTGGCCCGGCTGGGCAAGTCGGTTCTGGCCGTCACCGACAGCTTCGTCCTGAAGACGCTGAAGGGCCGGCTGGTCGACGCCGCCGCCGGGCGCGTCGAGCTGAACATCCAGGAATTCCGAGGCGAATGCTCCGACGAGGAGATCGAGCGGCTGACCGCCCTCGCCCGCGCCATGGGCGCTGACACCGTAGTCGGCATCGGCGGCGGCAAGGCACTCGACACCGCCAAGGCGGTCGCCCACGCGCTGGACGCGCGCACCGCCATCGTCCCGACGCTCGCCTCCACCGACGCGCCGTGCAGCGCGCTGTCGGTGATCTACACGCCGGAGGGGGCGTTCAAGCGCTACCTCGTCCTGCCGCGCAACCCGGATCTCGTGCTGGTCGACACCGGCGTGGTGGCAAACGCGCCGGTGCGCTTCCTCGTCTCGGGAATGGGCGACGCCCTGTCCACCTGGTTCGAGGCGGAGGATTGCCGCATCAAGCGCGGCGGCAACATGACCGGGCGCGTCGGCCCGATGACCGCCTTCGCGCTGGCCCGGCTGTGCTACGACACGCTGCTGGAGTATGGCGTGCTCGCCAAGTCGGCCTGCGAGCAAGGCGTGGTCACCCCGGCGCTGGAGCGCATCGTGGAGGCCAACACGCTGCTGAGCGGGCTGGGCTTCGAGAGCGGCGGGCTGGCGGCGGCGCACGCCGTCCACAACGGCCTGACCGCGCTGGAGGAAACGCACCATTACTGGCACGGCGAGAAGGTCGCCTTCGGCACGCTGACGCTGCTGATCCTGACCGACCGGCCGCCGGCGGTGCTGGACGAGGTCTACGGCTTCTGCAAGGCGGTGGGGCTGCCGACGACGCTGGCCGAGATCGGCCTTGCCGGCGTGTCGGACGAGCGGCTGCTGCTGGCGGCGGATCGGGCCTGCGCGGAGGGCGAGACCATCCACAACGAGCCGTACGAGATCACCCCGCAGCGCGTGCTGGCCGCCATGAAGGCCGCCGACGCCGAGGGACGGCGGCGGAAGGGTTAAAAGCCCTCGCCCCCCTGGGGAGAGGGTTGGGTGAGGGGGCGCCCGAAGGGCGTTTACGCACGACGATGAGCCTGCGTTTCCGGCCTTCGGCCGCCCCCTCATCCTGACCTTCTCCCCGGAGGGGAGAAGGAACAGGGGTAGCAGCCTTACGCCATGGCCGGCTTGCGCTGCAGGTTGTGGTGCGCCTCGACGTAGCGCACGGTGCCCGACTTGGAGCGCATGATCACCGAGTGGGTGGTCGCGCCGCCGGGGAAGCGGCGGACGCCGCGCAGCATGGCGCCGTCGGTCACGCCGGTCGCGGCGAACATGACGTTGCCGCTGGCCAGCTCGGTCAGGCTGTACTTCTTGTTCAGGTCCTTGACGCCCCAGCGGGCGGCGCGGGCCTTCTCGTCGTCGTTGCGGAACAGCAGACGGCCCTGGAACTGGCCGCCGATGCAGCGCAGCGCCGCCGCGGCCAGAACGCCTTCCGGGGCGCCGCCGGAGCCGACATACATGTCGACGCCGGTGCCGGCCTGGCTGGTGGCGATCACGCCCGAGACGTCGCCGTCGTTGATCAGCATGATGCGCGCGCCGGCCTCGCGGACGCGGGCGATCAGTTCGGCGTGGCGCGGACGGTTCAGGATGCAGACCAGCAGTTCCTGCACCTCGGTGCCCTTGGCCTTGGCCAGCGCCTTGAGGTTGTTGGCCGGCGTCTCATCGAGATCGACCACGCCTTCCGGCAGGCCGGAGCCGACGGCGATCTTGTCCATGTAGACGTCGGGCGCGTTCAGGAAGCCGCCCTCGTCCGCCATGGCGATGACGGCCAGCGAGTTCGGGCCGCCGGTGGCGCAGATGGTGGTGCCTTCCAGCGGGTCGAGCGCGATGTCGACCTTCGGCCCACGGCCGATGCCGGCGCCGACCTTCTCGCCGATGTAAAGCATGGGCGCCTCGTCGCGCTCGCCCTCGCCGATCACGACGGTGCCGTCGATGTAGAGGGTGTTGAGCGCCTGGCGCATGGCGTCGACCGCGGCCTGGTCGGCAAGCTTCTCGTCACCGCGGCCCATCAGCAGCGACGCGGACAGCGCGGCGGCCTCGGTGACGCGGACGGCTTCCAGAGCCAGGTTCCGGTCCATACCGGACAGGTCGACATGAACGGACATGGTGTTCTCCCCCGAATCGATGCTCGGTTCTTCTATGGTTCGGTCAAAACTGTTCGATGCGGATCATGCGCGGCGGCTCGACCACCGACTCCTTGGCGGCGATGGTGGCAAGCGCGCGCTGCATGGCCGCCTCTTCGGTGTCATGGGTGGTCAGGACCACCGGCACCGCTTCGCCGGGGGCGCGCCCGCGCTGCAGGAACTGCTCCATGGAGACGTTCTGGTCGCGCATCGCCGCCGCAACATCCGCTATCACGCCGGGACGGTCCACGACCATCAGGCGTACGTAGTACGACCCCCGGCGGGCCTCCATCGGGGACGGCTGCGCCTCGGAAAGCTGGGCCGCCGGCACGCCGAAGGTGGGAGTGGAGCGCCCGCGGGCGATGTCGATCAGGTCGGCGACCACGGCCGAGGCCGTCGGCCCCTCGCCGGCGCCGCGGCCGACGAACAGCACCCGGTCCACGAAGTCGCCCTGGGCGATCACGGCGTTGAACACGCCGTCCACCGCCGCGATGGGCGCCGCCTTCGGCACCATGCAGGGGTGCACGCGCTGCTCGATCCCGTGATCGGTGCGCCGGGCGATGCCCAGCAGCTTGATCCGGTAGCCGAGCGCGTCGGCGTAGTCGAAGTCCACCGCCGCGACGTGGCGGATGCCCTCGACATGGACGCTCTTGAAGTCCACCGGCGTGCCAAAGGCCACCGAGGTCAGGATCGCCAGCTTGTGCGCCGCGTCCACGCCGTCGATGTCGAAGCTCGGGTCGGCTTCCGCGTAGCCCAGCTTCTGCGCGTCGGCCAGCACGTCCGCGAAATCGCGGCCGGTGGTGCGCATCTCCGTGAGGATGTAGTTGCAGGTGCCGTTGAGGATGCCGTGCACCTCCGACACCCGGTTGCCCGCCAGCCCTTCGCGCAGCCCCTTGATGATCGGGATGCCGCCGGCCACCGCCGCCTCGAAGCCGATGGCGAGGCCGGCGGCCTCCGCCTTGGCCGCGAGCGCGGTGCCGTGATGGGCGAGCAGCGCCTTGTTGGCGGTGACGACGTGGCGTCCCCGCTCCAGCGCCAGCTCGACGGTCTCCTTCGCCGGCCCCTCGGACCCGCCGATCAGCTCGACCACCACATCCACGCCGGGATGGGCGGCGAGCGCCACCGGGTCGTCGTACCATTCGGCCGTCGACAGGTCGACGCCGCGGTCCTTGCCGCGCGAGCGGGCGCTGACCGCCACCACCTCGATGCGGCGGCCGCAGCGCTGCTCGATCAGGGCGGCCTGCCGCTCCAGTAGCTTCAGAACGCCCGCGCCGACCGTGCCCAGGCCCGCGACGGCGATTTTCAGGGGGCCTGTTTTGTGGGAGTCGGACATCAGACTTTCGCTTTCTCCGGGTCGAGGAGGGCGGCGCGCGCCGCCGGATCCTTGCTCGCCGCCGCACCGGCGGCGTTGGAGCGGAAGAACTCCTTGATGTTGCGGGTCGCCTGACGGATGCGGTGGACGTTCTCCACCAGCGCCAGACGGACATGGCCGTCGCCGTACTCGCCGAAGCCGATGCCCGGCGCCACGGCCACCTTGGCCTCCTGCAGCAGCAGCTTGGAGAATTCCAGCGAGCCGAGATGGGCGAAGGGCTCCGGGATGGGCGCCCAGGCGAACATCGAGGCCGATGGGCTCGGCACCGTCCAACCGGCCGAGGCCAGACCCTCGATCATCACGTCGCGGCGCTGGCGGTACATGGTGCGCACCTGCTCCACGCACTCCTGCGGGCCGTTCAGCGCGGCGGTCGCGGCGACCTGGATCGGCGTGAAGGCGCCGTAGTCCAGGTACGACTTGATGCGGGCCAGCGCGGTGATGAGCTTCTTGTTGCCGGTGGCGAAGCCGATGCGCCAGCCGGCCATCGAATAGGTCTTCGACATCGAGGTGAACTCGACGGCCACCTCGCGCGCCTCCGGGATCTCAAGGATCGAGGGCGGCGGGTCACCGTCGAAGAAGACCTCGGCGTAGGCCAGATCCGACAGGATGTAGATGCCGTGCTTGCGGCAGAACTCGACAATCGGGCGGTAGAAGTCGAGCCCCACCACCTCCGCCGTCGGGTTGGACGGGTAGTTCAGCACCAGCGCCAGCGGCTTCGGCACGCTGTGGCGCACGGCGCGCTCCAGCATGTTCATGAAGCTGTCGATGTCGGTGGAGGTGCCGTTGGCCTGCCCCACCGGCAGATGGCGCACCGAGGCGCCGGCCAGGATGAAGCCGAAGGGATGGATCGGGTAGCTGGGGTTCGGCACCAGGATGATGTCGCCGGGGCTGGTGATCGCCTGGGCAAGGTTGGCCAAGCCTTCCTTCGAGCCGATGGTGACGATGCACTCCGACTCCGGATCGACGTCCACGTTGAAGCGGCGCTTGTAATAGGCCGCGTGCGCCTTGCGCAGGCCGGGGATGCCGCGGGAGTTCGAGTAGCGGTGCGTCTTGGGATCGCGCACGGCCTCGATCAGCTTATCGACGATGTGCTGGGGCGTCGGCTGGTCCGGGTTGCCCATGCCGAGGTCGATGATGTCCTCGCCGGCAGCTCGGGCTCGCGCCTTCATGGCGTTCACTTCGGCGAAGACGTAGGGCGGAAGCCGCTTGATCCGGTGGAATTCTGAATCGCTCATGGACGCTCCGAAGCCTGTCCGGCCGCGCCACGAACCCATATTTGCGGACCGGGACCACTTATCTACCGCCCCGCATCTTCAGAAGCGAGGTAAAATTCGCGTCGCCTGATGATTGCCGGATAGGCGCGCGCGCCGCGATCCCCGATCCCTCCCGAATGACCGTGCGCATCGCAGGCGTGCGCGGCATTGCGGAAAAGCCTTGGTTTTTCGATGGGAATGCTCCCAGGATGGAGCGTTCGAAATAACTTCCACCCCTGATAATCGTTACGCGACCATACGCGCCCCTTGCGTGGGATCGACGAGAGGATTTCGCCATGTTTAGGAGAGTTCTTCAGGCTTCTGTATTGGCCAGCGTGTTGGCCCTGAGCCTTGCCGGCTGCAACGAAAGACGGCCAACGACAACCATTGACGAGCCTGCCGCGGTGGCGCCGGCAAAAATCAACTTTGCGGAGATCAAGGTCAAGGGACCGTTCAATCCCGAAGAGGTCGTGCTGTTTGACAACGGGCAGCAGCGGTCCATGCGTTACCTGACGCCTCAGATGCGTACCGCCGTTCGCGCCCTGGGGTTTGGCGGGGTAGGACAGTACGCCGTCCTGCGCGGCACGCGCGCCACGCTGCGGGTCGCCGGAGGGCAGCCGGTGTTTCTGTTCGCCGTCCCCAGCAACGCCCAACCCGAAAGCTATTTCACGCTCGCGAACTTTGCCACGCGAGACAATGGAACGCGCGAGGTCATCGTTGGCGGGGGCTACATGAGCTATTCGACGGGTGTGAACAAGGACCGCGTTGTTCCGACCACCGTCGCCATGTTGCCCGATCAGTCGAAGGCACCGAAGAACTACACGCTCTACGCCGCAACCGTGAATGCACCCCTCAAGGCGGGAGAATATGCCATAATTTTCTACAGCTCCCAGGTCCGCGGAGCGGCCTTTGCGCAAGTCAACGGCGACAGTTACTTCGACTTCGGGATCGATTGACCGTCTCGGGTAAGCGGGCTGGGCTTAAGCCCGGCCCGCGGCCGCTTTGCACGCTGGTGCAGCGCTTCCTCGATCTCCTCGCCGCCGGCACCAACCAGAGCGACCGGGTCCACGGCGACCTCCAGATCCTCCGGGCGGGCAGGCTTGGCCGGGTGGCCGCGCCGGGACGCCGGCACGCGCAGCAGCGCGTAGGACAGCAGCGACAGCGCGGCGAAGCCCGGCATGATGGCCGTCGTCGCGGTGTAGGGATCGGCGAACAGCGCTGCCACAGCCGTGCCGGCCAGCCCGCCGCCGATCTGCATGAAGCCGATCAGCGCCGAGGCCGCCCCGGCCATGCGGGGGAATCCGGCCAGGGCGTCGCTGGTCGCCCCGGGCATGACCAGGGCGATGCCGAAGGCCCAAACGGCGGTCGGCCCCATCACGCTGGCCACGGTCGGCTCGCCGGTCAGGGGCGCCAGCGCGAAGCCGAGCCCGCCCACCGCCACGCAGGCCAGCCCGTAGGGGATCAGCCGCATCGCGTCCACCCGGCGCAGCAGCCGCCCGGCCAGGGTCGCCCCCAGCGTGTAGGAGCCGGTCTGCAGCAGCATGGCGAAGCCGAAGACGGTCGGGCTCAGCCCCACCCGCTCGATCATCACGAAGGGCAGCAGCGCCGCCATGGTGTAGAGACCGCCCAGCGTCGTGCCGAGCACCAGCCCCGCCCGCATGAAGCGCCGGTCGGTCAGCAGCGTCCGGTAGTTGCGGATCACCGGGCCGGGCCGCGCCGCCGAGCGGTCGCGCGTCCGGTTGGTCTCCGCCGTGCCCATCGCAAAGACCGTCAGCACGGCGAGGCCGTAGAGCGTCATCACCACAAAGATGGCGTGCCAGCCCACCGTGCCGAGGATTACCCCGCCCAGCGTCGGCGCCACCGCCGGCACGATGGCCAGCATCAGCCCGATCAGGTTCAGGATGCGCGCCGACCGCTGGCCGGTGAACTGGTCGCGCACGATGGCGCGGGAAATGGCGATGCCCGCCGCCGCCCCGATGCCCTGCAGGGCCCGGCCGACCAGAAGCCATTCGATGCTGCCCGACAGCGCCGCTACGACACTGCCCAGGACATAGGTGACAAAGAAGCCCAGGGCGACCGGCCGCCGCCCGTAGGCGTCGGACAGCGGCCCGCAGGCGAGCTGGGAAAAGGCAAAGCCGAAGAAATAGACGGAAAGCGTCAGCTTCAGCGCCGCCGGGGTGGTCTGAAACGCCTCCACCAGCATCGGCAGGGCCGGCGTGTAGAGCGCGAGGCTGAGCGGCCCCAGCGTGACGATCAGCGTTCCGATGACGGCCGTCCGCGTCTCCGTCATGACGGGCGCGTCGGTCTGCACGGGTGGACGGCTCATTGGCCGGCCCCGCCGCGGTCGTCGGCGATCATGCGGTTGCGCAGGCGGCCCAGCATGTCCTTGAGCAGGACGATCTCCTCCGCCGAAAGGTCGGCCATGGCCGACTCGCGCTCATTGCGGAAGGCCTCCAGAACCTGGAGCGCCAGCGGCTCGGCCTGCGGGGTCGGCTGGACGATCTTGGCGCGGCGGTCCGCCGGGTCCGGCTCGCGGACCACCAGCCCGCGCGCCTCCAGCCGGTCGAGGAAGCCGACCAGGGTCATCGGTTCCACCCACATGTGGGTCGCCAACACCGACTGGCGCGAGCCGGGGTGACGGCAGACATAGACCAGCGCCCGCGCCTCCCCCGCCGTGAGGCCGAGCCGCGCGTCGTCCAGGGCACGGTCGAACCGCGCGCGCAGAAGCCGCGCGCAGTCGATCAGGATCATTCCGAAGGGGGATTCATCAAGCATCCCTTATTGTAAGGGCGCCTTATAATTTCCAGCAACCACGGGCGGCGCAGGGCGGTCATGCCGCGGCGCCATGGCCGCCCGATATCGATCCGCCCGACGTGAAACTCCCCCGAGCTGAAGCGAAGCCGACGCGCCAAATAGTCGCAGCATGAAAATCTATTGCGGACCCGCCGCCGCAAGACGTAGTTTTTCCACCTTGGCAGCAGCAATGGGTGCTCCGTGGTCCGCGCCACCGCCATCGGAACTGCGCATCGACCGGATGAAGACCGGCGCGTCCTCCTCCTTCAAAGGAACGCCATCAGAGACCGCAGGACGCTCCGCATAGGTATACTTACGGATTACTGGCAGCATCCGCCTTTTGCTACACCCCTGCCCTCAATTGGGCTTTCCGGGGGCGGGCTTCCCGGCGCTTGGCTGTCCAGGCGTGATGTCCGGCGGCGGGGGAGCGTCCATGGGGGTCGGCAACAATGTCTTGGCGGCCTCGCGGTCCTGGGCCAGACGGTCCAGATCCTGCTGGCGCTGTGCTTCCGTCCGCAAATCGGTGGGGCGCGGCGGAACGGTGCCGAGATTGGGGTATTCGCGGTTCTGGCCGGACATGCCGCGCACCGGCGACTCCTGGCTGGGCACGTCGCGGCCGGTCACGGCGCCGACCAGCCCGGTGTCGAGCACGCGGTCGCTGCAGGCCGGCAGAGCGAGAACAACCAGGACGGACAGCGCCGGACCCAGCCGGCCCGTCTTCGCAACCACGCCGCGTCGGATACCCGTTTCCATTCTGCGAACCTCACATCCAAACCCATCCGGCCGCTTGAACGGTGGTGGGCGAAATGAAATCTTCATACGAGAGGTGTATGACGGACCCCGGCTCGAACGGACATGGCATAAGCTGTCCGGGATGCCAGGACCGGAACGCACTCCGACCGAACAGACTTCCGGCAGGCACTGTATAAACCGCACAACGTCCCTCCTGAAGCCTAAAACTCGCCTAAAGAAGAAGGACCGCACCAATGGCCGAAAACCAGGCCCCTGACGTCAAGCTTCCCGACCCGGTGGAGATGTCGCGGGCGATGACCCGCATCGCCGAGCAGAGCCAGCGGCTGGTCACCGAATTCCTGTCCCGTCAGGCCTCGGACGGCGTCGGCGCGAAGAACCCCGACCCGATGGGCGTCGGCCATGCGTTCCTGGAGATGACCACGCGCATGATGGCCGATCCGGCCAAGCTGATGAAGGCGCAGATGACGCTGTGGCAGGATTACCTGACCCTGTGGCAGCGCACGACCCAGCGCTTCTTCGGCCAGGACGCCCAGCCGGTGATCGCCCCGGCGAAGGACGACCGCCGCTTCAAGGATTCGGCCTGGGACGAGAACACCCTGTTCGACTTCATCAAGCAGTCCTACCTGCTGTCGGCCCGGTGGATGCAGTCCACGGTCAACGAGGTGGACGGGCTGGACGACCACACGGCCAAGAAGGTCGACTTCTACACCCGCCAGTTCGTCGACGCGATGGCGCCCTCCAACTTCGTCATGACGAACCCGGAGGTGCTGCGCACGACCATCGAGACGGGCGGCGAGAACCTCGTCAAGGGCCTGGAGCACCTGCTGAAGGACCTGGAGCGCGGCAAGGGCGAGCTGCGCATCTCCATGACCGACTACGACGCCTTCCAGGTCGGCAAGAACATCGCCGTCACCCCGGGCAAGGTCGTCTTCCAAACCGATCTGATGCAGCTCATCCAGTACACCCCGACCACGCCGGAGGTGAACAAGCGGCCGCTGATGATCGTGCCGCCCTGGATCAACAAGTATTACATCCTGGATCTGCGCGAGAAGAACAGCTTCATCAAGTGGGCGGTGGACCAGGGCCACAGCGTCTTCGTCCTGTCCTGGGTGAACCCGGACGAGAAGCTGGCCCAGAAGGGCTTCGAAGACTACATGTTCGAAGGCGTGCTGGCCGCGCTGGACGCCATCGAGAAGGTGACCGGCGAGAAGGACGTGAACGCCATCGGCTACTGCCTGGGCGGCACGCTGCTGGCCTCCACCCTGTCCTACATGGCCGCCAAGAAGGACGACCGCATCAAGTCGGCCACCTTCTTCACCACCATGCTCGACTTCACCGAAGCCGGCGAGCTGTCAGTCTTCATCGACGAGGAGCAGCTCACCATGATCGAGAGCCAGATGGCCCAACAGGGCTACCTGGACGGCTCGAAGATGGCGACCACCTTCAACATGCTGCGCGCCAACGATCTCATCTGGTCGTTCGTCGTGAACAACTACCTGCTCGGCAAGGATCCGTTCCCGTTCGACCTGCTCTACTGGAACAGCGATTCGACCCGCATGCCGGCGGCGATGCACAGCTTCTACCTGCGCAACATGTACCAGAAGAACCTTCTGGCGCAGCCGGGTGCGGTGACGCTGGGCGGCGTGCCGATCGACCTGCGCAAGGTGAAGACCCCGTCCTTCTTCCTGTCGGCCCGCGAGGACCACATCGCGCCGTGGAAGTCCACCTACATGGGCGCCCACCTGTTCTCCGGCCCGGTGAAGTTCGTGCTGGCGGCCTCCGGCCACATCGCCGGCGTGGTGAACCCGCCCGCCGCCGGCAAGTACTGCTACTGGACCAACGCCAAGCTGCCGAAGGCTTCGGACGATTGGCTGGCCTCGTCGGAGCAGACCCCCGGCTCCTGGTGGCCGGAGTGGAACAACTGGGTCTCCACCTTCTCCGAAGGCAAGGTCCCGGCGCGCAATCCGGAAAAGGGCGGCCTGCCCGTTCTGGAAGACGCCCCCGGCTCCTACGCCAAGGTGCGCATCGTCTGATGTCCGAAATCCGGAGGGCGGTCCGCCGCCCTCCGGAGGCCCGGAGCCATTGGCATGCCGGACCGAATGAGACGGCCCGAACAAGAAAAAGGCCCCGGATCGAAATCCGGGGCCTTTTTCTTTGTCGGCGAAAACCCCGGACCGAGGTCCGGGGTTCCGTGTCCCGAAAGGGAACCTGCGCCTTACGACGACGGGGCGTTCGCACCGCGCGGCAGGATCTGCGCACGACGGTTGGACGGCTCGCGGACGTTCGGGCCGGTCTGCACCAGGAGCTGGCTCTCGCCCTTGCCCTCGGTGGTGATGGCGCCGGCGGCGATGCCCTTGGAGACGAGGGCCTGCTTCACCGCCTCGGCGCGACGCACCGACAGACGCTGGTTGTAGGCCGGCGAACCCGAGGTGTCGGTGTGGCCGACGACATGGACGCGGGCGTTGGCGCCCTTGCCGATGGCGGCAGCCGCATCACCGATCACGCGATCGGCGGCCGGGGTGACGTTGGCCTTATCCCAGTCGAAGAACACGAGGTATTCGGTCTGGGCGCGGGCGGCCGGGGCCGGGGCAACCGCCGGAGCGGCGGCCGGCGGGCACTTGTAGCTGCCCTGGTGGGTGGCGTAGCCGCCATCCGCCGTGCGGACCGGGGTATCGTTCCAGCCGATGACCGGGTTGCACCACTCGGCGGTGTCGGCGCTCTGGGCCTGAGCCCCGGCGGTCAGGCCGAAAGCGACGACGGCGGCCGGCACGACGGCCATGGTAGCGCGGAAGAAGCTGTTCATTTCTCCACTCCCTTAGAGACACACTCCCTACCGCTTGGTTCGCGGAGGACGAATCGCACAAACGATAGGACATATCGCGTGCATGTAACGTGACAAAACGCGAAACATGTGGGGTTTGTCCACGTACAAACATACCCTCCGGAAGTCCTACACGTTTCGTGCCGGTGTCACTGTTGCTAGTATGCCACAGTGCTGCGACGCACTAAAGAGGTATTAGCCCTGTCTGTAGATTTGAGCAAGCCGCACGTAGTTCCGGATGTTTACCGGGAAGAAAGATGTGTCCTTTTCCGTAAGTGCACGCACGGGTCTTGCTGGACTTCCGGCCCAAAGTTGCCCGGCGGCAACACGCTTCCCGGGGGTCACCAGGGCTCCGGCGGCCACCATGGCCCCCGACTCGACATAGGCACCGTCCATGACGCAGGCCTGCATGCCGATGAAGCAGCCGCTCTCCAGCGTGCAGGCGTGCAACAGGGCCATGTGGCCGATCGACACGTCGTCGCCGATGTAGGTCCCCTGCCCCGCCGAGGCGACGTGAATCACGGTACCGTCCTGGATGTTGGTGCGCGCACCGATTCGGATCTCGTTCACGTCGCCGCGGATGGTGCAGCCGAACCAGACACTGCTGCCCGGCCCGATCTCCACGTCGCCGATGACCGAGGCCGTCGGCGCCACATAGACGCTCGGGTCGATCTTCGGGTGCGTGCCCTGGAAGGGCAATATCAGGCCGGACATCGCAGGCAATTTTTCCTCGGGCTGTTTCTCTTCGGTCACGGGAACAGCGGGGCCTGTTCCAGGCCGGTCGTCTCGCCCAGCCCGAACATGACGTTCATGTTCTGGATGGCCTGGCCGGAGGCGCCCTTCACCAGATTGTCGATGACCGAGACGATGATGGCGCCACGCGGGGTGCGGTCGGGAAAGACGCCGATCAGCGCCTGGTTGGAGGCGCGGACGTGGCGGGTCGCCGGGGCGATGCCCGCCGCCGTGACGTTCACGAAGGGCTCCGATTCGTAGCGCGCGGTCAGCGTGGCGCGCAGGTCGTCGGCGGTGACCCCGTCGGCCATGCGGACATAGATCGTCGCCATCATGCCGCGGTTCATCGGGACGAGGTGCGGGGTGAAGCTGACCGTCACCGGACGCCCGGCGGCCAGCCGCAGCTCCTGCTCGATTTCCGGCATGTGGCGGTGGTGGCCGACGCCATAGGCGTTGAAGCCCTCCGACACCTCGGTGAAGAGGTTCTGCTGCTTGGCGTCGCGCCCGGCGCCGGAGACGCCCGACTTGGCGTCGATCACGATGCCGCCCGGCTCGATCATCTCCTCCATCAGCAGCGGCAGCAGGGCCAGCAGCGAGCAGGTCGGGTAGCAGCCGGGGTTGGCGACCACGCGCGCCTTGCGCACGCCCTGCCGGTTGAACTCGGTCAGCCCGTAGGCGACCTCCTTCTGCAGCTCCACGGCGCGGTGCTCATGCCCGTACCAGGTGGCGTATTCGGCGGGATCGGACAGGCGGAAGTCGGCGGACAGGTCCACCACCTTGATGTGGCGCGGCAGGCCGGCGATGACCTCCTGCGTGGTGCCGTGCGGCAGAGCGCAGAAGACGGCGTCCAGCTTGTCCCAGGCGACCTCCTCGATCTTCACGAGGCCGGGCAGGTTGAACTGGCCCAGATGCGGGAACACCTCTGCCATGGGCTTCCCCGCCTGTCGCTCGGCCGTCAGCGCGCAGATCTCCACGCCGGGATGGCGGAGAAGCATGCGCACCAGCTCGGCGCCGGTGTAACCGGACGCACCGAGAATGCCGACGCGGATGGGGGAAGTGCTGTTGGCCATGGACGCTGTTCCTTTTGACGCACGGGGATGGGCACGGAACGGTGACGACGAGTGAAACAGAAACAAGAAAGGGGCGCCCCGTCGGGACGCCCCTCGCTTGTACAGCAGTAACGCGGGTCCGCGGTAGGCTTTAGCGCTTCGAGAACTGGAAGCTGCGGCGGGCCTTGGCCTTGCCGTACTTCTTACGCTCGACGACGCGGGCGTCGCGGGTCAGGAAGCCGGCGGCCTTCAGCGGCGGACGGAGCGCCGGCTCGAAGTAGGTCAGCGCCTTGGAGATGCCGTGACGGACCGCGCCGGCCTGACCGGACAGACCACCGCCGGCCACCGTGACCATGACGTCGAACTGGTCGGCGCGGTCGGTGATGCCGAAGGGCTGGGCGATCATCATGCGCAGCACCGGGCGGGCGAAGTAGACTTCCTGGTCGCGGCCGTTGACGACGATCTTGCCGGAGCCCGGCTTGATCCACACGCGGGCGACGGCGTCCTTGCGCTTGCCGGTGGCGTAGGCGCGGCCCTGGGCGTCCAGCTTCGGGGCGACCACTTCGGCGGAGGCGGCGGCCGGAGCGGCAGCGATGTCCTTCAGGCCGGAAAGGGTGGTGGTAACCTGAGCCATTGGATTACGCGCTCCGCTTATTCTTCGGGTTCATGGCCGCAACGTCGAGAGCGACCGGCTGCTGCGCCTCGTGCGGGTGGGCGGCGCCCTTGTAGACCTTCAGGTGGGTCATCACCTTGCGGCCGAGCGGGCCGCGCGGAACCATGCGCTCCACGGCCTTCTCGATCACGCGCTCCGGGTACTTGCCGTCCAGGATCTGGCCCTTGGAACGGCCCTTGATGCCGCCCGGATAACCGGTGTGCCAGTAGAAGATGTCGTCCTGGCGCTTGTTGCCGGTCAGCTTGACCTTCTCCGCGTTGATCACGACGACGTGGTCGCCGCAATCCATGTGCGGGGTGAAGGTCGGCTTGTTCTTGCCGCGCAGGATGTTCGCCAGGATGCTGGCAAGCCGGCCGAGAACGAGGCCGTCGGCATCGACGACGTACCACTTCTTCTCGATGTCGGTCGGCTTCAGATTGAAGGTCTTCATCGCCACACTCGTTGACTAAACGTGGATCGGCGGGCCACCGAAACTGGACGTTCAATCCCCGGGGCGCCGAAGCGGCCGGTGTTGTACGCAGCGCACGGGGGGCCTGTCAACGGAAAAATATCCGTTTCATATCAACACTCTACACGCACGGTATCATTTTACCGCGAGAGCAAAGCCATTGATATCATTGGATTTTTCAGGACATCTCCGGATCGTGGTATCCTGATACCGCGAGCGTCACCGGGTCGTGCGGCGGAATCGAATAGGTGCCGGTGGCGTGGGCGACGGGCTCCGGATCGCCCTCGGAGAACAGCAGAACCTCGCCGTAGGCCAGCCGCTTGCCCATCTTCAGGATCCGGCAATCGGCGGTGATGGCGACCGGCGCCGGGCGGCGCAGGAAGTTGATGGTCATGCTGGTGGTCACCGCCAGCTCCACCCGCCCGATCAGGCTGAGCACGGCGGCGTAGAGCGCCACGTCGGCCAGCCCGAACATCGCCGGCCCCGTCACCGTGCCTCCGGGACGGACGAAGCTGTCGTTGTAGGGCAGCTTCATGCGCACGGTCCCGGCGCCAAGCTGCTCGATGGTGATCCCGTAATTGCCGACCAGCGGCACGCCCTCACGAATCAGGGCTTCCAGTTCCTCGGCGGACACGACCGGCGCGCTCATTCCCTCACCCATGGCTTTTCTTATGGAGACCCGATCATGGCGAACATCGCCCGGCCCGCCAAGCGCATCGCGTCGAAACCCATTTCACACATTCTTTTGCTATCGTCTGTCAATAAATCTACAAATTCAATCAACAAATATGTTGAGTTGTCCGCCACGGCATCGTTAGATGATCGGACCACACGCCCGGTTCCGTGGCGGGAGCGGTCGGGGTACTGTTCCCGCCAACGATCAAAACATCCGGGAGGATTGGACAGCGATGAACGACACCCCGCCCCTCATCAGCGATGACGCGCCGCTGGTTCTCCGCAAGGACCGCGACGGCGTTGCCACCCTGACGCTGAACCGCCCGCAGGCGCGCAACGCCCTGTCCGTCGGGCTGATGGGCGCGCTGCAGGCGGAACTGGAGGCCATCCACCAGGACTCCACGGTCCGCGCCGTGGTGCTGTCCGGGGCCGGGCCGGCCTTCTGCGCCGGGCACGACCTCAAAGAGATGCGCGCCAATCCGGACCGCACCGCCTATGAGTCGCTGTTCGTCCAGTGCTCCAAACTGATGCTGACGGTCAGCCGCATCCGCCAGCCGGTGATCGCCAAGGTCCACGGCATCGCCACGGCGGCGGGTTGCCAGCTCGTCGCCACCTGCGACCTCGCCTATTGCGCCGACACGGCGCGATTCGCCACGCCGGGCGTGAACATTGGCCTGTTCTGCTCCACCCCCATGGTGGCGCTGAGCCGCGCCGTGGGGCGCAAGGCGGCCATGGAGATGCTGCTGCTCGGCGACCTGATCGGCGCCGAGGAGGCTGAGCGCATCGGCCTCGTCAACCGCGCGGTGCCGGCCGACCGGCTCGACGCCGTGGTGGCGGAGGCCGCCGGCAAGATCGCCGCGAAGTCGCCGCTGACCCTCGCCATCGGCAAGGAGGCCTTTTACCGCCAGATCGAACTGGACGTGGAGGAGGCCTACGCCTACGCCGCCCGCGTGATGACCGAGAACATGCTGGCCCGCGACGCCGAGGAGGGCATCGACGCCTTCCTGCAGAAGCGCGCCCCGGTGTGGTGCGGCCAATGAGCGGCCCCGCCCCCTCGCACGACGGCTACAGCGACGAGTTCATCCGCCAAGTCCTGGACCGGGTGAAGACCATCGCCCTGGTCGGCGCGTCGAACGACCCGGTGAAGGCCAGCTTCATCGTGCTGAAGTACCTGCGCGACAAGGGCTACCGCGTCATCCCCGTCAACCCGAAGCTGGCCGGCCAGACCATCCTCGGCGAGCGGGTCTACGCCAGCCTGTCGGAGCTGCCGGAGCCGCCGGACATGGTGGACGTCTTCCGCAACGCCGCCGCCGCCGGAGGCGTGACCGACGAGGCCATCGCCGCCGGCGCCAAGGTGGTGTGGATGCAGCTCGGCGTGCGCAACGACGAGGCGGCGGCGCGGGCCGAGGCGGCGGGGCTGACCGTGGTCATGAACCGCTGTCCCAAGATCGAACTTCAGCGCCTGTTCCACGAGATCGGGCGCATCGGCGTCAACTCCAACATCCTGACGTCCAAGAAGGCCGCACCGGCCAAATCCTTCAAAAAACTGATGTAAAAAGCAGAGGAAGCCATCATGAGCGAGCAGAAGTCCTTCGGTTTCGAAACCCGCGCCATCCACGCCGGCGCCGCCCCCGACCCCGCCACCGGGGCGCGCCAGACGCCGATCTACCAGACCACCAGCTTCGTCTTCGACGACGTGGACGACGCGGCCTCGCTGTTCAACCTCCAGAAGGTCGGCTTCATCTACTCCCGCCTGACCAACCCGACCGTGTCGGTGCTGGAGGAGCGGCTCGCCAACCTGGAAGGCGGCGCCGGGGCCACGGCCACCTCCTCCGGCCACGCGGCCCAGCTGCTCGCCCTGTTCCCGCTGATGGAGCCGGGCGACGAGATCGTCGCCTCGCGCAAGCTCTACGGCGGCACGCTCAACCAGCTCGGCACCAGCTTCCCGCGCGCCTTTGGCTGGAAGTCCGTCTTCGTGGACACCGACCAGCCGGAGAACGTCCGCGCCGCCATCACCGCGAAGACCAAGGCCATCTTCGTGGAAAGCCTCGCCAACCCCGGCGGCGTGGTCACCGATCTGGAGGCCATCGCCAAGATCGCCGACGAGGCCGGCATTCCGCTGATCGTCGACAACACTCTGGCGACGCCGTACCTGATAAACCCGATCCAGTGGGGCGCCACGCTGGTCGTGCATTCGACCACGAAGTTCCTGTCGGGCAACGGCACCTCGGTCGGCGGCGTGGTCATCGACAGCGGCACCTTCGACTGGGGCAAGTCCGGCAAGTTCCCCGCCCTGTCGGAGCCGGACGCCGGCTATCACGGGCTGAAGTTCCAGGAGACCTTCGGCCATCTGGCCTTCACCATCCACGGCCACGCCGTCGGCCTGCGCGACCTCGGGCCGAGCCAGGCGCCGCTGAACGCCTTCCTGACGCTGAACGGCATCGAGACGCTGCCGCTGCGCATGCAGCGCCACAGCGACAGCGCCCTGAAAGTCGCGCAGTTCCTGGAGAGCCATCCGGCGGTGGGCTGGGTCAGCTACGCCGGGCTGGAATCGTCCAAGTACCACGCGCTGGCCAAGAAGTACCTGCCCAAGGGGGCCGGCGCCGTGCTGACCTTCGGCGTCAAGGGCGGCTTCGACGTCGGCGTGAAGGTGGTGGAGAACGTCCAGCTCCTCAGCCACCTCGCCAACATCGGCGACAGCCGGTCGCTGATCATCCACCCCTCCTCGACCACGCACCGCCAGTTGTCGCCGGAAGGTCAGGCCCAGGCGGGCGCCGGTCCGGACGTGCTGCGCCTGTCGATCGGGCTGGAGAGCGTCGAGGACATCATCGCCGACCTCGACCGTGCCCTATCGGCCGCCTGATTGGCCGCCGCCTGATGCCGGTTCCCCTCCGTCCGCCGCGGCGTCCGGCCCGGCGGGCGGGGGATACCCCGCAAGAGGTAGGCATGACGCGAAGGGCTAAGCGCTGGCCGTTCCATTGACCTCCGCAGGTCATAGCACCGACCCTAAGGCGAACAGGGCGGGGAAGCGGGGCATGAGCGGACGGCTCAGGCGGGGAGTGACGGCGGTCGCGTTGCTGGGGCTGGGCGGTTGCGCGGGCGCACCGGTGGCGATGACCGCCGCGTCCTTCGCCGTGGACGGGATGCTGTATGTCGGCACCAGCAAGAGCAGCACCGATCACATGCTGTCGGCGATGCTGCAGCAGGACTGCGCGACCTTCCGCGTCATCAGCCAAGGCTATGTCTGCAAGCCGGTGATCGTGCCGGTGGTCCGCAGCGCCGAGGGCGCGCCGGTCCCCCTTCCGGAAACGGAACCCTCACCCGCCCCTGTTCCGCCCCCGCCCGCGCCGCTTCCCGTGACGGCGGAGGTGGAGATCGCCGCGCTGCCGCCGATGCCGCGCCCTGCAGAACGGCGCTTCCTCGTGGTGGCGGGCAGCTTTTCCAAGCGTGGGCAGGCCGAAGCCCAGCGCGCGCGGCTGGGCCATCCGGAGGCCGGCATCGTGGCCGCCGACGTGCGGGGCCGCCGCATCCACCGCCTCGTCCTGCCGCCGGAGGACCGACCGACCGCCTTGCGCCGCTTGGCCGAGATCCGCGCCGCCGGGGTCGGCGACGCGTGGCTCCTGACCTGGACCGGACGGACAGTGGTGGCCGATCTGCCCGGCGACGCGCCCTACCCCAGCCTGCCGGACAAGCTGTGACCCGTTACTCCGCCGCCGCCATCGGGGCTGCGGCGGGCTTGGCCGGAGCGTCGCGGTCGCGCGGCAGCAGCAGCGCCGCCGCGAAGGCGACCAGCGCCAGCACCGACAGCGTGGCGTAGAGCATGACGAACTCGCCCGTCCGCTCATAGACCAGGGCGACAAGCTGCACGGCCAGCGGACCGGCGCCGAAGGACAGGATGAACTTGGCGCCATAGGCCAGCCCGCGGTGCCTCTCCGGCGTGTAGCGGGCGAGCAGGAGGTTCTCCGCCGGAATCTGCACCTGGGAGGCGACGACGACCAGCGCCGCAGCACCGACCAGCGGCAGGTCGGCCAGGACCGCCACCGCCGCCATCATCGGCACCTGGACCAGCAGGCACAGGGTGTAGATGCGCTTCAGCGGGTACTTGTCGGCCAGATGCCCGCCGATGAGCTGCGGCAGGGCGGCGAACAGATAGACCGCCGTCACCACGCCGCCGACGCCCAGCGTGCTGCCGCCCAGCAGGTCGCTCAGCCGCGCTTCGAACAGCTTGGGCAGCACAACCTGCATGGCGTTGAACATCAGGCCGGCGCAGACCATCGTCACCGACAGAACGACGAAGGCGCGGATCACGTCGCCGCGCGACGCCTTGGGGATCGGCTTCACGTCGCCCTGGCGGTCCTCGACCTTGCCCAGCGCGATCAGCAGGGCCAGCGCCACGCCCAGCCCCAGGCAGATTGCGCCCGGAATCAGGAAGGCCGAGCGCCAGCCCAGCCATTCCGTCAGGCCGCCGGCCACCACCGCCGCCGAGGCGATGCCGACGGTGCCGAAAATGCCCTGGTAGCCGAGCGCCTTGCCGCGGTTGGTGGCGTTCTTGACCATCCAGGCCATGCCCACCGGGTGGTAGATCGAGGCGCCGAGCCCGAGCACCGCCAGCGCCCAGAGCAGCGCCTCCGGACCGTCGGTCAGGCCGCAGGCGATGGTCCCCGCCCCGGTCAGCAGGAAGAAGACCGCCATCATCCGGCATTCGCTCCAGCGGTCGCCCAGCCAGCCGGCCAGCGGCGCGCCGACGCCGATCATCAGCGCGCCCAGCGTCCACAGCCGGATCAGTTCGTCGTAGGGCAGCTTCCATTCCCGTTCCAACACCAGGACGACCGTCAGGAACAGCGCCGTCACGATGTGCATCAGCGCGTGGCCGACCCAGGAAAAGCCGATCGACAGCCGCGCCGATGTGTCAGTCATGGAAATTCTCCGCATCCGGATGATTTGCGCTTGAAAGCAACCTTCGCGAAGGTGGCACGCGGGTCGGAGGCGGTCCAATGCGCCACCGTCATGGCCGGCATGCGGCGGCCGGCATCGGGGCTCAGGCGGTTTCGTTGCGCAGCCAGTCCAGATAGGCCGGGTTGCCGCGCCCCACCCTCAGCTCGACCACGCAGGGCACCTCGTAGCTGTGCAACTCCCGCACCCGCGCGGCCAGCCGGTCGAACAGCTCCGCCCGCGTCTTGGCGATCAGCACCGTTTCCGTGGCTTCCTCGATGGCGTCCTGCCAGCGGTAGATGGAGGTCATGCCGTCGAAGATGTTGGCGCAGGCGGCCAGCCGCTCCTCGACCAGCATACGGCCGATGCGCCGGGCCTCGTCCCGCGATCCGGCGGTGATGTAGGCGAAGACGAATTCCATGGCCGAACCCTTTCGATGTAGAGTGCCCGAATCTTGCCACAGGCCGCCAGAGCGCGACAGCCGGGCCGCAACATCTTCCGAGGCGACGAACCATGGCCGCACCCCGACGCACCACGTCCCGACGCCGCCCCACCGAGGCACAGGCGGCGTGGCTGCGCAACGGCCTGGACCAGCCCGGCGGCAAGCTGCCCCTGTTCGACACCGACGGCCAGCGCGTCAAGCGCCAGACCATCGAAAGCTGCCTGAAGTCCGGCTGGGCGGAGCGCTGGTTCCACAATCCGCTGAAGCCCGATTGGCTGGTCTGCCGCCTGACCGACAACGGCCGCGCCGCCCTCGCCCCCCGCCCCGCCGCGAAGGAACTTGCCCAGGCGGAGTGACCACCGGACGACACCGACGGCGTACCGCATGGGTGGGGTGTCGCGGCGCGCCGACGCCCGCTAGGATCGCCGCGATTTTTGCGGCCCGACCGGGCTTTGTTTCGTAACGGTATCAACCTCATGCAGCTTTCCGACCTCGGGCAACGCATTTGCATCCTCGGGCCGTCCAACAGCGGGAAATCCACGCTTGCCGAAGCGATCGCGCGACAGCGCGGCTTTCCGGTCGTCCACCTCGACCGGCTGTACCACGCCCCCAACACGGATTGGCAGCCACGGCCGACCGAGGAGTTCATTGCCTTGCACGACGCGGCCATCGCCGGCGCGTGCTGGATCATGGAGGGAAACTACTCACGCTGCATTCCGCAGCGCTTCCAGCGGGCGACGGGACTGATCTACCTGGACGTGCCCATGCCGCTCAGCCTGCTGCGCTACTTTCGCCGGACGCTGTTCGAGCGGGAACGGCGGGGCGCGCTGGAGGGCCGCCGGGACAGCATCAAATGGGAGATGATCCGCCACATCGCCGTCGCCACCCCGAGAAACCGGGCAAGAAACCTGCGCACCTTCGATCAGGCCGACCTGCCGAAGCTCCGGATCGATTCCGCGCGCGACCTGAACGCTTGGTACCGGCGCTGGGGCCTCACGCGCTAACGGCCGGACGCCGGTTCACGCCGGCACGGCCTTCAATTGCTGGTCCACTGCCGCCGCCAATTCACGGGGGGTGACCGGTTTGTGGATCACGGTCAGCCCATGGGCGGTGGCGTCCAGAAGACAGTCCGGCCCCGTCTCGCCGGTCAGGATCACCCCCGGCACTCCGGCCCCGTAGCGCTCGCGCACGCGCAGGATCACCTCGGTCCCGATCCGCCCCTCGCGCAGCCGGTAATCGGCGATCACGATGTCGGGAACGCGGGTCTGGGCGGACAGCCGCTCCATCGCCTGATCGGCGCTTCCCGCCGCCAGCACGGTGTAGCCCCATTCCGTCAGGATCAGTTGAAGCCCCATCAGCACGATGGCGTCGTCATCCACCAGCACGGCAAGACGGCCCTGCCCCATCCCCGGCCCCTCACTTCCCGCAACCGCCGCGGCGGCCATCACCGGTTCACCCGTCGGCACCAGCACCCGGAAGGCCGAGCCCTTGCCCACCGCGGAACGCACCTGCACCGGGTGTTCGAGCAGCCGCGACAGGCGCCGCACGATGGCGAGGCCGAGGCCGAGACCCTGGTTGCGGTCCCGCTCCGGGTTGCCGACCTGATGGAACTCCTCGAAGATCCGCTCCAGATGGTCGTCGGGAATGCCCATGCCGGTGTCCTGGACGACAATGGACAGGAAGCGCCCGTCCGGCCGGCACTGCACCCGCACAAGCCCGCTGTCGGTGTAGCGGATGGCGTTCTCGACCAGATTGCGCAGCAGCCGGCCAAGCAGCGTGCGGTCGCTGCGCACCCGCCCGGCGGCGACCTCCACCTGCCAGCCGATGCCCTTGCCCGCGGCGACCGGCGCGTAGGCGGCCCGGATCGGGTCCAGCACCTCCGCCACGTCGAATTCCTCGAACACCGGCGTCACCACCCCGGCGTCGAGCCGCGACACGTCGAGCAGGCTGTCCAGCAGCCCCTTCAGCGCGTCCAGCCCCTGCTCCAGATGGGTCAGGATCTTGGCGCCCGCGGCAGACCCGACATGGGCCGACAGGGCGGCGGCGAAGAAGAACAGCGATTGGAGCGGCTGACGCAGGTCGTGGCTGGCCGCCGCCAGGAACTTCGACTTGGCGAGGTTGGCGCGCTCCGCCTCGTCGCGGGCGGATCGCAACTCGGCCTCCATCGCCTTGCGCTCGGTGATGTCCTCGGCCACGGTGATGCGGTAGGCTGGCTCCGTACCGGTGATCCGGGCGAGCGACGAGGTCACCCGCACCCACACCGCCCCGCCGTCCTTGCGGCGGTAGCGCTTCTCCAGGGCGTAGCTGGACAGTTCGCCGGACAGCAGCCGCTCGATCAACCCCTCCTCGGCCGGCAGATCGGCCGGGTCGGTGATGTCGCGGTAGGTCCGCTTCAGCAACTCCTCGCGCGGGTAGCCGACGATGTCGCAGATCTTGGCGTTGACGTCGAGGAGGCGGCCGTCCAAGCCCACCCGTTCGATTCCCACCGCCGCCAGTTCGAAGACCGAGCGGAAGCGTTCATCGCTCTGGCGGCGCGCCGTCTCCGCCCGGCGCAGGTCGGTGACCTCCATCACGACGGCACCGACCGCCGCGACCTCCATCCCTTCATGCACGGGGAACAGGGCGATCAGCCAATGGCGCGTCACGCCCGGCTCCCTGGGCGTCTCGCCCATCACCTCCCGGTAGGGGATCGGCTCGCCGGTGTCGAACACCCGGTCGATCAGCGGCTCGACACTGGCGCCCACGACGGGAATCAGGTCCGCCAGAGTGCGGCCCATGTGGGCCTCCGCCAGGATGCCGTTGCAATCGGCCAACTGCTCGTTGATGCGGATGTAACGGCGCTCGCGGTCGAAGAAGGCGAAGCCGACCGGCGCGTTCTGCAGCAGGCTGTTCAACTGGGCGAGCAGCGCGTTCTTTTCCCGGTTGGCGGAAACCAGGGCCGCCTCCCCCCACTTGCGGGCGGTGGTGTCCTGGAAGAAGACGGCCAGCCCGTCCGGCGACGGGAAGGCCCGCACGGCGAACCAGGATTCGAAGGCCGTACAATAGTCCTCGAACTCGACGGGCGCCTGGTCCCGCATGGCGCGGCGGTAATTCTCCCCGAACGCGCTGGCGGAGACCTCCGGGAAAACGTCCCACAGATCCTGGCCGATCAGGTCGCGTCCCGCGGCGATCAGCGTCCGGGCGCGCTCGTTGATGAAGGTGATGCGCCAATTGCGATCCACCTCGAACACGCCGTCGGTGGTGCTGCCCAAAACAGCGGCCATCTTGTGGACCCGCGCGTTGGCTTGCTCCCGGGTTTTCTGCTGATGGGCCAACTCTTCGGCCATGCTGTCGAAGGCGCGGGCCAGAGTGCCAAGTTCGGACGACTGGTCCGCCACACCGCTGCGCGCCGTCAGGTCGCCGCGTTTCCACTGCTCTGCCGTCGCGACCAGCGCCGCCACGGGCCGCCGCAGGAACCGGCTGCCCCCCCACCAGACGGCGAGCAGCGTCAGCAGCAGCACGGTGGCAATGCCCGTCATCGCCTGAAGCATTGCGCCGCGGATCGGTCCCAGCGCCTCGCCCTTGTCCAGGCTGACCAGAACGCCGATGCCGTCCAGACTCCGCCCGGTCGGCTGGTAGGCGACGATGCGTGGCCGTCCGTCCGATCCGGACACCTCGGTGACACCGGGGACGTCACGGGACAGCAGCGCGATGACGGATGGTGGCAGCGCGCCATTGCCATCCGCTTGGTTCGGCGGGAGCGGCACCTGGGCGACCACCCGGTCGCGGCGATCCACCAACGTGACCCGCACGTTGTCGGACAGCGGCCGCATGGACAGGAAATCGGCGATCCAGGACATATCGATCATCGCCGTCACCACGCCGGCGGCACGGCCCTCCGCGTCATTGAAGGCCAGCGCGACGGGCATGGCGGAGCGCCCGTCCGTCCGGCGGAAGACATGCTCGCCCGGCGTCATGCGACCGTTGTCCAGCGCGTCGCGGAAATAGTCGCGGTCGGCAATGGACATCCCCAGCGAGACGCGATCGGTCCCGCAACGGACCACCCCGTCCAGCCCGGCGATCACGATGCCGAGATGGCCGGGATACGACGCGCGCAGTTCGTCCATCAGCGCCTGACAGGCCGGAGAGCCGGGCGCGCGTGCCGGATCGGCCTTCACCAGCGTGCTCAGAACCTGCCGAAGCCCGTCGATCATGCGGTGCTGCTCCGCCTCGAACAACGCGGCGAGGTGCAGGGCGTCCCGCCCCGCCTCCGCCTCGCGCGCGGCGCGCAGAGCCAGCTCGCTCTTCACCTCGATGGCGGCCGCCGGAATCATCGCCACGAGGACGAGCAGCAACAGGCGGTGAAGAAGGCTCATGCAGGACGGCTTTCGGAAAATGATGCCGTGAGACCGTGCGGGATACGGGATGCCCCCGTCAACGGGCGCGGGTGGGAGTGCGGTTGGCCTTCCACACGCCGGAGCGTTCGGCACCGGCGGCGATCCGGCGGTCGGCGATCTCCGACTCCTCCACCTCGGCGATTCCGGCGTGCTTCAGGGCGCGCAGAAGGACGCTGCGGACGGTCGTCCCCTCCTCTTCCGCACGGCGGCGCACGGCGCGCTTGACGCTCTGCGGCACCATGGCGGCCAACTGCACGTCGGGTTCGCGCGCGGCGGACGAAGCATGGTCGGCTTCGCACGGCGCGGCGTTGGGCGAAATGGGATTGGGCGAAATGGCATGGGCGGGTCGGAAAGGGTGGTCGCGCATCGGTCCTGCCGTACATGGTTCGAACGTACGAAACCCTCCCCGTTTATAGTTAATTTCTTGTTAACCATGACTTCACCGACGGTGCCAGGAGGGAGATGATACACCGGAATAGCGGTTGACCTGTACAATCCTGCACCGAACAGTGGCCGGCCGGGCCTCCCGGCGCCACGGCGCCGGATCACCGCCCCCTCCGTACGGCCAGAGCAGAGGAGCGACGACGTTGTCAGCACGCCCTTCGAAACGCCGCATCGCCATCATCGGGGCCGGCTTTACCGGCAGCGTCCTCGCCGCACACCTGATGCGCCACGCCGATGAGCCGACCAGCCTGCACTTGATCGAACGCACGCCCAGCGTCGGCGCCGGGCTTGCTTATTCCACGCCCAACGCCGCCCATCTGTTGAACGTGCGCGCTTACAACATGAGCGCCTATCCGGATGACCCGCGGCATTTCCTGCGCTGGCTGTGGGCGCAGGATGACGGGGCCGGAGCGGTGCCGCCCAGCGGCCATGCCTTCGTCTCGCGCGCCCGCTACGGCGCCTACATCCAGGACGTCCTGCGGGAGGCCGTGACAGCCGCCCCATCCCACGTCTCGCTCACCGTGTCGCAGGCGGAGGCGGTGGACATCGCGTCGGACGCGCGGGGCACCCGGCTGCGGCTGGGCAACGGGACCAGCCTGTCGGTGGACACCGCGGTTCTCTGCGTCGGCAACTTCGCCCCCTCGCCGCCACCGGTTTCGGCGCCGGAAGTCTACGCCTCAAGCCGCTACGTGGCTTCACCTTGGGACTGGCCGGCACTGGCCACGATCGCCCCCGACGCGCCCGTGCTGATCCTGGGAACCGGGCTGACCATGGTGGACACTGTCCTATCCCTGGAGGACCAGGGGCATCGTGGCCCGATTGTCGCCCTGTCGCGCCGTGGCCTGCTGCCCCAGACGCACGAGGAGACGCGGCCCTTCAAGAGTTTCATCCACCCTCAGGTGATGCCGCGCACCGTGCTGGACGTGATGATCGCCCTGAAGGCCGACGTCCGCCGCGCGCGGGAAGCGGGGTTCGACTGGCGGTCGGCCTTCGACGCGCTGCGTCCCTACCATCACCTGATCTGGAGCCGCCTGCCGACGGAGGAGCGGCGGCGCTTCCTGCGCCATGTCCGCCCTTATTGGGAGATCCATCGCCATCGCATCGCGCCCGAGGTGGCGGCCCGCATCGCCGCCCTCTGCGCCAATGGGCGGCTGGCCATCCGCGCCGGCCGCCTGCAGACGCTGAGCCTCGCTCCGAACGGGGTGGAGGCGACCGTCCGTGCCCGTGGGGCGGAGGGAACCGTCTGGACCCGGACGGTGGGGGCCATCGTCAACGCCACCGGCACCGAGTGCGATTTCAGCCGGATCGGCCACCCGCTGGTCAAGGCGCTGCTGACGCGCGGTCTGGCGCGGCCCGACCCGTTGCGGCTGGGATTGGACGTCACCGTGGACGGTGCCCTGATCGGTGAGGACGGTCGGGCATCGGACCGGCTGTTCGCGCTCGGCCCGATCAGTCGCCCGCCCTTCTGGGAGATGACCGCGGTTCCCGAGTTGCGCACCCAGTGCGCCCAGGCCGCCCGGCACATCGCGGAGCTGCGGCGGTCCGTCTATCCTCCGGGAGAGCCGGCGCTGCTGCGCGCGCGGGCGGTGCCTTGACGGAGGGGATACCGGACCGCATCCCCGCTCCGCTCACCAAGGGGTACCGTCGCGGTGCGTGAAGAGATCCGTCGCGCTGTCGTAGCGCAGGTCCTCGTCCGGGTAATGCGCCTCGTCCCCGGCGGTGCGGTCGCCGACCTCCAGGTAGGCCGCCGGCTCGTCGGAGCGGTTGACGAGCTGGTGCCCGTCGGGCTTTCCGGCCGGGAAGCCGGCACACATGCCGGGGCGCAGGATCGTCTCGCCGGCGTCGGTGACCAGGGTCAGCTCGCCGTCCAGCACATAGACGAACTCGTCCTGGCGGGTGTGCCAGTGCCGTAGGGCGGAGGCGGCGCCCGGCTCCAGCCGGGTCAGGTTCACGCCGAAGTTGGTGATCCCCAGCGGGTTGCCCAGCCGCTTGCGCAGGCGCCCGGCGACCGCGGCACGGAACGGCTCCGGGTAGCCGGTGGCGCCGAGCTTCGCCCCGACGGCGGCGGGGTCGAGCACCGGAGGCATTGGGGGAATGACGGGGGCGGTGGGGTTGTCTGACAAAGGTGGGTCTCCCTTCACCGGGGATCGATACCGATCTCTGGAATTGATCCGGGAACGTCACTGTAGGCCATCGGGCACGGACGGACCATCCGGCCTGTTAAGCCACCGGCCGGAAACCTCGTCGAGGCAAGGCCCAACGGAAGGGGGAAAGCGCATGGAGACGACGCTGTACATTCCACCGCTCGGCCTTGCGGGACAATTCGGAGCACCCGCCGGCTTCGCGGCTGCGGTGATCTTCGCCCACGGCACCTCCAGCGGACGGACGAGCCCGCGCAACGTCCGCGTCGCCGCGCGTTTGCGGGACGCGGGATTTGCGACGCTGCTGATGGATCTGCAGACGGAGGAGGAGAAGGCCGACCCGGCCAACCAGTTCGACGTCCACCGCCAGTCCGAGCGCCTGCTGCTGGCCGTCCGCCACCTGCGCGCGACCACCGCGGTGGAGCGCAAGCCCATCGGCTTCTTCGGCGCCGGGTCCGGGGCGGCGTCGGCGCTGATCGCGGCAGGGCGCGCCGCGGAGCATGACGGCATCGGCGCCGTGGTCTGCCGCGGCGGGCGCCCCGATCTCGCGGGGGAGTGGCTGAACGCCGTCGCCGCCCCCACCCTGTTGATGGTCGGCGGCAAGGACGCGCCGGCGCTGGACCTCAACAACGACGCGCTTGCCCGGCTTCACTGCGTCAAGGCGCTGGAGATCGTGCCGGGGGCCGGCCGTCTGTTCGAAGAAACCGGAAAACTGGATCAGGTGGCCGATTCCGCGCGCTCCTGGTTCACCACCCATCTGCTCAAGGCTGCCAACGGCTGAGCGCGGGTCGACAGCGGGAGCGATGCGGGCTACCTCTGGTTTCCCTGCCGCATCGCGGCACCCGGATCGGACCGCCCATGCCCCAGCTCGAAATTCTCAGCCACCGCCCCGCCGGACCGGCCAAGCCGGTGCCCCTGCTGTTCGTCCATGGCGCCTTCTGCGGCGCCTGGATCTGGGACGAGCATTTCCTGCCCTGGTTCGCCGAACAGGGGTGGGAGGCGCACGCCGTTTCCCTGCGCGGCCACGGCGCCAGCGAGGGGCGGGAGCGATTGAACAGTTTCGGCATCGCCGATTACATCGAGGATGTTCTGACCGCCGCGGACGCCTGCTCCGCCCCGCCGGTGCTGATCGGCCACTCCATGGGCGGCATGGTGGTCCAGCGGGCCCTGATCCGCCGCCGCTTCCCGGGCGCGGTCCTGATGGCCTCCGCCCCGCCGCACGGCCTGCTGGAATCGACGATGCGGCTGGCGTGGAGCGATCCCTACGTGTTCCAACAGATGGGCATGCTGATGACCTTCTCCAACGGCATCGAAGCGGAGGCAGTGCGCCGCGCCATGTTCTCCGACCAGGTGCCGCTGGAGATGGCCAAGCGCTACGAACCGCTGATGCAGGAGGAGTCGCAGCGCGTGCTTCTCGACATCGGCGGCTGGATTCCCTTCCCGCTCCTGCCAGCCCGCGGTGTTGCAGTGGCGGTGCTGGGCGCGGAGAAGGACCGGCTGATTCCCAAGGATCAGGTCGAGGCCACCGCCCGCGCGTTTCGGACGGAGCCGGTCTTCTTCCCCGCGATGGGGCACAGCATGATGCTCGAACCCGGTTGGGAATCGGTTGCCGGCCACATCGCGGACTGGGTGGAGACGGCAGTGCTGAAGAAACCGGCGCCGCAGAGAAGGACTCCGGATACGGGCGTCCGCGCCGCCGCCGACTGACCGGCGCGGCGCGGCGCGTCACCGCTCACTGCGTACGCAGGGTCCGCAGGAAGCCGCCGATCTCGCCGTTCAGGGTTTCCGACTGCTGGGCCAGTTGCCGGGACGCCTCCAGCACGGCGTAGGCCATTTTCCCGCACTGCCCGGCGGCGGCGGTCACGCCGGAGATGTCGCGCGCCACCTCGCGCGTGACTTCGGCGGCCTGCTGGACGTTGCGGCTGATCGCCTGGGTCGCCGCACCCTGCTGCTCCACCGCTGAGGCGATGATCGTGGCGATCCCGTTCACCTGCTCGATTACCCGCGCCACCCCGCCGATCTCCGCCACGGCTTCGCCGGTCGCAGACTGGACGCCGGACACCTGGGCAGCGATCTCCTCGGTAGCGCGGGCGGTCTGGCTTGCGAGACTCTTCACCTCGCCGGCGACCACCGCGAAGCCCTTGCCGGCCTCGCCCGCGCGGGCCGCTTCGATGGTGGCGTTGAGCGCCAGCAGGTTGGTCTGCGCCGCAATGTCGTTGATCAGGCTGACCACGGTGCCGATCCGTCCGACCGCCTCGGCCAACCCGGTCACCTTGCCGGTGGCGCGCTCAGACGCGGTGGCGGCCTCCCGCGCGATGCGCGAGGCATCGGCGACCCGGCGGCTGATCTCGCCCACCGACCCGGACAACTGCTCCGTCGCCACGGCGACCGTCTGCACGTTGACCGAAGTCTGTTCCGTCGCCGCCGTCACAGCGCCTGCCAGCCGGTCGGTCTGCCCGGCGGCCCGTGTCATTTCCTGGGCTTCGCGCTCCATCTCCTCGGTTTCAAGCGACACCGACTTCATCACCTCGCCGACGCTCCGCTCGAACCGCTCGGCGAGACCGGCGAGGGTGCGGCGCTTGTCGTCCTCCGAGCGGCGGAGAGCGGCGGCCTGATCGGCCTCCAGGCGCTTCTTTTCTTCGGCGTTGCCCAGGAACACACGGGCGGCGCTGGCCATGGCGCCAATCTCGTCGCGTCGGCTCGCCTCGGGAAAGGCGACGGCGAGGTCACCCTCCGCCAGGGCGTGCATGCGGGTGCTGAGGCTGCGGATCGTGGCGCTGAGCCGCACCCCGACCAGCGCAATCAGGCAGACCGCCGGCACCGCCAGAAGGCCCGCCACCGCCAGAACCGTCCACAGCGTGTTTAGGAAGGCGCCGCGGATGTCATCGATGAAGACCCCCGTCCCAATGTAGATGCCCCAGGGCTGGAAGAGCTTGATGTAGGACAGCTTCGCTGCCGTCTCGTTGCTGTTCGGGGCGACGTTCCAGAAATAGCCGTAGGTTCCCTCCCCCGTCGTCTTGGCGATCCGCGCCATGTCCATCAGGATCGGCGCACCTTTGGTGTCCTTCACGCCGGACACGTCCTGTCCCATCAGCTTCGGGCTGGGGTGGGCGAAGCCGAAGCCATCCAGCGTGATCGCGAACAGATACTCCTGCCCGCCGTAGCGCATGCCGAGAAGCGACCGCTTGAAGCGCGCCTGCGCCTCCTCCCGCGTGATCTGGCCGGCGGTGGCCTCCGCCTCGTAAGCGGCGGCCATGCTGTGGGCGGCCTCCACCATGAAGCGCAGGGATTGAACGCGGTCCGCGTGCATGCGCTGGTAATTCAGCCAGAGGCCGGCACCGACGATGGCGGCCGACGCGATGCTCGCCAGAGCCACCAATCCCCATAACTTCGAACGGATGGACAAATTATCGAACATGACAACCCTTCCGACAAATGCGCGCCAATGACCGATTGCGCGCCGGCCGTTCATTTGCCGGAATGCTATAAGAGAAATTATGACTCATTCATTAATGGTTTTACTTCGTTAGGCTCAACGCGCAACCAATCAACATAGAACTTCCGTTACGAATTTTTTATTTGATCTGTCGAAAAATTGATAACTCTCGCTTGGTTTGAAAGTTACCAAGTCTGGATCTGTTCTGTCCCGTTCAGGCGCCTGGGGCTGATTTTTGCGTCAGGACAAGGAAGACCTTCTCCTCGAGCTGCTCCGGGGTGAAGGGTTTGGCGATGTAGGCGCTGACATTGTGGGCCAGCGCCCGCTCCACCGCCTTCAGGGTGGCGAGCGCCGTCACCATCAGGAAGGGCAGATCGCGCCGCACCTCGCGCACCCGGCGCAGAACGTCCAGGCCGCTGGCCTTCGGCATCATCCAATCGCAGACGATCAGGTCGTACGCCCCGTCCCCGGCCAGCCGGAGCAGCGCCTCCTGGCCGTCCGCCGCCGTCTCGATGTGGCCGATGCCGAGGTCGCGCAGCACCGATTCGACGAAGTGCCGCGGCCCGTCCTCGTCGTCGACGACCAGAACACGGATGGCGCCGAGGTCGATGAAAGGCACACCGATCACCCCCAGCGCCCCGCGCATCCAGGAGGCCCGGGCCGAGCGCTCCTTGCCTCCCGTGGCGCCCAGCAGGAAGGAGCGCACGAAGCGCGGCCGGTGCACCTGCCGGTACAGCGCCTTGGCGACCGCCGCCCGGCTCTTGCCGCGGCAGAAGGCACCGTCACCGGCCAGCCGCACCATCTCCAGCACGGTATCGGGGTTCGGCTCGTCCTTGCCCTGAAGGGGGCTCAGCAGGCGCTGGGTGCGGATGAAGGCGTTCTGGATCTCGTCGATCTGCCCGGCCATATGCTCACGGGCATCCTCCGCGAAGGCGCTGTCGAGCACGAGCTTCTGGACCTCCGACAGCCCCTTCAGCTTCTCGGTCCTCTCCTTCCAGCAATCGAGCAGGCGCCCAGCGAAATCCCGCCCGTCGAAGAACTGGGTCAGGTAGCCGTTCACCGCCCGCTCGGCGCTCGGCGACAGGGGCATCTTCTGCAGGACGAACAAGATGCGGAGCTTCTGCATCAGCGTCCGCCCCTTGGTGATCTCGGGCAGCGTGTCCTCGTTGACCAGAAGCGCGCTGCGCCGCTGGAGCGCCGCCTCCGTCCGGGCGCCACCGAAATAGCCCTCCCCCGTGCGCAGCCGCTGGGACACCTGACTCAGCGCCATGATTTCCCGCTGGACCGCCTCGACGCCGAACAGATCGCCGGCGCTGGTGATGGTGAAGCGGTCGGGCTTCGACAACTCCCGGCGCAGCGCGACGATCAGGCTGTCGCTCAGCACCGGCATGGCCGTGCGGCGCACCAGCGTCTCCAGCCCCCTGAAGACCGGTGGCGCCTCGTCGGACAGCGGCTTGTCCCCGGCGATCAGCGACACGATCATGTCCACCCGGTCCACGAAGGGCGTGTCCAGGGAGCAGGAGGCGGTGCCGGTGTCGCTGCGCAGGATCTCGCCGAGCAGCCGGTCGAGCGGCGCCAGCGCGTCGGCGTCCTCCAGCCCGTCCGCCAGCTCCAGCAGGAGCCGCGCCTTCTCGGCGAAGCTGCGGCCCTGGTACAGGTGCGTGGTCAGCGCCGCATCGACCATGAAGCGCCCGGTGAAGGCGTCGCGGGCGGCGATCAGCCGTTCCGCCGTGGCGGCGTAGGTGGCCGGCGTCAGGTCCGGCGGCTGGGCGTCCTTCAGCCGCTCGCGGGTCAGCCGGGCGACCTCGTTGACCAGAGCGGTCAGCGCGCCCTTGCGGTCCATCGCCCGTTCCGCCTGCTGCAGGATGGCGACGAAGGTCGGGATGTTCGACAGGCTCTGCTGGTGGCGGGGGGAATGCAGAAGCTCGGTCGGCGTCAGCGCGTTCTCGTCGAAATAGCGCTGGCAGTGCCGGCCGATGCTGTCGCGGCCCTGCGGAGTGTAGAAATCGTCTGGGATCCGGCAGACGGCGGTGTCGCTCCCGCCATCCGTGTCCAGGTCACGACCGCTGTCCCGGCCGTCCGCGATGCTCTGGTCCGATGCCATGCCCTAACCCCGTCTCATTCGGCCAGCAGCCCGCGCACCGCCTCGATCAGGCGGTCCGGGGCCACTGGCTTCATGACGATCCGGCGGCCCGGCTGTGCCGTCATGTCCGCCGCCGTTTCATGGGACGCGTAGCCGGTCAGGAAGAGGATGCGCAGGTCGGGGTTGCGCTCCGCCAGGGCGCGGCTCAATTCCAGCCCGTTCATGCGGGGCATCGACATGTCGGACACCACGGCGTCGAACAGCCCGCCGCATTCGTCCCAGCGCTCCAGCGCGTCCAGCCCGTCCACCGCCTCCGTCACCGTGCAGCCGGCCTCCTCCAGCGCCAAACGGACGTAGGTGCGCACGGAGTCTTCGTCGTCCACCAGCAGGATGGCGGCCCCCTCGTCCTCGCCCAGCCCCAGCCCGTCCGCCAGCGAACCGGCCTGAACGGGAGCGGGAACGGCGGGCAGATGAATGGAGAAGACGCTGCCGCGCCCGTCCGGCCCGGCCTCCATCTCCACCGCGCCGCCGGCCTGCTGGGCAGTGCCGTAGACCATCCACAGGCCGAGGCCGGTGCCCTTGCCCGGCTCCTTGGTGGTGAAGAAGGGCTCCCAGATGCGGTCGCGCACCGCCTCCGGCACGCCGCAGCCCTCGTCGATGACGCGGATCACGGCGTAGCGGCCGTGCGCCAGCGCGCCGTGCCGCCCGAAGAAGCCGGCATCCGGCAGGGCGCTGTCCAGCGCGATGGTCAGGCGCCCGCCGTCCGGCATGGCGTCGCGCGCGTTGAGGGCGAGGTTCAGGATGGCCTGGTTCAGCATCACCGGGTTGGCGACGGCGTGCGCCTCCCCGTCGCCGATACGGATGTCCAGGTCGATGCCGGCGCTCATCAGCGGCTTCAGGAAGACCTTGAGATCGCGCACCAGCGGCGCCAGCGCCACCACCTCCGTCTCGTCCGACGGACGGCGGCGCGAGAAGTCGAGAAGCTGCGCGGTCAGCGCGGCGGCCCGGTCGGACGCCTTGGCGATCTCCCGCACGCAGGTGGTGACGCGCCCCGGATCGTCCGGCGCCCGCTCGGCCAGCCGGGCGAATCCGCCGATGGCGGTCAGCATGTTGTTGAACTCGTGGGCGATGCCGCCGGCCATGCGGCCCACCGCCTCCATCTTCTGCGACTTCTGGAGCTCCGCCTCGGCGCGGCGGCGTTCGGTCACGTCGTTCAGAACCAGGAGAACCGCCGGCTCCCGCTGATAGACCGCTGGGAAGGCGCCGATCTCCACATGGCGCTGCTCGCCAGACGGGCGGGCGATCGCGCATTCCACGCGCTGGTGTTCGCCTTCCGCGCCCAGCCCCAGCCGCGTCGTCACGGTCTCCGCCTCGACGATAAAGCGGTTGAGGTCCACCCCCTCCAACCTGCCGCTGCCGCCCACGCCCAGGATGGACGCCGCCGCGGCGTTGCCGAAGCGGATGGCCCGGCGGTCCCAGATGACGATGCCGTAGGGGGCCAGCTCGACCAGCTGGCGGTAGCGCTTCTCGCTCTCGCTGAGCGCGCTGACGGTGGCCTCCAGCCGCTCCGTCTGGCCGGCGAGCTGCTCCTCGCGCCGCTTCAGCTCGGTGATGTCCATCAGGATCTTCACGATGCCGCCGGAGCCGGTGGCGTGCTCGCTGATGCGGTACCAGCGCCCGTCGGACAGGCGGCCGTCCACCGGATCGGTGTGCAGCAGATGGCGCTTCATCCGCTCGGCGATCCAGTCGGCCATCTCGCGGTCGTCGCCCTCGTACCCGCCGCGCTCGGCGGCGGCGCGCAGGATGTCCTTGAAGGCGGTGCCGGGCACCAGCACGTCGGCAAGATTCGGATAGGCGCTGCGGTAACGCTCGTTGCAGAATATCAGCCGGTCGTCCGGGCTGAACAGCACGAATCCCTCGGAGATGCTGGACAGCGCATCGTGCACCACCGACTGCATGAAGCGGGCCTCGACCAGGGCCAGCGTCTCCGCGGTCGTCTCGATGCCGGTGCCGCGGTAGCCGGCGAACCGCCCGTCTGCGTCGGTGAAGGGCTGGGCGCTGATGCGGAAGACGCGGGTGTCGCCCGCCCCGTCGCGCAGCGTCACCTCCAGGTCGCGGAAGGCCCGCCCTGCCTCGATGTCGGCCAGATGGTCCAGCCAGGTGTCGGTGTCCTCGACCAGCGCGCCGAGGTCGAGCAGGGAATCGCCGAACACCGGCGCCGGATCGCCGCCGAGAATCTCCGACAGCCGTTCGGACACGTAGGTGTAGCGGTGGTCGGGAGCGCTTTCCCAGAACCAGTCGGACGCGGCCTCGGCGAAGTCCCGGAATCGCTGGCGGCTGGCGGCCAGCTCCTCGTTGGCGGCGCGCAGCAGGCGGGCGGAGCGGTCCAGGGCGGCCGCCGCGGCGCGGGCGCGGCGCACCGACAGCACGGCCAGCGCCGCCATCGCCAGCGTCATCACGCCGAGCGGCAGCATCAACCGGTCGCGCCCCTCTTCCGGCATCATCACGGCCAGCAGGCCGGCGGCGCCGAGCATGAGGAACAGCAGGTCGGTCAGCCCGCCCAGCCCGCGGCGTGGCGCCGGTTCCCCGCTCGGCCGGGCGGCACGGTCGGTGTCGGTGAGGGGCAGTCCGCCCCGGCCGGAAAGATCCACGGAGCCCCGCTCCATCGTCATGGGTGTACCGCCGCGCAAGGCGCGATCTGCATAGACCCGTAATAGGAGGGGAGCCGTTAACAGCCCGTTTCGCTGTTCGCCTTCGTACGGTCGGATTCTACCGTGAGCATACGATTTCCACCGCTCAGCGCCGGTTCACCAGAACCAGAATCTTCTCTTCGAGCTGTTCGGGAGAAAAGGGTTTGGCGATGTAGGCGGTGACGTCGTGGGCCATGGCCTCCTCGACCGCGATGATGGTGGCGAGCGCGGTGACCATCAGGAAGGGCATGTCGGGACGCACCGCGCGGACCAGCTTCAGGAACTCCAGCCCCGACAGGCGCGGCATCTTCCAGTCGCAGACGATGAGGTCGAAGGCGCCCTGCCGCTCCTCGAATCGGGTCAGCGCCTCGCGCCCGTCCTGGGCGATGGTCAGGTCGGTGATGCCGAGGTCGCGCAGGATCATCTCGACATAGCCGCGCGCGGCCGGCTCGTCGTCGGCCAGCAGGACGCGCAGCGTGTTCATGGCGCGCATCGGCAGGCCGGCGCCGGCCAGCGTGGCGAAGAACTGGGCGAAGCGGTCGGCCCGCTGCTCCGTCGCGTCCTTGCAGCGGGCGAGGTAGCCGCGCAGGAAGGCGGTGGAGCGGACATGGTGCCCGACCAGCTCGCGCGCCGCCGCCACGCATTTCCCCTCGGTGAAGGCGCCCTCGGCGAGCAGGCTGGCGAACTCCATGACCTCGTCGACGTGGGGCGGCCGGTCCTTGGCGATCCGGGCGAAGACCTTGTTGGTGCGCAGGAAGGTGTTCTGGATCTCGTCAAGCATGCGGACGTAGCGCTCGCGCAGGCCGTCCGGCAGGGTGGAACGCGCCACGCGCCGCTGCAGGTCGGCCAGCGCCTTGATGCGGGCGCGCGGCGTGCGGGCCGTCTCGAACAGGCGCTGGGTGAAGTCGCGGGCCTCGAGATGGCGGCGCAGGTGGGCGACGATCATGCGCCGGCTGCGCTCCCCCGACACCGCCCCCTCGAAGGCCAGCAGATCGACGATGCGGGCGTAGTGGCTCTTGGCGTGCAGCACCGCCTCCAGCCGCGCGCCGGACAGCAGCAGCGCCACCCGCCGGTCGATCAGCCGTGTCGTGCGCTCCCCGCCGATCACCCCGCCCTTCACGGTCAGGCGCGAGGCGAGAAGGCTGATCGCCGACAGCTCGTCCAGCACCGCCGCCACGCTGTTCGGCTCCGCCTTGGTGCCGGACAGCGGCGCGTCGCCGAGCAGGGCGTGGTGAACCCCGGCCTCCAGCCCCAGCCGGGCGGCGCGCGCCTGATGGCGGGCGACGAAGGCGGACAGCCGGTGCAGGACCGCCGGGGCGTCGGGGTGCGACGGCGCCTCGCCCCGCCAGACCATCGCCATGGCGTCGAGCACGCCGCGCAGCCCGTCCGCCCAGCCGAACAGCGCCTCGACCACCAGCCCGTTGGCCAGCATCTCGCCGACGATCTGGTCGAGGATGGCGATGCCCTCGCCGGACAGCCCGTCCCCGTCGAGCGAGAGGATTCGCACCAGCCGAAGCTCGTGGTTGCGCCCTTCCCCCAGCCAGGCGGACAGCCAGCAATCGATGGTATGGCGTCCGGGGAATCCCGGTGTCCGCGCCATGGTCTGGGCCACGGTGGCGGCGAACTGCTTGGCGTCGATGGACAGGGAGGTGCCGCTGTGGGCGCGCCGGGCGGTGACGGCCAGCACTTCCTGCTCCAGCCGCTTCAGCTCCTCCAGCCGCATGGCGGGGGAGCGGCGTCCGGGGCGGGCCTGCCGCTGCGCCACCCGCTCCAGCACCAGGGCGCGGCGCGGCCAGTCGAGGAAGGAGCGCTGCGGCTCCACCTTGTGCAGGAATTCGGTGGGGGTGATGCCGCGCGCCTCCAGGAACTCCGCCAGCTCCTCCGCGATCAGGAATCGCGCGGCAGGGGCGAAGACCTCCTCGACCCGGACGCAGACGGCGGATTCCGGCGACTCCTCCGGCGCGTCGCCGCTCAGCTCGCCGAGGAGCGCGTCGACGTCGTAGGCGCCGATGGGAATGCCGTCGGTTGGGAGAGAGGAAGGCGGCGGCACGGCGCTCATCGATGCCCAGCCATCAGATCAGCAGCGCGTGGATCGTGTCGGCCAACTCGTCCGGGTTGATCGGCTTGCGCAGGAAGACGATGCGGCGCCCGCCTGATTTCGGGTCGGCCAGCAGGTCGTCCAGGCTTTCCGTTTCCGGCGGGTAGCCGGACATCAGGACGGCCGGCAGGTCCGGATTCTCCCGGCGCAGGGCACGGGCCACCGACGCCCCGCCGACCTGCGGCATCACCAGGTCGGTCACCAGCAGGTCGAAGGCCCCGCCATGGTCGGCGTAGGCGCGCAGGGCCTCGGTGCCGTCGGCGGCGCAGACCACCCGCATGCCCATGTCCTCCAGCGTCAGGCGGATGAAGTCGCGCACCTGCGCCTCGTCCTCGGCCAGCAGGACGGTGGCGGCCATCGACAGACCCTCCATTTCGTCGTCCTCCGCGTCGAGGAAGAACGCGTCGTCCAAGCCCGGGACGTCCGTGTCCTCCGGCTCCGCGACGTCCTCCACCGGGAAGCGGAGCGTAAAGACGGTGCCGCGCCCCAGCTCCGTGTCCACCTCCACCGCGCCGCCCGCCCGCGCGACCGTGGAATAGACCAGCGCCAACCCCAGACCGGTTCCGGCCCCCGGCTCCTTGGTGGTGAAGAAGGGTTCGAAGATGCGGTCGATCACCGCCGGGTCGATGCCGCAACCGGTGTCGCCAACGGTGATGGTGACTCCCAGATCGTCCGTCCGCTCCACCGCGATGGTGATCGGCCCGCCGTCGGGCATGGCATCGCGGGCGTTGAGCACGAGGTTGAGCAGTGACTGGTGCAGCAGGGCGGGGTCGATGGTCACCACCGCCCCTCCCCCGGCACCCTTGATCCGCAGCGGGTGGCGCTCGCCCAGCGTGGGGCCGAGGAAGCGGCGCAGATCGTCGATCACCGCGCCGACGCGCACGGGCCGCGCCGCGTCCGTCTGGCCGGGCCGCCCGAAGCTGAGAAGCTGGGCGGTCAGGCCGGAGGCGCGGTCGGTCGCCTTGACGATCTCGGTCAGGCACTGCTCGACCCGCGGGCGGTCCTGCGGAGCGCGGCGGGCCATCTGGGCGAAGCCGCCGATGGCCGTCAGCATGTTGTTGAACTCGTGGGCAATGCCGCCGGCCAGCTGGCCGATGGCCTGCATCTTCTGCGCCTGCTGGATGGCCCGCTCCGCCTGCTTGCGTCCGGTGATGTCAATGAGCACGAGGAACCACGCCGCCTCGCCCTCGACCGCGAAGGGATGGATGCCGACCTCCAGCTCGCGCAGGGCGCCCTGGGCGGTGACGAAGCGGGCCTCGACCGGCGGCGGGGCTTCCAGGCCGCTGCCGGGCGGGGGCAGCCAGTCGAACAGGCGCTGCACCCCTTCGAACTCCGTCGCCTCGACCAGCGGGATGCGCAGCATGGCCTCGGGATCACCGCTGCCCAAAATCAGCGCGGCGGAGCGGTTGGCGAAGCGCAGCCGCAGCCCGTCCCAGATCAGGATGCCGTAGGGCGCCATCTCGACCAGCCGGCGGTAGCGCGCCTCGCTGTCGGCCAGCGCCTCCTCGTGGCGTTTCAGCTCGGTGATGTCGGTGAGGATCTTGACCACACCGCCGAAGCGCGTGGCGTGCTCGCTGATGCGGTACCAGCGCCCGTCGCCGAGCTGGTGGTCGGTCGGCGGCCCGCTGCGGGTGTGGCGGTTCAGCCGCTCGGCGATCCAGTCGGACGGGTCGCCGAGATCGTCGCCGGCCGCCCCCCGCTCCACCGCGACCCGCAGCAGGTCGGCAAAACGGACGCCGGGAGCCAGATGGTCGGACAGCAGCGGATAGGCGGCGCGGTAGCGGTCGTTGCACAGCACCAGCCGCCCGTCGGCGCCGAACAGCACGAAGCCTTCGGACACGCAGCCGATGGCGTCGGACAGCAGGGCACGGAAATGCGCCTCGCCCACGCCTTCGCCCAGATGAGGGTTCACCGGGGCCTCTACGACGGCGTCGAGCTGATTCCGCAGCGCCCGTAACGGCTCCCGCAGATGAGCCAGCGCGCCGGGCGGCGCGGCGGACAGCCGCGCGCCCAGGGTGTCGAGGAGTTCCGCAAGCTCTTGGTCAGGCCGGTCCATAGCCCGGCATTCAACCATTCCCCCCGGTCCCCCCGCCAGTTGATTCCGCGCTCAGCCCTGCTTCGGGAAATGGTGATGGCCGTGGTCGCAGACGCCGCGCGAATGCTTGTCGTCGCAGCTTTCGCCGGACGCGGTCAGGCCGATCCAGGCGTGCAGCGTGTTGGGGTCGAATCCGGCCTTGCGGTCCGCCCCGACCTGGAGCAGCGGGCGGCGGATCAGGTCGCGGTCGGCCAGCAGGGCGGCCAGCGCCGACTCCTCGTCCAGTTCGTCGGGCTTCACGGCGCCGGTCTTCACGGCGGCGGCGCGGCGGTTGAACCAGTCCTCGACCGGACGGTCCTCGAAGAAGGGGCGCAGGGTTTCAGCGGTGAGGGGCTCGGCGGCCAGATCGCGCTCCACCAGCGTGTGGCCGGCGGCCTGGAGTTGAAGCTTCTGCTTGGCGTTCGCCGTGCAGCCCGACAGACCGTAAAAGATGACTTCCGTCATGGGGTTGGTGCTCCGCATCGAAACAGGACGAATTAGGTCCAGTCTACCGGCGCGGGAACCGGGGGTGCCGGTGACGGAATGTCGCACCCCCGGATTGTCGAGCGGATCGGCTGTTCGCCAATCACTTGATGCGCTTCAGCGAGTCCTCGACGTAGGCGTTGGTGTAAGTCTTGGACAGGTCGATGTCCGTCGCGGCAACGGCCTTGTCGAAAGCCTTCAGCACCTTGTAGGCGGCCTCCGCCCCTTCCTGGGAGAAGCGGCCGTCGGGCGAGTAGGTCGGCTTCGAATGCTCGAAGGCCTGGGCGTAGAGCGTCTGGTTGCCGAGGAAGTATTCCGGCGGCAGGACCTTCAGCACATCCTCGGTCTTGGCCTGATCCAGCCACTTCAGCGTCCGCACGAAGACGTCGACCAGCGCCTGGGTGGTCTTCGGATTCTCCTTGATGAAGGCCGGCGTGGTGTAGAGCACCGCCGCCGGGTACGGCCCGCCGTAGGTGTCCAGCGTGCCCTTCTCCGTCCGGGTGTCGGCGATGGTGGTGACGTCGCCGTCGGCCTCCAACTGGCTGATCACCGGGTCGAGGTTGGCGATGGCGTCGATCTCGCCGCGCTTCACCGCGGCCACCGCGCTGGGGCCGCCGCCGACGCCGATGAAGGACACATCCTCCGGCGTCATGCCGTGCTGGGTCAGCAGATAGTTGACCATGAAGTTGGTCGAGGAGCCGGGGGCGGTCACGCCGATCTTCTTGCCCTTCAGCTCCTTAATCGACGTGATCGTGCCGGCCTTGTTCACCGCGGCCAGAACGATGCCCGGATAGCGGCCCAGCAGGGCGACGGCGGTGATCGGCTGGCCCTTGGCCTGCATCTGCACCGTATGGTCGAAGGCGCCCGTCACAATGTCCGCCGAGCCGCCGACCAGCGCCTGGAGGCTCTTGGCGCCGCCGCCGAAGTCGTTGATCTCGACGTTCAGCCCGGCCTCCTTGAAGTAGCCGAGCCGCTCGGCCACCGTCAGCGGCAGGTAATAGAGCAGCGGCTTGCCGCCGACCGCCAGTTTCAGGTCCTTCTTCTCGACCTGCTGGGCGTTCGCCCCGCCGATGCCGAAGGCCAGGACCACCGCCGCGGCGGCGATCACGCTTTTCATACGCATGGCTTCCCTCCCAAGTTTCTTTCTATATGGCGCGGTCATCCCTGCGCGTTGGTCGTCTGCGCCTCCTGCGGGCGCCAGTGCAGAAGGCGTTTCTCGATGACGGTCACCACGGCGTCGATCACCACGACGAAGATCGTCAGCACCAGCATGCCGGAGAAGACGCCGACCGTGTCGAACACCCCCTCCGCCTGATGGATGCGGTAGCCGAGGCCGGCGGCGGAGCCGAGATACTCGCCCACCACCGCGCCGACCATGGCGAAGCCGACCGCGGTGTGCAGGCTGGAGAAGACCCAGGACAGGGCGGACGGCAGATAGACGTGCCGGAACAGGTGCCGGTTGCTCGCCCCCAGCATCTTCGCGTTGGCCAGCACGACCGGGCTGACCTCCTTCACGCCCTGGTAGACGTTGAAGAAGACGATGAAGAAGACCAGTGTCACCCCCAGCGCCACCTTCGACCAGATGCCGAGGCCCAGCCACAGCGCGAAGATCGGCGCCAGCACCACGCGGGGCAGCGCGTTGACCGCCTTGATGTAGGGGTCGAAGACGATGGAGACCAAAGGCGCGCGGGCGAACCAGAAACCGAAGGCGATGCCCGCCACCGTGCCGATGACGAAGGCCAGCGCCGTCTCCAGAAGGGTGATGCCCAGGTGGTACCAGATCACCCCGGACGCGAAGTCGCTCCAGGTGCGCTCCAGCACCGCCAGCGGCGTGCCGAAGAAGAAGGGACTCAGGATCTTCGTCGCGGTCAGGACGTGCCAGATCAGGAAGAAGCCGATCAGCACGGCGACCTGCAGCAGCAGGATCACCGGGCGGCTCGGCAGGCGTTTCACACGGGCCACGGCCATGGGGTCCTCACGTCGGCTTGGACGTCATTTCAGTTTGGTTTGGGCATAGCCCTTCAGCACTTCCTCGCGCAGCTGCCCCCAGATCTCCCGGTGCAGGTCGAGGAAGCGCGGCGTCATGCGGATCTCCGCCACGTCGCGTGGGCGCTCCAGATCCACCCGGTACTCGCCGATCAGCCGGGCGCCGGGGCCGGCGGACAGAACCAGCACCCGGTCGGACATGGAGATGGCCTCCTCCAGGTCGTGGGTGATGAAGACCACCGACTTGCGGTCCGCCGACCACAGGTCGAGCAGCTCGTTCTCCATCAGCTGCCGCGTCTGGATGTCGAGTGCCGAGAAGGGCTCGTCCATCAGCACGATCTTGGGATCGACGATCAGCGTCTGGGCCAGCGCCACCCGCTTGCGCATGCCGCCGGAGAGCTGGTGGGGGTAGCGGTCGCCGAAACGGTCCAGCCCGACGCGGGCCAGCCAAGGGCGCGCCCGCTCCTCCGCCTCGCGCCGCGGCACGCCGCGGAACTCCAGCCCGGCGGCGACATTCTCAAGCGCCGACTTCCAGGGCATCAGCGCGTCCGCCTGGAACATGTAGCCGGCGTGCGGATTGATCCCATCGACCGGCTCCCCAAAGGTCTGGGCGCGCCCGGCGCTGGGGGCGAGAAGCCCCGCCGCCACGTTCAGGATCGTCGATTTGCCGCTGCCGGTCGGCCCGACGATGGACACGAACTCCCCCGCGGCCACCGACAGGGTCACGCCCTGAACCGCCGTGTAGGTCTGCCCGCGTCCGTCGGGCGATGGAAAGGTGCAGGTCACGCCGTCCAGGCGGAGCGCGGCCTTGTCCGCCCCCTCCGTCCGCAGGGCGGCCGCCACGGCGGCGCTGTCTGACATCAATACGTTCCGTCCCTGATGGTCGTTTTCACGGCATCTTGGCGGAATGAGGCGGTTGCGGCAATGGGTGGCGCAAACAATTGTTTCCGATGACGATGGGAGTCACTCCAGTCTGGCGAAGAACCCCATGATCGCCGCACCCACCCCTTGTGGCCATTGGTGCGGGTAAAAGCGCCCGTTGCGCGTCCGGTCGTCGGCCAGCGGGCACCACAGAACCAAGTTCGTCTCGCCCTCGGCGCCGTAACGGCGGCAATTGAAACGGCGCGGTTCGTCCGGTTCGCTTCCCGTCGGCAACCCGTCCTGGGCCAGCAACGCACGGCGCAGGCGCAGGGCTTCGGACAACGGCACCTGCTCGTCGCGCGGGTTGTGCAGGACCATGGCAGCGACCGGCCCGCCGCAGTCCTTGGGCCTTGCCGACCCGCCGCCGAGGCTGGCCAGCCCGCGGATCACCCCGCCTCGCGCGCAGGCGAGACTGTTTGCGAAGGACCCGCCCAGCGAATGGCCGACCACGAACACCCGGCCCAGGTCCAGGCAGTAGGCCGCCGCCATGCTCTCCAGGACGGCGTCGAACAGCCGGAAATCGCGCAGCCGGTCCGGCGGGTCGCCGGGATCGGACCAGACGTTCAGCCCGCGGGCGTCCTTCAGGCTGGCGGGATAGACGATGATCGCCGGTTCCTCCCCTGCCCCTTCCAGGCCGAAGTAGCGCCGCACCTCGGCGTTGCTGTTGGTCCGTCCGTGGAAGGCGACGACGAGGCTGTGCGGACGGTCGGGGCGATAAGCTTCCGGAACGGCCACGATCATGCCGCGCGCCGCACCGTCCAGTGACACATGGTCGGGCACTGTTGCCGGGGCTGGCGCTTCACAGCCGCGCGATAATTGCTGCGGCGCCACATTATTAACCAATTCCGCCGATAAGCCCTGGAAGGCCCACAGAATCAGCATGGTCGCGGCGCAAAATGCGCAAAATTGTTTCACCATTCACAGCCCGATTGACCGACTTCCTCCATAAACAGCCTGTGGCAAAGGACGTTGCACGTTCGGACAGGCTCCGCGTTAACCAACACGCAAGCATTTCCCGGCACCCTCCTTCCCAGAGCAAGGAGGTTTCGATGCCGGTTCGCGCGACTGCACGCATGATGGTTCTGGGGCTGCTGCTGGCCGTCGGCTCGTCGGGCGCCGCGACCGCCGACAGCCTGTCGGTGAACCGTCCAAACCCGGCGCCGGCGCCCGTCGCCTCCGACTTCCCCGACGCCACCTTGGTCCGTGTCGATCAGATGGACTCCACGACGCTGCGGCTCGACGGCATCATCACGCCGGCCGTGGAGCAGCGCTTCTCCGACGCGCTGCGCAGCGTGCCGGTCGGCCAGCCGGTGGTGGTCGAACTGTCGAGCCCCGGCGGTTTCACCACCGCGGGCTACCGCATGATCGACCTGATGCTGGCGGAACGGCAGGCGGGGCGTGCCGTCGCCACCCGCGTGGCCGGCGGCCAGTCCTGCGAGAGCATGTGCGTCGGCCTCTATCTGGCCGGTTACCCGCGCTACGCCGCGCCGACCGCGGAGTTCATGGTGCACGCCCCGCGTCTGGCCGAGAACGGCCGCATGACGCTGCGCTCCACCGACCAGATGGTGAAGCGTCTGGTCGCGCTGGGCGCCGCCCCGGCCTGGATCGAGCGGGTGCGGGCCGCCGGCGGCTTCTCCGGCAGCCTCGACTACCGCGACAACGCCGACCATCTGGCGGCGGTGGGCGCCAACATCGTCACCCACCTGATCCGCTGACCGGCTGTTTTACCGTTCACTCTCGACGAGACGCCGGGCGATCTCCGGCATGACCGCCGCGTCGACGTTGGCGAAGGCGAAGCGCAGGTAATCGTCCTGGCCGGGACCGAACATGGAACCGGGCAGGCACAGGATGTTGTGATCGCGGGCCAGTCCCTCGGCCACGTCGTGGGCGCGTTTGCCGGCGAAGGGATGCCGGACATAGGCGAAATAGGCGCCGATGCTGGCGATGCGGTACCCGGTGCCGCTGGCCTCCATCGCCGATTGGAAGGCGTGGACGCGGGCCAGGATGTCGCCGCGCTTCTCCGCCACCCAGCCGTCGAGATTCTCCAGCCCGTACAGCGCCGCCTTCTGCCCGACATGCGGGGCGCAGATGGCGAGGCAATCCATCACCTTGCGCGCCTGGGACAGCAGGCCGGCGTCGGCGATGACCGCGCCGACCCGGTAGCCGGCGAGGCTGTAGACCTTGGAAAAGCTGTAGAGCTGGACCAGGGTCCGCTGCCAGCCCGGTCGCTGGAACAGCCCGTGCGGCGCCCGCCCCTCCCAATCCGGAAAGTCGCGGTAGGTCTCGTCGAGCAGCAGCTTCACACCGCGCCGCTCGCACAGCTCGTAAAGCGCCGCGATGGCGTCGGGCGGGGCGATGGCGCCGGTCGGGTTGTTGGGGGAGATCAGCACCAGCGCGCGGGTGCCGGCGTCGATCAGCCGCTCGGCCTCCGCCGGGTCGGGGATCAGCCCGTTCTCCTCGCGCAGCGCCAGCGGCCGGGCCTCGATGCCCAGCATGTCCAGCGTCATCTTGTGATTGAAGTACCAGGGGGCGGGCAGGATGACGTTGTCGCCGGCCCGCGCCAGCCCCATCACCGCCACCGCGAAGGCCTGGTTGCAGCCGGCGGTGATGAGCACCTCGCCCGCCGTCACCTCGCCGCCATAAAGCGATCCGGTACGCCGGGCCAGCGCGGCGGTCAGAGGCGGGATGCCGTCGATGGCGGTGTAGCGCGCCGTGTCCGGCGCCCGCACCTGCTCGGCCAGATGGGCGGTCAGCGCGTCGGCCGGCGGATAGCCGGGCACCGCCTGACAGAGGTCGATCAGCGGCTTGTCCGCCGGAAAGCTGCGGCCCTCGACCCAGCGCCACGCCTCGGCGATGGGCGGGGCCTCGGTGGCGGCGACGAGCGGGTTGACGTCTCTGCGGTCCATTCCCTGATGTCCAGTCTGCGGGGTCCGATTTTTATGGGGCGCATGGTGGACCGCCCCGCCGGGCTCGCGCAAGGGACCAGAACAGGAGAACGCGCAAGACGGTCAGGCGCTGCCCAGCACCGCGTCCGGCTTGCGGCCCACCAGGGACTCATAGACCTCGGGGTCGGTGGCCCCTTCCGATCCGAAGACCAGCACGCGGGCGTCCGGGGCGAGGCCCAGGCTGGCGCGGGTCGCCGGGTCCGCCGCGGCGCAGAGCAGGCCGGCCAGACCCGCCACGCCGGACTCCCCGCCCACGATGGGCCGCCCGCCGTGCCGCCCCTCGGCCAGCAGACGCATGGTCGCCACCGCCGCGTCGTCGGGGATGGTCAGGAAATCGTCGGCCCCGCGCTCCAGGATCGCCCAGGCCAGCAGGGACACCTCCCCGCAGGCCAGCCCGGCCATCAGCGTCTCCAGGTCGCCCTTGGACGGCGTCGGACGGCCGTTGACGGCGCTCTGGTACAGGCAGTCGGCGGCGTGCGGCTCCACCACCACGAAGCGCGGGCGCTGGCGGCCCCAGCTTTCCCACAGATGGCCGCAGACGGCGGCGGGCAAGGCCCCCACCCCGCCCTGCACGAAGACGTGGGTCGGGCGCTCGCTGGCCGGAAGCTGGCCGATCGCCTCCTCCACCATCACGGTGTAGCCCTGCATGACGTCGCGCGGGATGTCCATGTAGCCGGTGTAGGAGGTGTCGGAGACGACGTGCCGGCCATGCTCCCGCGCGTCCGCCGCGGCCTGCCGCACCGCGTCGTCGTAGTTGCCGGCGACGCGGACGACGCGGGCGTCGAAGGTTTCGATTGCCTGCTGCCGCCCTTGCGAGCAGTTGCCGGGAATGTAGATGACGCAGCCGCAGCCGAACACCTGCGCGCCCCAGGCGACGGAGCGGCCGTGGTTGCCATCGGTTGCCGTGGTCACCGTGATGCCGCGGGTCACCTTGGCGTAGCGCCCGACCACCAGATCGAGCGCGGTCACCGGCACGCCGGGCACGCGGGCCTGCACCTCGCGCACCAGAAGACGCAGCACGGCGTAGGCGCCGCCCAGCGCCTTGAAGCTGTGCAGGTTGAAGCGGCTGCTCTCGTCCTTGTACCAGATGCGGTCGATGCCGGCGGCGCGAGCCAGCCCGCTCAGCGAGCGCAGCGGGGTCGGGGCGTAGCCCGGCCAAGCGCCGATCTCGCTCATCGCGTCCTGGAAGGCGGCGCGGCTCAGGATCGCCCGTTCCGCGGGCCCGTAGGGCCGGTCCGTGTCGGCGCGCGGATTCGAGAAGAGACGCGGGGCGCCAAGCGGCGGCAGGTCGGACATTGTGTTCGCTCTCCAGCGCCGCAAGGACGGCCGCCGCCACGAAAGCATTGCCGGCCACGCCGCGTCAAGCCACGCGCGTTGTCCCCGGACAAAGCGCCGCGAGCTGTGCTAACAGCGCCTCCCCCGCGGTCCGGTCAGGAAGCCGAAGGCGGCGGGGTCCCCGTTCCTCAAGGAGATGGTTCCGTCGTGACGACCGGTTTCAACATCACCGCCGCCGACCAATTGAAGCAGTTCGCCGACCGCATGGAGCGGTTGATGGACGAGATCGACGGCCTGAAGGCCGACCTGAAGGACCTGCGCAGCGAGGTCAAATCCGCCGGCTTCAACATCAAGGCGCTCGACAAGCTGGTCGCCATCCGCCGCAAGGACGCCGGCGAGCAGGAAGCCGAACTGCTGAACGACCTGATGCTCTACGCCCACGCCACCGGCACACCGCTGGACATCGTGGTTCCCGAGCCGGCCGAGTGACGCCGTAAGGATCGTTGCGAAGCCGCATCATGAATGTTCCGGGAGCGCAACATGTCGTTTCGCTTCCGGAACATGTCATTGCGCAAGCGCATCGAAGCGCTGAAACCTTAGCGCTTCCACTCGCGGCTGGATTTCACGAAGTCGGTCAGGGTGACACCGATCTTGTCGTCCACGATGACCACCTCGCCGCGGGCGACGAGGACGCCCTCCACATAGACGTCGGTCGGGTCCTTCAGGTGCCGGTCCAATTCCACGACGGCGCCGCGGCCGAGCTTCAGAAGGTCGCGGACGCGCAGCATGGCCGTGCCGATGACCACCTTGATCTCGACCGGCGCGTCGCCGATGGCGAAGGCGTCGCTGCTCATGTCGTCGGACGAGCCGGCGCCCAGCAGATCGTCGATGTTGGCCATGCCGCACTCCTTCACCCCGGGTCACCGGACCCTTCCAACCGACTAGAGTTACCGCACCAGGCGCGCCGGGGCAACGGCGACCGTCGCGACACCCTGCGACAAGGATGGGAAACAACAGCGCAGATTTGGTTTTCCCGCGCCGCTATGTGTTGATACCCTGCCTGCCAAACGTGAAACCAGCCGCGAAGGCAGAGCCATGACGACCGATTCCCAACGCCCGCTGGTGGACAGCGCCTGGCTGAAGGGCGCCCTCGACCGCCCCGACCTCGTGGTTCTGGACGTGCGCACGCCGCCGTCGGGCGGCTTCATCCCCGGCTCGATCCATTCCGACTACGCCAAGGCCGGCTGGCGGGCGACGGTGGACGGGGTGCCGGGCCTGCTGCCCGAGACCGCCGTTCTGGAAGGTCTGATCGGTAGGCTGGGAATCGGCAACGGGGACCACGTCGTTCTGGTCGCCAGTGGTCTCAGCGCCGCCGACATGGGAAACGCGACGCGCGTCTATTGGACCTTCAAGACGCTGGGCCATGACCGCGTGTCGGTGCTGGACGGCGGCTTCGTCGCCTGGAGCGACGCCGGCCATCCCGTCGTCACGGCTGCCGCGACCCGCCCCGCCACCACTTTCACCGCAGCCCCCCGCGAGGACTTGCGCGCGCCCCTGCCCGTGGTCGTGGCGGCGGTGACCGGCGGCTCCGTCCCGCTTCTGGATTCTCGCTCCGCCGAGCAGTTCGAGGGCAAGGCCAAGAGCCCGCAAGCCCGCGTTCCGGGCACGCTGCCGGGGGCGGTGCTGATCGAGAACGGCGCCTTCTACTCCGCCGCCGAGAAGCGCTTCCTCCCCGCCGACGCGGTGAAGGCGCTGGCGGATCAGGCCGGGACGGGCGACGCGACGATCACCTTCTGCAACACCGGCCACCTCGCCTCGGTGTCCTGGTTCGCGCTGAGCGAGGTGGCGGGGATCGATGGGGTCCGCCTCTATGACGGGTCGATGTCGGAATGGACCGCCGACCCGGCCCGCCCGGTCAAGAACGGGCCGGCGGCTTAAGCGTTAAACGCTCTTGCGGCGCCGGCGGAACCGCCCGAGGTCCGACCGGCGCAGCAGGCCCAGCGCGACCGCCAGCACCGCGTAGACCAGCAGGCCGGCAAGGCCCAGCAACACCAGCCCGCCCAGACGCTCGAACAGCCCATGGGCGGTCAGCCAGGGCGAGAGCTGGGTTTGCACCAGCCACAGCGTGCCGCCCATGGCGAGCGCCGCGATGGCCATGCGCGGCAGGTTGCGCAGCAGCCGGGCATCGGCCTTGAACAGCCCGCGGCGGGTCAGCAGCCACGCCAGCAGCCCGGCGTTGACCCAGGCGGCGACGGAGGTCGCCACCGCCAGCCCGACCTGGGCCAGCGGTCCCATCAGGGCCAGCTTCAGCGCCACGTTGACCGCCGTCGCGGCCAGCGCCACCCGCACCGGGGTCGCCGTGTCGTGCCGGGCGTAGAAGCCGTTGACGAGGCTGCGGATCACCACGAAGGCCGGCAGCCCCAGCGCGTAGGCCTGCAGCGTGGCGGCGGACTGCGCCGCGTCGGTCGGGCCGAAGGCGCCGTGCTGGAACAGCACCGACACGATGGGCAGGCCGGCGACCAGGAAGGCGGCGGCGGCCGGCAGGGTCAGCACCAGCGACAGTTCCACCGCCCGGTTCTGGCTCTCCACCGCGCCCGGCTCGTCGCCGCCCTTGATGCGCCGTGCCATTTCCGGAAGCAGAACGGTCCCGACCGCGATCCCGATGACGCCCAGCGGCAGTTGGTTCAGCCGGTCCGCGTAGTAGAGGTAGGACACCGCCCCGGTCGGCAGCAGCGAGGCGATCAGCGTGTCGACGAACAGGTTGATCTGCGTCAGGCCGGATCCCAGCGCCGCCGGGCCCAGCACGGTCAGGAACCGCTTCACGTCCGGCGTCAGGCGCGGCAGTGGCAGCCGCAGCCCCATCCCGGCCCGGCTCGCCTCCCAATACAGGTACAGGAACTGCGCCAGCCCGGCGGCGAAGACGCCCCAGGACAGGGCGTGGCCGACCGTGGGCATCAGCGGCGCGGCCAGCACCATCGCCGCGATCAGGCACAGGTTCAGCAGGATCGGCGCCGCCGCCGCCGCCCCGAACCGCCCCATGCTGTTGAGCACGCCGGCGAGCAGCGATTCCAGCGAGATGAACAGCAGGTACGGGAAGGTGATGCTGGTGAACAGGACGGCCAGCCGGAACTTCTCCGGCTCGTCCGAGAAGCCCGGCGCGAAGACCGTCATGAACTGCGGCATGATCGCCAGGATGCCGGCCAGGAACAGCAGCTGCACCGCCAGCAGCAGGCTCATCACCTCCTCGGCGAAGCGCTTGGCGGCGGTCTGCCCGTCCTGCACCAGCTTGGCGGAGAACAGCGGCACGAAGGCCGAGTTGAAGGCCCCCTCGGCGAACAAGGCGCGGAAATGGTTGGGCAGGCGGAACGCCACGAAGAAGGCGTCGGCCACCGGCCCGGCGCCGAGCAGCGCGGCGGTCAGAACGTCGCGCAGGAAGCCAAGGACGCGGCTGACCAGCGTCAGCCCGCCGACGGACAGGATGTTGCGGAGCACGGTGGTACGGGTCCTCTGATGGGCGGCGCCATCCTAGCGTTTTCCCCGCCGGCGTCACGCCTTTCGGCATGCCAGACCGTGTGGAATTTGAAGGCGGCGGGCGGAAACGGTCTGCTAGGATCGCCGCCCACCCATTGTCCTCTCCACCCACCTTCAGACAAGCGGAACGTCCATGGCCCAGGGTCTTCCCCTCACCTATCTGGAAGCCGGCGAAGCGAACGGCGGCACCCCCCTGCTGGTCCTGCACGGCCTGTTCGGGTCGGCGCGCAACTGGCAGACCCTGGCGAAACGCTTCGCGGAGCGGCACCGGGTCTACGCGCTGGACCTGCGCAACCACGGCGGCGCCCCCTGGTCGGACGAGATGACCTACCCGGCGATGGCCGCGGACGTGCTGCGCTTCCTCGACGACCGCGGCTTCGCACGGGCGTCGGTGGTCGGCCACTCCATGGGCGGCAAGGTGGCGATGACGCTGGCGCTGACCCATCCCGACCGGGTGGAGCGTCTCGCCGTGGCCGACATCGCGCCGGTCGCCTATACCCACACCCACGCCCCCTTCGTGGCGGCGATGAAGCAGGCCAAGCTGGACGGCTGCACCCGCCGCTCCGAGGTCGAGGCGCAGCTTGTGGACGCGGTGCCGGAAGCCCCCCTGCGTTCCTTCCTGCTGCAGAATCTCGTTCTGGAGCAAGGGTCGTTTCACTGGCGGATCAACCTCGACGCCATCGGCGCCCGCATGAGCGACCTGATCGGCTTCCCGGATCTCGGCGACGCCCGGTACGACGGCCCCACCCTGTTCATCGGCGGAACCCGGTCCGACTACATCGTGCCGGAGAACCACGCCGCCATTCGCCGCCACTTCCCCAAGGCCGCGATCGAGATGATCGAGGGCGCCGGCCACTGGCTGCACGCCGAACGCCCGCAGGAGTTCGCCGCGCTGGTCGAAGCCTTCGCGTAACGTCTTCGTTAGGCAAAAAGAAACGGGGGGCAAAAAGAAACGGGGGCCGCGAAGGCCCCCGTTTCCGCATGCTGGCGATGCGCGGTCCGCTCAGAGTGCGCCCTGACGGCGATTTTCTCAGAGCGCGCCCTGACGGGCGCCGGTCTTGGCGGCCGGCCCGGAGGACTGGTTGAAGGCGTCGCGCAAGTAGGGCGACAGCGCCTGCCGCATCGTGCGCAGCCACTCGTGGATGATGATCAGCGAGCGCGAGGCGACCGGCGGGGTCATGCCCAGCTTCACAAGATCCTCGCGGGTCATCTGCGCCACCTCGTCGATGCGGTGGCCGGTCAGGCGCGCCCAGGCCGGGGCCGTGCAGGGGGCCATGGAGATGACCTCCACGCCCTCGCGCTCCACCATCTCCGCCTTGCGGCGGGCGTACTGGCTGTCGTCGAGCTGCGAGAAGGGACCGGAAAAGCCGTTCTCGACCAGGACGCGCTTGGCCTTCGGAGCGATGGTGGCGATGCGCTCCAGCGTGTTCATGCCGGTGGACAGCGAGGCCAGATCGACGGTGACCGGCACCATGAAGGTCAGCCGCTCGCCCTCGCCGACATAGTAGTCGAAGCCCGACACCTCGGCCCAGTTGAAGAACCACTGGGAGATGTTGCCGCCGAAGTCGTAGAGGCGGCCGCCGCGCTGCAGCTCCGGACCGATCTGGTCCCAGAACTCGTAGAAGCCATCGCCCGAACCCATCATGTTCATGAAGTCCTGGGTGATGCGGCGGTGCTCCACCACCTCCGGACCGAACAGGCGGTTCAGGCGCTCGTTCACCTCATATTCGACGACCTTGAGCTGAAGGCCTTCGAGCATGGCGGTCGCCATCAGGTGGTGAGACAGCAGCGTCTTGCCGACGCCACCGCGGTCGTTGAGAACGAAGATGGTGCCCAGCATGCGATCGCCTTTCCAGGGTGTGTTCGTTGTCGAATCTTGAGGTGTTGAAACGCGAAGGATCGGTTCCTGGGGAATTGGAGCCGGCTCGTCCAGAGATTTGGCGGGCTCCGCGAGGGGCGTCACCGGCAGCGCCGGAGCGGGAGCGGGGTCCGGCGAAACTTCTTCGGGAGCCGGTTCCGGATCGGCATCCGGTTCAGGCTCCAAAGCGGGGACGAGTTCCGCTTCCGGATCAGCGGCCGCATCCTCGGTGTCGTCCGGCTCGACGGCATCAGGCTGTCCGGCGGCAAGAGCGGCGCGGTGCACCGCGTCCAGAGTCTCGCGCGGGGTCGTCTCACGCTCCTCCTCCCCGTCCGCGCCGCCGTCGCGCCCTTCGTTCCCCACGAGGAAGAAGGCGGAGCGCAGGGTAACGGGCGAGATCGGCTGGTTGTCGCGGGCGGTGACGCCCAGCTTCGCCAGCACGTCGGAAATCTCGGCCCAGGACAGGCCGCGCTCGCGCATCAGGCCGATGTCGGCGTAGCTTTCGCGGACGGCCTGCATGGCCGAGCGGTTTCCAGTCGGACGATCGGCAAGAAGCCGTTCCAGTTCCGCGCGATCAATCGACACCGTGAGTACCCGGCATGCGTGGTTCTGGGGAGGGGTGGGTAGGATTTGTGATACCGCAGGATTCCGTTCCCCCCGGTGCGGAAAAAATAGTACAAGCGATTGGGGTGCGCAAACGGTTTCCAACCATGTTCAACCGCATTAAACCTGTGACACGGCAACCTTCCTTGGTCTCCATCAGGATTGCAGGATAGGGCCCGGCGTTTGGCGAAGATGCCCTATGATTTCCGATCGCAGGATCAGCGGACCGCCGACTCCGGGCGGACGCCGGGGACTCCCATCGGCTTCCACGAGTTGCGCCAAGCCTGCGAGATTTCGGCCCTTCGGGAGGATCTGGAGCGCGTCCTCCAGGACACCAGCGCCCTGCGCGACAGCATCGAGGACGCGGTGGAGCAGGTGCGCCAGCGCTTCTCCGCCCTGACGGCGGAGGAGTTGGCGAACTCCGAGACGATGGCGCCGCTGCTCCAGTTCGCGGTGTCCACTCTGCTGTCCATCCGCGACGAAGCCCGGCGCATCAACACCCAGACCGGCCCGGTGGACGATGACGACCGCCCCACGCGGGCCGTCGCCGAACCCCGCGCCCAGACGTCCGCCCAGCCATCCGCCGCAGCTCCGGCGGTGCCGCCCCCCGCACCGCAGACGGCCCCGCAGACCTACGCGCCGCCCCCATCCGACGAGCCGGCCCCTTTCTTTGCCGAGCCGCCGCGCGACGATCCGCCCGCGCCCTCAACGCCTCCGTCACCGGCGCCCGTTCTGTCGCCCTTCGTCCCGCGCGCACCCGCCCCGGCGGCGCCGCGCCCGGCGGCGCCGGACTCCGTCCCCGATGCGGCTCCGGCTCCCTCGTGGCTTTCGCCCTTGTCCGGACGCAAAGGCGGTTCGGGGGTCGATGGCGCCGCTCCCCGCAGCGGGAATGTGGACTGGCTGAGCCGCCCCAAGCGCTGACCTGCGCACCCCTGATTTTATTGAGCCACATTGTTGCGGGAAGGTCGCACCTCGTCCGAACGCACCCGCGTCACACCGATTTTCCTTGAACTCCGAAAGGGGTGTGGCTACCACTTTATTTGGTAAATGAATCCTTACCAATAACACCTGCGGCGACGCATGGGGGTGGTCATGGCACGGGATGATGTGGACACGCTGGCACGACCGGCGTCCGGGGCACGACCGTCGTCCCGCCTGGAATGGCGGCACCGCTGCGGTCCGGCCGTCCAGGCTGACCGGAACGACTCAACCCGGCGTGATGCCCCGGCGGCGATCCGTCCGCTGCGGTTGCTGATCGTGGAGGACGAGTCCCTGGCCGCCGAGGCGGTGGGGATGGCCGCCATGGACCTCGGCCATATCGTCTGCGGCACCGCCCGCACCGAAGAGGAGGCGGTGGCCATCGCCGGCCGCGAGCGTCCCGACGTGGCGCTGATGGATGTGCGGCTGGCCGGCGGCGACGGGATCGAGGCGGCGCGGCGCCTGCGCGCCAATTACGGCATCCGCTCGATCTTCCTGTCCGGCTACGCCAACCACGCGATCATGGCCCGCATCACCGAGACCTACCCGCTGGGCGTGGTCAACAAACCCTATTCGCTCGCCCAGCTGAAGCTGGCGCTGGACCTCGCGGCACGGCGCCTGCACGGCCCGCGCGGCTGATACCATCCCGCTTCACCAAACAAGGAAGGGCGGCCTCCCCTGTGGGAAGCCGCCCTTTCCTTTTCCGAACCATCGCGGAGCGTGACGCCCCTTACGCTTGGCCCCTTACTCCTGAATGAACGCCTTCACGTAGGAGTGCGACAGCGGCTGCACCAGATAGTCGAGCGGGGTGCGGGCAGACAGCAGGATGCGCGCCTCCACCGGCATGCCCGGCTTGATGGTCAGGTTGTGGACCTGATGGGAGTCGCTGTCCTTCAGCTTGATCCGCGCGATGTAGGATTCCTGCCGGGTGATCGGGTCCATCACGCGGTCGGCCGAGACGTAGGTCACCGTGCCGTCCAGCGAGCCGACGACGCGGCTGTCATAGGCGGTCAACTGCACCTTCACCGGCAGATCGACGGTCAGCGACTTGATGTCCTTCGGCTGGACCTTCACCTCGGCCAGCAGGGCGCGGTCGTCCGGGATGATGTCCAGGATCGGCTCGTTGGCGGTGATCGTGCCGCCGGCGGCCCAATGGCTGTGCATCACGACAGTCCCGGCGTCCGGAGCCTTGATCGCGCGGGTTTCCAGCCGGTTGGCGGCGTCGCGGATCTGCTCGGCGAGACGGATGACGTCGCCGCGGGACTTCTCCAGGTCGACCAGCACCTTTTCGCGGAAGTCGTTGCGGCGGCGCAGAAGGTCGCCCTCGGCGTCCACGGCAGCCTGGTTGGCCTGGGCGATGCGGGCCTCAAGCTCGCGGTCGCGGCCCTTGAGCTGCGCCTCTTCCTTCTGCTGCTCGACCAGCTTGGTGCGGGTGGCGTTGCCGCGCGACAGCAGACCCTGGGTGATGCGCAGATCGTCCTCGATGAGCTGGATCTCACGGGCCAGGAACTTGCGCTGCTCCTGAAGGCTCTTGCCTTCCTCGCGCAGCGTGGCGACGCGCTCCTTGGTCAGCTTGGCCTCGGTGTCGAGCTGGTTGCGGCGGACCTGGAACAGGGTTTCCTGGTTGCCCATCAGCTTTTCCACCGTGCGGTCGCTGCCGCGGCGACGGATCAGCTCCTCCGGCCACTCGATGGCCGGCTGCTCGAACAGCTCGGCGGTCAGCCGCGCCTCCAGCGCCTGGGTTTCCAGCCAGGAGGTGCTCAGCACCTGGAGCCGGGTCGCCGCCTCCGTGCTGTCCAGCCGCATCAGGACCTGACCGGCCTTCACCGTGTCGCCTTCCTTGACGAGGATCTCCTCGATCTGGGCGGTCTCGGTGTGCTTCACGATCTTGCGGCCGGTCTCCGGGGCGAGCGCGCCGGAGGCCATGACGGCGCTGTGAAGCGGGGCGAGCGCGGCCCAGGCGGTCATCCCGCCGAAGCCCACCGCCAGCACCATGAAGCCGCCGGCCAGAAGCCCGCTGACCCGGGTGTCGGGAACCAGCGCGCGCAGCGCGCCGATCGACGTCATGGTCTTCGTCTTGTAGGTGTTCATGGTGGTGTCGGTCATAACAATCGGTCCTTGATCGCCGGAAATGCTGGGTGCTGGTCTGGAGGTTCCGGCGTCAGCCGGCGGCGCTCTGCACCGGCGCCGGGCCGATGTTGCGCAGGCGGCTCCAGTTCGGCCCCTGCTGCTCCTGCTGGCGTTGCGGCAGCTCGACCGCCATGCCGTTCTTCAGAACGAAGGTCTTGTCGGAAATGTCGACGAAGGCCGGGGAATGGGTCAGCACGATGGTGGTGACGCCGCTGGTCTTGGCCTCGACGATGAACTCGCGCACCGCCTTGTGGCCGATCTCGTCCATGCCGGCCGAGGGCTCGTCGAGAACCATCAGCGACGGACGGCCGTAGCCGGCGCGGGCCAGGGCGATCAGGCGGGCCGAGGCGCCGGTGATCGGGAACAGCGGGTCGGTCACCTCGGTCTCATAGCCGCCGGGCAGGCTCTCGACCCAGGCGTGGATGCCGGCGCGCTTGGCGGCGTCCTCGACCTTCTCCCGCGTCGTCTCGGTGAAGCGGGCGATGTTCTCGGCGATGGTGCCGGGCAGCAGGTCGGCGCCCTGGGCCATGTAGCCGATGCCCTGCTCCGGGGTTTCCGGGTTCAGCGAGGCGACGGCCAGACCGCCCAGCCGCACGGTGCCCGCCGACGGCATCGCCACGCCGGCCAGCAGACGGGCCAGCACCGACTTGCCGGAGCGGTTGGGACCGGCGATGCACACCGTCTGGCCCGGCTCCACCGCCAGCGTGACGCTGCGCAGGATCGGCTTCTGATCGCGGGGGGAGACGAACAGCAGGTTCTCGACGGTCAGGCGCTCGCGCTCCACCGGGATGATCGGACGCTCCGGCTCCAGGGACAGGCGCTTCAGCAGCGGGAACAGGCGGCGGAAGGCCTGATAGGACTTCTGGATCTGCGCCCAGGCGCCAGCGCTCTGCTCCACCGGGGCGAGGGCGCGGCCGACCAGCATGGAGGTGGCGATCATGCCGCCGAAGGACAGGTGCTGCTCGATCACCAGCAGGGCGCCGACACCGGTCACCGCGATCTGGATGACCATACGGACCCACTTGGTGAAGGCGCCGATGGCGGCGGCGCGCTCGGTCGAGCGGCCCTGCAGGGCAGAGGTGGTCATGGCGTCGCGGGCCACGGTGTCCAGGGCGCTCGGCCCCATGCGCAGGCCCCGCACCGTCTCCGACCGCGACAGCAGGGAGTCGAACAGGCGCTGCGAACGGCTGGCCGGGGCCTTGCTGTCCTCGGCGAAGTGGCGGACCGCCCAGTTGCTCAGATAGCCCAGCGCCGTCATGATGACCATCGCGGCGACCAGGATCACGGCGAGCAGCGGGTGGATCAGGTAGATGCCGATGACGTACAGGGGCACCCAGGGCAGGTCCATCAGGGCCGGCAGCGACGGGCGGCTCATCGCGCCCTTGACCTCCATGAGGTCGCTGACCGGGGCGGTGTCCGGACGGCCGCGGCCCGAGGCGTCCAGCACGTCGGCGGTCAGCCGGCGGCGCCAGGTGACCTCCAGCGCGTTGCCCGCGCGGGCCAGGATGCGCGCCCGCACCGTTTCCATGGCGGCGCTGAGCGTCAGGGCCATGACGACGATGACGGTCAGCATGACCAGCGTATCGATGTTGCCGGACGGAATGGCCCGGCTAAAGACCTGAAGGGAATAAAGTGGCATCGCCAACATCAGGAGATTGATGGTGGCGCTGAAGACAAATGCACCAACGAGTACCCGGGTGAAGTAACGTCCCCCGTGAGCCATATCTTTATTGGTCTTTTCAGACCCGCGAGAAAACAGGCGAGGCATTTACAGCCCTCCAATTGTCACCGTTTGCGGCAGTGCCCACTGGATGCAGGCGAGGTCAGTTGGCGCGTTTTTGGTAAATGAAATCTGAAGATTGAGGGACATCACAGGAATGCCACTGAAAACCACCCCCTTTGCGCAAACGACAACGGCGCCTCATGTGAAGGACTGCTCTGTTCGCCCCGTTTCACGCCGGCCCGCTTGAAGGAACGCCGCATGACCGACACGCTGACCATCGCCCCCGGCCATCTCGCCCTGCCCGACCTGCGCCGCATCCTGCGCGACCCGCCCGTCCTGGCCCTGGCGCCCGGCTGCCGCGCCGCCATCGACGCCTCGGCCCGCACGGTGGCGGATGCGGCGGGTGGGGAGCGCGCGGTCTACGGCGTCAACACCGGCTTCGGCCTGCTGGCGAAGAAGCGCATCCCCCCGGATCAGGTGCGCGAGTTGCAACGGCGGCTGGTCCTGTCGCACAGCGCCGGCACCGGGCCGGACCTGCCGCCGGGCGTGGTGCGGCTGATCCTGGCGCTGAAGGTCAACGCGCTGGCGCGCGGCCATTCCGGCGTGCGCATGGTGGTGATCGAGGCGCTGCTGGCGCTCTACAACCGCGGCGTCCTGCCGGTGGTGCCGGCCAAGGGCTCGGTGGGAGCCTCCGGCGATCTGGCGCCGCTGGCCCACCTGACCGGCGTGCTGATCGGCGAGGGCGAGGCCGACGTGGACGGCGAGCGGTTGCCCGCCGCCGAGGCGCTGGCCCGCGCCGGGCTGGCGCCGCTGGCGCTGGAGGCCAAGGAAGGCCTGGCCCTGCTGAACGGCACGCAGGTGTCCACCGCGCTCGGTCTGGCCGGGCTGGTCGCGGCCGAAGACGGCTTCGCGGCCGCTCTGGTCGCCGGCGCGCTCAGCGTCGATGCCGCGCTGGGCAGCGACGGCCCGTTCGACGCGCGCATCCACGACCTGCGCGGCCAGCCCGGCCAGCGCGACGTCGCCGCCGTCTACCGCATCCTCCTCCAGGGCAGCGGCATCCGCGACTCCCACCGCGAGGGGCACGAGACGGTGCAGGACCCCTACAGCCTGCGCTGCCAGCCGCAGGTGATGGGCGCGGTGCTCGACCATCTGCGCTTCGCCGCCGGCGTTCTGGAACGCGAGGCCAACGCGGTGTCCGACAACCCGCTGGTCTTCCCGGACAGCGGCGACATCCTGTCGGGCGGCAACTTCCACGCCGAGCCGGTGGCGATGGCCGCCGACGTGCTGGCCCTGTCCATCGCGGAGACGGGAGCGCTGTCGGAACGGCGGATCGCGCTGCTGATGGACACCCACCTGTCGGGTCTGCCGCCCTTCCTGGTGGCCGACGGCGGTCTGAACAGCGGCTTCATGATCGCCCAGGTCACCGCGGCGGCGCTGGCCAGCGAGAACAAGCAGATGGCCCACCCGGCCAGCGTGGACAGCCTGCCCACCTCCGCCAACCAGGAGGATCATGTGAGCATGGCGACCCACGCCGCCCGCCGCCTGACGGACATGGCCGACAATCTGGCGGGGATCGTCGCGGTGGAGCTGCTGGCGGCCGCCCAGGGCATCGACCTGCGGGCGCCGCTGGCCTCCTCCCCCGCGCTGGAGCGCGCGCGGGGACTGCTGCGCGCCCGGGTGGCGGTGTGGACGGAGGATCGGGCGATGGCCCCGGACATCGCGGCGGCGAAGCGGTTGGTGACCGAAGGTGCCTTCCGCCCCTTCGCGGAGAGCCTCCTGCCCTGATCCGACGACCGGCTGAGACAAGACCGCGCAGGCGGCTCCGGCCGGTTTTCGTCAATCCGTTGAAGGGCTAAGGTTCGGATCATCCCGCGTCAACCGCTTCACTTCGATCCGGAGACCATCATGGAAGGACGCAAAGTCCCCTCGGTCGTGTTCAAGACCCGCGTGCGCGACGAAAGCGTCGGCGGCCCCAACCCGTTCCGCTGGCAGGACGTCAGCAGCGACGATCTGTTCGCCGGCAAGCGCGTCGTCGTCTTTTCCCTGCCCGGCGCCTTCACCCCGACCTGCTCCAACCAGCAGGTGCCGACCTATGACGCGCTCTATCCGGAGTTCCGCGATCTGGGCGTCGACGAGGTCTATTGTCTCAGCGTCAACGACGCCTTCGTGATGTTCCAGTGGGGCAAGCATCTGGGCGTGAAGAACGTCAAGCTGATCCCGGACGGCTCGGGCCACTTCACCCGCCGCATGGGCATGCTCATCAACAAGGACCATGTCGGCTTCGGCATGCGCAGCTGGCGCTACGCCATGGTGGTGACCGACGGCGTGATCGAGAAGCTTTTCGAGGAGCCGGGCATCAACGATGCCGGTGAGGGTGGCGACCCCTACGGCGAATCCGCTCCGGAAGCGGTGCTGGCCTACCTGCGGTCGCGCTGAGCCGCTCCCGTTGGCCCTCTCCTGTCATCCTGCAGGAGAGGGTTTTTACTGCTCCCTTCAGGCCGGAACGGCGGTCCCCTCCGCCGGCTCCGCCTTGGCAGCCTGCGCCTTGCGGCGTTCATGGGCCACCCAGGCCCTCTCGTGCAGGTGATAGGCCACCGTGTTGCACAGCGGTTCCACCAGCGCCAACGCGCCGCCCACCGCGATGCTGCCGGTCATCAGATAGCCGACGGTGAAGGCCACCGTGAAGTGGATGCAGGCAAAGCTGAAGGTCTTGGTCATCGCCGAACTCCCGAACACCGCCGTTCCTGTTCAGCTTCAGCATGCGCGTCGGGCGACGACAGGTCCAATCGAATGATCCAACCAGACCAATAGGTAATATCTATCATTCATCGAAAGGGACGGCGGCGATCGCCCGCCTCCGGCACACTGCCACGGCGCAACCGAGTGCCCGGCGGAACGACTTCGAAGGGGCGGCTGTGCGCCGGCTCCAGCAACCGCACCTCAGGCCGCTTGAAGAACGGGATCAGCGCGGCGCCCATGAGAAACCCGCCGACATGCGCCCAGAAGGCCACCCCGCCGCTGTCGTCGGAGGTCGGGGTGGTGACCCCGCTCAGGATCTGCCCGACGAACCAGAAGCCCAGCACCAGCACCGCCGGAACGCTGATGACGCGCACGATGATGATGAACCAGAAGAAGACGCCGACATTCGCCCGTGGGTGCAGAACCAGATAAGCGCCGAGCACCCCGCCGATGGCCCCGCTCGCCCCCACCATCGGGACTTCGGACGTTGGGGCGGCGAAGCTCTGGGCCAGTGCCGCCGCCGTTCCGCACAGCAGGTAGAAGACCACGAAGCGGCCCCGCCCCATGCTGTCCTCGACGTTGTTGCCGAAGATCCAGAGGTACAGCATGTTGCCGGCAAGGTGCAGGAAGCCGCCATGCATGAACATGGAGGTGATGATGGACATCCAGGGCGGAACGACCCGCAACGGCTCCGGCAGCTCGGCGTGGCCGAACAGCACCGCCGGAACGAGGCCGAAGGAATAGACGGCGAGATTCCCGGCCCTCGCGCCCAGTGAGAGCTGCCACAGGAACACCATCACGCACAGCGCGATCAGCGCCATGGTGACGACCGGCGTCCGCCGCGTCGGGTTGTCGTCGTAGATGGGCAGGAACAGCATCGGCGGCGCTTTCGGTAGAGGCGACCCTGTTCAGTACGATGGTCCCGCCCCTTGGTTCCGCCAAGACGTACGGGAGACGCGTACAGCTGGAGGGCACCAGGAAAATGGTCGGCAAAGAAAAACCGGCGCCCCTTGCGGAGCGCCGGTTTCGCTGACTTAAGCTGCGGTGTGGATCAGGTGCAAACCATCAGGTGCCCTGAGGCTCCGGGTCCATTCCGCCGCTTTCCTTGGTGGTCGGCACCGACGGGCGACGGCCCGAGGTCGGGGTCGGCTGCTTCGGCGGGGCCGGGGAGAAGCCTTCACGCTCGTCGTTGCGGATCAGTGGCTCGCCGCGCAGCAGGCGGGCGATGTCCTCACCGCTCAGGGTCTCGTACTCCAGCAGGCCCTTGGCGATGGTGTGCAGCTGGTCGATGTTCTCCGTCAGGATGCGGCGGGCCTCGCCGTACGCCTCGTCGACGATCCGCCGGATTTCCTCGTCCACCGTGCGGGCCGTGGCGTCGGACATGTTCTTGTGCTGGGTGACGGAGTGGCCGAGGAAGACCTCCTGCGTCGGCTCGCCGTAGAGCAGCGGGCCCAGCTTGTCGCTCATGCCCCATTCAGTGACCATGCGGCGCGACATGTCGGTCGCCATCTTGATGTCGCCCGACGCGCCGGTGGTCACGCGGTCCTTGCCGAAGATCAGCTCTTCCGCGATGCGGCCGCCCATGGCGACGCGCAGGTCGGCGTGCAGCTTGGCCTGGGACAGCGAGATGCGGTCGCCTTCCGGCAGGCGCATCACCATGCCGAGCGCGCGGCCGCGCGGGATGATGGTGGCCTTGTGCACCGGATCGCTGTCCGGCTGGTGGATGGCGACGATGGCGTGACCGGCCTCGTGATAGGCGGTCAGCTTCTTCTCATCCTCGGTCATGACCATGGAGCGGCGTTCCGCGCCCATCATGACCTTGTCCTTGGCGGCCTCGAACTCGGCCATGCCGACGACGCGCTTGCCGATGCGGGCGGCGAGCAGCGCGGCCTCGTTGACGAGGTTGGCGAGGTCGGCGCCCGAGAAGCCCGGGGTGCCGCGCGCGATGACCTTGGCGTCAACGTCCGGGGACAGCGGCACCTTGCGCATGTGGACCTTGAGGATCTTCTCGCGGCCCAGCACGTCGGGGTTCGGAACGACGACCTGACGGTCGAAGCGGCCCGGTCGCAGCAGCGCGGGGTCGAGCACGTCCGGACGGTTGGTCGCGGCGATGAGGATGACGCCCTCGTTCGCCTCGAAACCGTCCATCTCGACCAGCAGCTGGTTCAGGGTCTGCTCGCGTTCGTCGTTGCCGCCACCCAGGCCGGCGCCACGATGACGGCCCACGGCGTCGATTTCGTCGATGAAGATGATGCAGGGGGCGTTCTTCTTGCCCTGCTCGAACATGTCGCGGACGCGGCTGGCGCCGACACCCACGAACATCTCGACGAAGTCGGAGCCGGAGATGGTGAAGAAGGGCACGTTGGCTTCACCCGCCACGGCGCGCGCGGTCAGGGTCTTACCGGTGCCCGGCGGGCCGACGAGCAGCACGCCCTTCGGGATCTTGCCGCCCAGACGCTGGAACTTCTGCGGGTCCTTCAGGAACTCGACGATTTCGGCCAGCTCCTGCTTGGCCTCGTCGATGCCGGCGACGTCGTCGAAGGTGACCCGGCCGACCTTCTCCGTCAGCAGGCGCGCGCGGGACTTGCCAAAGCCCATGGCCTTGCCGCCGCCCGACTGCATCTGACGCATGAAGAAGATCCAGACGCCGATCAGCAGCAGCATCGGGAACCAGGACAGCAGGACGGAGAACAGCGACGGCACGTTGCTGTCGTCCGGAACGGCGCTGATGCGCACGTTCTTCTGCGTCAGCCGCTCGACCAGCCCGGCTTCGGGCGGGACGAAGGTGCTGAAGGACCGGCCATCGGTGAAATGGCCGGACACCTGGCTACCTTTGATGGTGACGTCGGCCACTTGGCCGCGGTCCACTTCGGCGAGAAGCTCGCTGAACGGAACCGTCGTCTGCGGGCTGCGCGTGGAAGAGCTCTGGAACAGATTGAACAGGGCCACCAGCAGCAGCCCGATGATGATCCAGAGCGCGAGATTCTTGCCGAAATTGTTCACGTCGAAAGCCTTTCTGCGAACCCTGCGCGGAAAGGTAGGCCGATGCGGAGCCACCCCTCCCGGGCTTACGGGCACGTTCCCAGATTAAATAATGCCGACACGGTCCGAAACAACCTGAAAAGCTGGACCGGCCAACACCACCCCGGGTGCGTGCAGAGCGACCGCCGAAAGGGGGAATCCGGGCCGCGAAAAGCCCAGATGCGGCACCGCCGCCAGCCCGTTTCCGTCCCACAGCGCCGGCAGCGTCTCACGGACCGGTTCAGGCAGGCCGATGCGGCCCGAATCCGGGCCTGCGGACCGCACCATTTGCCACCCTTCCCGCCCCAATGTTGCCACGCTCACCGCCCCGCCAGCTCCCGCCGCCAGCCGAACGGCGAATCGGCGATCCCACCAGACCTCTCCGCCGGGGGTAAGGCTCAGCCGTTCGGTGACCCCAACCGGCTCCCGCGCGATCACCAAATGCCCCTTCCGCGGCAGGATGCGGCAGCCGCCCAGCGTGCGTCCCCGGAAGCGTTCCCCCGCGATCTCGGCGAACAGGCGCTCCACCGCCTCGTCCTTCGGCGGGTAGGCGGCGCCCCCCGTCGCGGCGATGCAGCGGGCCAGCGCGCGCAGGCCAAGTTCCTCTGGCGCCTCCAGCAACGGCTTCGGGTCCAGCCGCAGCCAGCCCTCCGGATGGACTTCCACGGCCTCGGCCAGCAGGGAGGCGGTTCCTGCTTCCAGCGCGTTGCGGGCGCGGGCGGCCCGGCGGGCGAGGTCGGCCAGACGCGGCGCGTCCAAGCCCTCGGCGGCCAGTGCTTCCTCCGCCGCGCGCAGGCGGGCGCGGGCGAAGCGCGGGTTGCGGTTGGAGGGGTCCTCGATCCACTCCTGGCCGAAGGCGCGGCAGGTCACCACCAGCCGGCCATGCGGGAGGTCCAGCAGCGGCCGGATCACCCTCACGGCGCCGCCCGCGCGCACCGGCGCCATGGCGGCCAGCCCGTCGACGCCGGAACCGCGGGCGAAGCGCAGCAGCACCGTCTCAGCCTGATCGTCGCGGTGGTGGGCGAGCGCCAGATGGAGGATGCCCTCCTCCCGGCAGCGCTCAGCCAGCAGGCGGTGGCGCGCCGCGCGGGCCGCCTCCTGGATGCCGGTTGGCGGTTTCTCGCCGTCCCAGCGCAGAACGGCGTGGGCAATGCCGCGGGCCTGGAGCCAACCGCCCACCCGGGCGGCCTCCGCCGCCGACTCCGCGCGCAGGCCATGGTCCACGACCAGGGCGAGGACATCCCCGGCCCGCTCCGCCGCCCAGCGCTGGACGAGCAAGGCCAGCCCGAGGCTGTCCGCCCCACCGGACACACCGACAGCCACGCGCGGTTTCGCCTCGAAGCCGCCCAGCCGGTCCATGCGGGCGGCGAACTCATCCGCGGAAATCGGCCCCGCCGGGTCGGATACGTTCACCGCACCCGTCAGGCGCAGTTCAGACGACGGCGCTCGGTGTCGGCGCGGCGCTTCACGCTGGCCGACGCCTCCGGGAACTTGGTGATCAGCTGGTTGAAGGCGGTGCAGGCGTCCTTCTTCTGGTTGAGCTGCTGCAGCGACATGCCGAGCTTCAGCAGATTGTCCGCCGCCTTGTTGTTCTTCGGGTACTTCTGCACGCCCTCGGCGAAGGCAACGGCGGCGTCCTGGAACTTGTTGCGGACATAATAGGTCTCGCCCAGCCAGTACTGGGCGTTGCCGGCGAGCTGGTGGGACTTGTTCTTCGCCAGAAAGTCGCTGAAGGCCTTTTCGGCCTTGTCATAGTCCGACTGGCGCAGCAGCTCGAAGGCGTGTTCGTACTGCTTCTCCGGGGTCGAGTTGGCGGGCAGCGGCGCCACGGCGGCGGTCTGCTTCTCCGCCGGCTTGTCCGCCACCTTCTCGGTGGCCTTGGCGCCGCCGGGGGCCGCGGCCGGAGCCGCCGCGCTGGGCTTGGCCGGGCCGCCGAACGGGTCGCTGGCCGCCCCGCCGCCCTTGCTCTCCAGCTCCTTCAGGCGGAAGTCGATGTCGCTGTTGACCCGCTCCAGCCGGTCCTTCATCTGCGAGATCTGATAGGTCGCCTCTTCATAGCGCCCGGTCAGTTCCGATAGGGCGCGCTCCAGCTTCTGCAGCCGCACCTCGAAATCCGCGGCCAGCGAGGGCTGGATCTCGGCCGTCTGCCCCCGCGTGTAGGCGTTGCCCGGATAGGCCTGCGCCACCTCGACGCGCCCGCCCAGTGCCTCCACCCCCGACTCCAGCCGGTCCAGACGGTCCTGCATCGAAACCGTCTGCGCGAAGACGGAACCGCTGCACAGCAGGCCGCCAAGCAGCAGGGCGGCGAAAGAAGTGGTCTTGGTCATGCGTCGAGGGTCCTGTCCGGGCGGGGAATGCCGTCGTGGGAGGGTGGCGGCCCAAGCGGGCGAAACTATGGCGGCTGTTTACCAGAAGCGCGTACGCCTTGCACGGTGGTGATTTGGGAATCTCCCGCGCGACGGGCGCAACCCCGAAAGAGACCACAGAAAAAAGCCCCTTCCCGGTGTCCCGGAAAGGGGCCTTTTCCCTCAGGAGGTCCTTAAGAGCGTCTTACGCCTTGAGGATGCCGCGCCCGGCGAAGCGGGCGGCGGTGCCGAGCATCTCCTCGATGCGGATCAGCTGGTTGTACTTGGCCAGACGGTCGGAGCGCGACAGCGAGCCGGTCTTGATCTGGCCGCAGTTGGTGGCGACCGCCAGGTCGGCGATGGTGCTGTCCTCGGTCTCGCCCGAGCGGTGCGAGAGGACCGCCGTGTAGCCGGCCTTGTGCGCCATGTCGACGGCCTCCAGCGTCTCCGACAGCGTGCCGATCTGGTTGACCTTGACCAGGATCGAGTTGCCCACGCCCTTCTTGATGCCGTCCGCCAGACGCGCCGGGTTGGTCACGAACAGGTCGTCGCCGACCAGCTGCACCTTGTTGCCGATGGCGTCGGTCAGCGCCTTCCAGCCCTCCCAGTCGTCCTCGGCCATGCCGTCCTCGATCGAGATGATCGGGTAGCGGCCGACCAGATCGGTCCAGTAGGAGACCATCTGCTCCGGCGCCAGCGACTTGCCCTCGCCGGCCAGCTCGTACTTGCCGTTCTTGAAGAACTCGGTCGAGGCGGCGTCGATGGCCAGCATGACGTCGTCGCCCGGCTTGTAGCCGGCGGCCTCGATGGCCTTCATCACGAAGCCCAGCGCGTCCTCGGTCGAAGCGAGGTTGGGGGCGAAGCCGCCCTCGTCGCCGACGTTGGTGTTGTGGCCGGCGTCCTTGAGCTTCTTCTTCAGCGCCTGGAAGATCTCCGAGCCCATGCGGATGGCCTCGGCGCCGCTCTCGGCGCCGACCGGCATGACCATGAACTCCTGGATGTCGATCGGGTTGTCGGCGTGGGCGCCGCCGTTGATGATGTTCATCATCGGCACCGGCAGCAGATTGGCAAAGGCGCCGCCGACGTAGCGGAACAGCGGCAGCGCGGCCTCTTCCGCCGCGGCCTTGGCGACGGCGAGCGAGACGCCGAGGATGGCGTTGGCGCCGAGGCGGCCCTTGTTGGGGGTGCCGTCCAGCTCGATCATGGCGAGGTCGAGGGCACGCTGGTTGGAGCCGTCAAGGCCGGCGATGGCGTCGAAGATCTCGCCGTTGACCGATTCCACGGCCTTCAGCACGCCCTTGCCGCCGTAGCGGCCCTTGTCGCCGTCGCGCAGCTCCACCGCCTCGTGCGCGCCGGTCGAGGCGCCCGACGGAACGGCGGCGCGGCCAAACGCGCCGGATTCGAGCAGGACGTCCACCTCGACGGTCGGGTTCCCACGGCTGTCGAGGATCTCGCGGGCGTGGATTTCGGTAATGGCGCTCATGTTTGTCCTTCCTCCGCGTTGCGCGCGTCCACTGGATGATCTTTCCAGGTGGATGATCTTTCCAGGCGAAAAAGAAGCGCGCGGGCTTGATAGCCCTGCGTGCGGGGGGATGCAAGGCCGCTGGGGCGCAAAGGCTCGCGGAAGGACGCCCGGACGGTGGAGCACCCCTATCCGGTTGTGCAGCGCACCTGCTTCCAAAGTCGCATAGACCATCTTGTCCCGCACCCGTAGCGTTCTAACGTTCGCTAGTGGGGACCGCCCGCGGCGGGCGGAACACACCCCAAAACCAATCCAAGCGCGGAGGACCCATCCATGAAGACCTGGCGCAAGCCCCAGATCGTCGAAATCGCCGTCGGCACCGAAATCAACGCCTACGCCTGCGCTCGCCTCTGAGCGCTGGGCGGTTCCCATGCGTGACGACCGCCGCCTGATTCGGGCCGCCTGACTAGGAAAGGCACCCCATGCTGACGATCCTCGTCCTTGGCTCCGCCGCGGGCGGCGGTTTTCCCCAGTGGAACTGCAACTGCGCGGGCTGCCGCCGCGCCCGCTCCGGCGACCCGGCGGCCCGCCCGCGCACCCAATCGTCGCTCGCCGTCAGCGGCGGCGACGGGCGCTGGCTGCTGCTGAACGCCTCGCCGGACATCGGCCGGCAGATCCTCGCCAACCCGGCGCTGCATCCGCAGACCGCCGTGCGCCACAGCCCCATCGCCGCGGCGGTGCTGACCAACGCCGACATCGACCATGTGGCGGGCCTGCTGACGCTGCGCGAATCCCAGCCGCTGGCCGTCTACGCCACCGACCGGGTGCACCGCGTGCTGGACGCGAACGCCGTCTTCCGCGTGGTCAACCCGGAGCTGGCGCCGCGCCGCCCCATGGCGCTGGACCGGCCCTGGGTTCCCGCCGACGCCGCCGGAAACCCCTTCCCCTTCGAGATCGAAGCCTTCGCCGTGCCCGGCAAGGTCGCGCTCTATCTGGAGGACCCGTCCGCCGCCGGCTTCGGCTCGGTGGCGGAGGACACGGTGGCTCTACGCATCCGCGACCGCAACGGCGACGGGGAGTTCTTCTACATCCCCGGCTGCTCGGCCATGCCGGGCTGGCTGGCCGACCGGCTGCGCGGGGCGCCGCTGGTGCTGTTCGACGGCACCACCTGGACCGACGACGAGATGATCCGCGCCGGCACCGGCAGCAAGACCGGCCAGCGCATGGGCCACATGGCGATGTCCGGCCCGGACGGCTCCATCGCCGCCTTCGCGGGGCTGGGCGTGCGGCGCAAGGTCTTTGTCCACATCAACAACACCAACCCGGCCCTGCTGGACGACTCGCCCGAACGGGCCGCCGCCGCCGCCGAAGGTTGGGAAATCGCCCACGACGGGATGGAGTTCACGCTATGACGTCAGCGCTGTCGCGCGAGGAGTTGGAACGCGAGTTGCGCGCCATCGGCGAGCGCCAGTACCACGACCTCCACCCCTTCCACAAACTGCTGCACGGCGGGAAGCTGAAGCGCGGGCAGGTCCAGGCCTGGGCGCTGAACCGCTTCTATTATCAGGTCTGCATCCCCAAGAAGGATCTGGCACTGATGGCGCGGATGGACGATCCGGCGCTGCGCCGCATCTGGATTCAGCGCGTGCTCGACCATGACGGCTTCGGCGAAAGCCGGGAGCGCGAGGAGGGCAAGGTCGGCGGGATCGAGCGCTGGCTGCGTCTGACCGACGGGCTGGGGCTGGACCGTGACTATGTCACCTCCCTGCGGGGCATCCTGCCGGCGACCCGCTACGCCGTCGATTCCTACGTCAATTTCGTGTCGAGCAAGTCGACGCTGGAGGCCGTCGCCTCGTCCCTGACCGAGCTGTTCGCCCCGGCCATCCACCGCGAGCGCATCGCCGGGTTCGAGGCCTATTACGCCTTCGCCAACGACGCCACCCTGTCCTATTTCCGCAAGAGGCTGGACGAGGCGCCGCGCGACGTCGAGTTCGGGCTCGACTACGTGCTCGACAACGCCCGGACGCCGGAGCAGCAGCAGCAGGTGATCGCCGCGCTGCGCCACAAGGCGGAGCTGCTGTGGGCGCAGTTGGACGCGCTGCACCACGCCTATGTGTCGCCCGGCCTGATTCCGCCCGGCGCCTTCGTGCCGGAGGACATGGAACCGACGGTCTACCGGCGATGACGGACGGCGTACGCGAGGAGGACCGGGTCCGGCTGGCTCCCGGCGTCATGCTCCGCCAGGACCGGGTGCGCGGCCACTGGCAGCTTCTGGGGCCGGAGCGCGTGCTGATCCTGGACGAGGTGGCGCTGGAGGTGGTGCGGGCCGTCACCGCGCAGCCTCCGGCAACGGTGGGTACGGCCATCACCGCGCTGGCCGCGCAATTCGACGCGCCGCGGGACGAGATCGCCGCGGATGTGTTGGAGCTATTGGGCGACATGATTGCGAAGGGGTTTCTGACCCGATGACCTTCTGTGGCGCCACGACCGGACTCGAACCACCGTTGGCCCTGCTGGCGGAACTGACGCACCGCTGCCCGCTGCGCTGCGCCTACTGCTCCAATCCGCTGGCGCTCGAGCCGGCCAGCCGGGAGCTGGACACCGCCGCCTGGTGCCGCGTGCTCGACGAGGCCGCGGACCTCGGCATCATCCAGGTGCATTTCTCCGGCGGCGAGCCGACGGCGCGCAAGGACTTGGAGACATTGATCGCCCACGCCACCGCGGCGGGGCTCTACGCCAACCTCATCACCTCGGCGGTGCTGCTCGACCGGGCGCGGCTGGAGCGGCTGCACGACGCCGGGCTCCAGCATGTGCAGATCGGCTTCCAGGACACACAGCCCGCCAAAGCCGAGCTGATCAGCGGCTTCCCCGGCGGCCAGCCGAAGAAGCTGGAGGTGGCGCGCGCGGTCACCGAAGCCGGCATGGCGCTGACCGTCAACGCCATCGTGCAGCGCCACAACATCGACCGGGTGGACGATTTCATCGACATGGCTCTGGAGTTGAAGGCCGGCCGCATCGAGATCGCCAACGTCCAGTATTACGGCTGGGCGCTGAAGAACCGCGCCGCCCTGATGCCGACCCGCGAGCAGCTGGTCCGCATGGACGAGCGGGTGCGCACCCGCCTGCCGGAGCTGAAAGGCCGGCTGGTCGTCGATTACGTGGTGCCCGACTATTACGCCAAGCGCCCCAAGGCCTGCATGGGCGGCTGGGGCCGCAAGTTCCTGAACGTGACGCCCAGCGGCTCGGTCCTGCCCTGCCACGCCGCCGAGACGATTCCCGGCATGACGTTCGACCGGGTGACGGAGCGCCCGCTGGCCGACATCTGGGCCAACTCCGCCGCATTCCAGCGCTACCGCGGCACCGACTGGATGCCGCAGCCCTGCCGGAGCTGCGACCAGAAGGAGATCGACTGGGGCGGCTGCCGCTGCCAAGCGCTGGCGCTGACCGGAAGCGCCGACAACACCGACCCGGTGTGCGAACTGTCGGAGCATCATGGTCTGCTCGCCGAGATAGCCGCAGAGGACGGTGGCACGGCCGAGGCGCCGATCACCTACCGAAGCTTCAGCTTGTAGGGGCGGCCCCCAAAGCCATAACCCTCTCCCCTCCGGGGAGAGGGTTGCCCGGAGGGCCGGTGAGGGGGTTGCGCTTTTGCCGAACGTCCTGCCACGCGCATCCCCCTCACCCTGACCCTCTCCCCGGAGGGGAGAGGGGATTGGCTCATTTCTTTGGGGCGGTTGCCGCCGAGGCGCTGGTTTTCGAACCGCCGACCGCGGCGATGCGGCCCTTGATGTCGTCGTAGACGTTCTGCGGCACGATCTTCTTGCTGACCAGCTCGTCCTTGGACCGGTAGGGGCGGTTCTTCACGATGGCCTCGGACCGCGCCTCGCCGATTCCCGGCAAGGTCTGAAGCTCCTCTTTGCCGGCGGTGTTGAGGTCGATGACCTTGGCCTTCGCCGTCGTCGACGACGACCCGCTGCCCATCGGCGGCGCGGTGGTGGTGCCGCTGTGGCCCGGCGGCATGGCCGGCTTGGCCTGCGGCATCGGCGTGGTGGAAGGCGTTGCGGACGGCGCGGTCGATTGCGCGAGGGCGGGAACGGCGATCATCGCGCCAACACTGGCGATGGCGGCGATGGCGCACAGGCGGATCGGCTTCATGGCGTTGCTCCATGGCTCATTCCGCGGGCGCTCCACCATAAGCGCGGCGCCCGCGGTGCCAAGGCAACGCCGGGACCGGCACGCCGTTCCCGAACCTGTCCTTTCGTCAGCCTTTTGCGAGCCGATCGAAGGCCTGGAGCCGCGCCAGCAGGACCGGCATCTCCTTCAGCGGGACCATGTTCGGACCGTCGCTGGGGGCGCAGTCCGGATTCTCATGGGTCTCCATGAAAACGGCGGCGACGCCCACGGCGATGGCGGCGCGCGCCAGCACCGGAACGAACTCGCGCTGCCCGCCGGAGGTGGTGCCCTGCCCGCCCGGCTGCTGAACGGAATGGGTGGCGTCGAAGACCACCGGGAAGCCGGTCTCCGCCATGATCGGCAGGGAGCGCATGTCCGACACCAGCGTGTTGTAGCCGAAGCTGGCACCGCGCTCGCACAGCAGCACCTTGTCGTTGCCCGACGCCACCAGCTTCGCCGCAACGTTCTTCATGTCCCAGGGGGCGAGGAACTGGCCCTTCTTGACGTTGACCGCCCGGCCCGTCTTCGCCGCGGCGATCAACAGGTCGGTCTGGCGGCACAGGAAGGCGGGAATCTGGAGGACGTCCATCACCTCGGCCACGACGGCGCACTGGTCGGCCTCGTGCACGTCGGTGATCACCGGGCAGCCGAACCGCTCCTTGATCTCGGCGAAGATCGGCAGCGCCTTGTCCATGCCGAGGCCGCGCGCCGTGCTGATGGAGGTGCGGTTGGCCTTGTCGAAGGACGACTTGTAGATCAGCCCGATGCCCAGCGCGCCGGTCATCTCCACCAGCGCCGCCGCCGTCTCCAGCGCGTGGTCGCGGCTCTCCATCTGGCACGGTCCGGCGATCAAAGTGAACGGCCGGTCGTTGGCGATGGTCAGGGTGCCGATCTGGACGGTCTTGGCGGTGGTCATCCCGTGCTCTCCAAAAAGCAATGCGAGGGGACGCATGCCGAAGGCCCCCTCGCGCTGCTCCTTCCTTCCCAGATATCGGCGATCCCGGTCAACCGGAATGGCGTCAACCCAGATGCTGCTTGAAGAAGGCTGCCGTGCGCCCGTTGGCCAGCTCCGCCGCCTCGGCGTCGAAATGGGCGCCGCCAGCGCGGGCGAAGGCATGGTCCACACCCGGATAGACGTGGGCGGTGACGTTCGGGTTGCCCTTCACCGCGGCCAGCACCTTTTCCCGCGCCTCCGCCGGGACGAACTGGTCCTTCTCGGCGATGTGCATCAGCAGCGGCTTGGTGATGCTCGCCGCCTCGCCGACCAGACCGTCCAGACCGACGCCGTAATAGCTGACGTTGGCGTCGGAATCGGAGCGCGCCGCCATCATGAAGGCCAGCCGGCCGCCCAAGCAGTAGCCGACCGACCCCGCTTTGCCGGTGCAATCCGGATTCTGGCGCAACCACGCCAGGGTGGCCTTGAGGTCGTCCACCGCCTTGTCCTGGTCCATGCCGTTCATCAGGGCGAAGGCGCGGTTCCATTCCTCCTGGGTCTTGTCGGTGATCTGCACGCCCGGCTCCTGCCGCCAGAACAGGTCCGGGCAGACAGCGAGCCAGCCCTGGGCGGCGAAGCCGTCGCACAGGTCGCGCATGACCTGATTGACCCCGAAGATTTCCTGGATGACGACGAGTCCCGGCGCCGGCCCGCCGCCCGCCGGCTTGGCCACATAGGCGGAAAAGCTGCCGCCGTCGCCGGCGGGGATGCTGATGTCGGTCATGGTGTCTCCAGCCTCTTGGTTGTTTCCCTGGCCCGTAACGCAAAAGCGGCGGCCGTTGGCTCGGCCGCCGCTTCCACTATACCCACCGAAACCTCGGAACCGGAACACGCGGGGGAGGAATGCCCTCCCCCGATTGGTCACATCAGACCAGCCGGCTCTGCTCGATCGCCGCCTTGATGAAGGAGGTGAAGAGCGGGTGCGGGTCGAAAGGCTTGGACTTCAGCTCCGGGTGGAACTGCACGCCGATAAACCAGGGATGGTCCGGGATCTCGACGATCTCGGGCAGTTCGCCGTCCGGCGACAGGCCGGAGAACAGCAGGCCGACCTTCTCCAGACGGTCCTTGTAATAGACGTTCACCTCGTAGCGGTGGCGGTGCCGCTCGGTGATGTCGGTGGTCCCGTAGACCTCCGCGACCTTGCTGCCGGGGACCAGCTTCGCCGGATAGGTGCCGAGACGCATGGTGCCGCCGAGATCGGTGCCCTCCGTGCGCTTCTCCAGGCTGTTGCCGCGCATCCACTCGGTCATCAGGCCGACCACCGGGTTGCCGGGCTTGCCAAGCTCGGTCGAGCCGGCGTCGACGATTCCGGCCATGTTGCGGGCCGATTCGATCACCGCCATCTGCATGCCGAAGCAGATGCCGAAATACGGCACCTTGCGCTCACGGGCGAACTGGGCGGCGCGGATCTTGCCTTCCGTGCCGCGCGAGCCGAAGCCGCCGGGCACCAGGATGCCGTGGACGTTCTCCAGCCGCTGAACCGCGCTGTCGTCCTCGAAGATCTCCGAGTCGATCCAGTCGAGCTTGACCTTCACGTTGTTGGCGATGCCGCCGTGGGTCAGCGCCTCGGCCAGCGACTTGTAGCTGTCGAGCAGGCTGGTGTACTTGCCGACGACGGCGATGGTCACCTCGCCCTGCGGCTTGCGCACGCGCTCGACAATGCTGGTCCAGCGCGACAGGTCCGGCTTGCCCTCGGTCGGCAGGCCGAAATAGGCCAGCACCTGGGTGTCGAAGCCTTCCTCGTGGTAGCTGACCGGCACCTGATAGATCGAATCGACGTCCAGGGCGGCGATGACGCGCTCCGGCCGGATGTTGCAGAACAGCGCGATCTTCTTGCGCTCGTTCTCCGGAATCGGGCGGTCGGCGCGGCAGAGCAGGATGTTGGCCTGGATGCCCATGCCCAGCAGCTCCTTCACGGAATGCTGCGTCGGCTTGGTCTTCAGCTCGCCCGCCGTCGGAATGTAGGGCAGCAGGGTCAGGTGGATGAACAGGGCGTTCTCCGGACCGACCTCGTTGCCGAACTGGCGGATGGCTTCCAGGAAGGGGGTCGACTCGATGTCGCCCACCGTGCCGCCGATCTCGCAGAGGATGAAGTCCTCGTCGGTCGTCTCAGCGCCGATGAAGTCCTTGATCTGGTCGGTGACGTGCGGAATCACCTGCACGGTGGCGCCCAGATAGTCGCCGCGGCGCTCCTTGGCGATCACGTTCGAATAGATGCGGCCCGTGGTGATGTTGTCGCCACGGCGCGCGGCCACGCCGGTGAAGCGCTCGTAATGGCCGAGGTCGAGGTCGGTCTCAGCGCCGTCGTCGGTCACATAGACCTCGCCGTGCTGGTACGGGCTCATCGTGCCGGGGTCCACGTTCAGGTACGGGTCCAGCTTGCGAAGCCGCACCTTGTAGCCGCGCGCCTGGAGAAGCGCCCCAAGCGCCGCCGACGCCAGACCTTTGCCCAGCGAGGAAACGACGCCACCGGTGATGAAGATGTAGCGAGTCATGTCCGTCCGAAGACCTTCAGAGCCTGATCCGTTCCCCGAATTCGGACCGTCCCCCGGGCGCTGCCCAGATCGACGATCCTCAAAAGAAAGAGGCGGCTTCGGGGGAGGCCGCCTCACGTCAGACCCGGCCGGAGCCGCGTCGCGTTTTGCCGGGCCGCTGTTACTGGGCGACCGGCGGAGCGGGCTGCGCCGGCGTCGCCGGCTGGGCGGGAGCCGCCGGAGCGACGGGCTGGGCCGGCATCGTGTCGATGATCGAGGTCGGCGCCCTGTGCGCGCCCGCCAGGACCGCCAGGACCAGGCTGGTCGCCATGAAGCAGCCCGCCAGGATGCCGGTGGTCCGCGTCAGCAGATTGGCGGTGCCGCGGGTGGACATCATGCCCCCCATGTTGCCGCCGCCGATGCCAAGACCGCCGCCTTCCGACCGCTGGATCAGGATGACCCCGACCAGCGCCAGGGCGATCAGCAGGTGAATGACCAGAAGCACCGATTCCATGCAGCCCGTTCCCTTGATCCCTTCCCGGAGCGATCCGCAGGGACCGCCCAAACCAACAGCGCGCCACGGACCTTGGCAAGGGCCCGTGGCGCGCGCCCACTGTTTTTAACGCGGTCCTGCGCGATATGCTAGCGGCAACTGGTGGCGATCGCCCAGAAATCGTCCGCCTTCAGCGCGGCGCCGCCGACCAGCGCGCCGTCCACATTCTCCACCGCCATAAGTTCCGCCGCGTTGCCCGGCTTCACCGAGCCGCCGTAGAGGACCCGCACCGCGTCGGGATCGGCGGTCTTGCCGGCCAGCTCCGCCCGGATGTGGGCGTGCATCGCCTTGACGTCGTCGGGCGTGGCGGTCTTGCCGGTGCCGATGGCCCAGACCGGCTCGTAGGCGATGACGGTGTTCGCCGCGGTGGCGCCCTCCGGAATCGACCCCTTGAGCTGGCTGGCGACCACGTTGTTCGCCTGCCCGGCGTCGCGCTGGGCCTCCGTCTCGCCGACGCAGATGATGGCGATCAGGCCCGCCTTGTGGGCGGCGGCGGCCTTGGCGGCGACCTGGGCGTCGGATTCGGCGTGGTCGGCGCGGCGCTCCGAATGGCCGAGGATGACGTAGCGGCAGCCGGCGTCGGTCAGCATGGCCGGGCTGACGTCGCCGGTGTGCGCGCCGGAGGTCTTGGCGTGGCAGTCCTGCGCGCCGAGCGCCAGCGGGCTGCCGGAAATGGCATCGCCCACCGGGAACAGCAGCGGGAAGGGCGGGCACACCAGCATGTCGAAGGCGACCGTCCCGGCCCCCGTCAGGCGCCCGGCGAGGTCCGAGGCCAGATCGAGTCCGTCGGCCTTCAGCCCGTTCATCTTCCAGTTCCCGGCAATCAGTTTGCGGCGTGCGGCCATGGCGTTTTCGTCCTCCGGCTCTCGTTTGTTGATGTGGGCGTTGTCGCGGGTGTTCGTTTTCAAAGTGCGCCCCCTGTCTAGCAAGGAGTGCCGGGCATTTCCACCCGCCCAACGGGTTCTTTCCGATGGGGAATCGCGGGGGAAATGGGGTGTTGCCGGGCTTTCGCGGGGTGCCTATGATGCCGCCCCGGCCGCAGGGCCGCCCTTTGCGCACTCACTTCGGGTCCCATGCTTCAGTTCATCCGCACTTACGCCGGTTCGTGGGTCGTCAAGATCCTGTTCGTGCTCCTCATCGTCAGCTTCGCGGCCTGGGGCATCGGCGACATGATTCGCACAGGCGGGATTTCCAGCACCGTCGCCTCCGTCGGGAAGGTGGAGATCGATCGGGCGGAGCTGGACCAGGAGTTCCGTCGCCAGATGGAGCGGCTGCGCCCGATGGTGGGCGGCAACCTGACGACGGAGCAGGCGCGCCAGTTCGGTCTGCTCGACCAGTCGCTGTCGGCGCTGGTGCAGCGCGCGCTCTACGATCAGGCGGCGCGCGACGCCGGGATCTCGGTCGGGCCGGACGTGGTGCGCCAGCGCATCGCCGAGGAACCGGCCTTCCGCAACGCGCAGAACCAGTTCGACGCGAACCAGTTCCGCAGCGTGCTGCGCAACAACCAGCTGACCGAGGACGGCTACGTTGCCCTGCTGCGCCGCGAGACCGCGCGCGAGCTGGTGGCCGGGGCGGTCGGCGCCGGGGTGACCCCGCCGAAGCCGCTGGTCCAGGACCTCTACCGTTTCCGCGGGGAGCGCCGCGTGGCCGAGGTGGTCACCCTGCCCAACGCCGCCATCGGCGACGTCGGTGTGCCCGACGAGGCGGAGCTGACCCGCTATTATGAGGACCATCAGGTCCGCTTCACCGCGCCGGAATACCGCGCGCTGAGCATCGCCCAGCTCTCCGCCGACGAAATCGCCAAAGACATCCAGATCCCCGACAACGAGCTGCGCGCCGCTTACGACGAGCGCGCCGACGAGCTCGGCACGCCGGAGCGCCGGACGGTGGAGATGGTCCTGGCCGACGACGAGGCGAAGGCGAAGCAGATCGCCGAGGCCGCCAAGACCAAGGGCCTGACCGCCGCCGCCAAGGACGCCGGGACCGACGTCATCACGCTCGACAACGTCACCCGCAACGAGCTGCCGGAGATCGGCGACGCCGCCTTCGCCCTGGCCCAGGGTGCGGTCAGCGACGCGGTGCGCAGCGGGCTGGGCTGGCACGTGCTGACGGTCACCGCCATCCAGCCGGGCGCCACCAAGACCTTCGAGGAGGCCCGCGACCAGCTCCTGGCCGAGCTTCGCAAGGAGAAGGCGATGGATTCGCTCTACTCCATCGCCAACCGGGTCGAGGACCAGCTCGCCAGCGGCGCCCCGCTGGAGGAGGTCGCCCAGGCCCAGTCTCTGCCCATCGCCAAGATCGCCGCGGTGGACAGCAGCGGCAAGGCGCCGGACGGCAAGGACGCCGCCCCGGGCCGCCCGAACTTCGCCGCCATGGTGCAGACCGCCTTCCAGCTCGCCTCCGGTGCCACCTCGAACCTGACCGAGGCGCCCAACAACGTCTTCTACGCCGTGCGCGTCGACGGCGTGACGCCGGCCGCGCCCAAGCCGCTGGCCGAGGTGCGCGATCAGGCCGTGGCCGGCTGGCAGGACGACAAGCGCGCCACGCTGGCCGCCGAGAAGGCCCAGGACATCGCCGCCAAGCTGAAGCAGGGCTCGGAGGCCGCGGCGCAGGACGTCGCCAGCCAGTCCGGCGCCAGCTTCGCCATGACCACGCCCTTCACCCGCGACGCCCGTTCGGTCGAGGGGCTGCCGGGCGAGCTGGTGCGCAAGCTGTTCGAGGGGAAGCCCGGCGAGACGGTGACCGGCGCCACCGCCGACAGCCAGGTCGTCGCCCGCCTGAAGGAGATCATCCCGGCGGACCCGGCGGCCTCCGACGCCACGCTGGCGACCGTGGAAAGCACCGTCGCCCAGGGGCTGGAAAGCGACATCATGGCCCAATTCGGCAACGCGCTGCGCAACAGCTACCCGGTCGAGGTTCACCGCAACCGCATCGACCAATTCTTCGCCAGCGGCAATTAACCCCACTCAATCGCCCCACTCAGCCGAGGCCCGTCCCGTGAAGGTTCAGCCGGAATTCGCCGCCTTCCACACCGCTTATGAGGCCGGCAAGCCGCAGGTGGTGTGGACCACGCTGGTCAGCGATCTGGAGACCCCCGTCTCCGCCTACATGAAGCTGGCCGACGGGCGGCCCTTCGGCTTCCTCTTCGAGTCGGCGGAGCGCGGGGCGGGGTCGCGGCGCGACCGCTATTCGGTGATCGGCTTCAAGCCCGATCTGGTGTGGCGCTGCCGCCGCGACCGGGCGGAGGTGAACCGCAACGCCCTGCACGACCGCGACGCCTACGAGCCGATCGACGCGGCCCCGCTGGAGTCGCTGCGCGCCCTCATCAACGAGAGCCGGATCGACCTGCCGGACGCCCTGCCGCCGATGGCCGCCGGCCTGTTCGGCTACCTGACCTACGACATGGTCCGGCTGATGGAACGGCTGCCGGACGACAACCCGGACGAGCTGGGAATCCCCGACGCCATCCTGTCGCGGCCGAGCATCGTCGCCATCTTCGACAGCCACACCGATTCGGTGACTCTGGTCACCCCGGTCTGGCCCAAGCCGGGGGTCGACGGCAACGCCGCCTACGGCGACGCCCGCGAGCGTCTGATGGACGCGGTGGCCGACCTGGAGCGCCCCCTGCCCTACCGGCGGGAGCCGCGGACCAAGGACGGGCTGCCGCTCGCCTGGACCTCCAACACGACGCGCGAGGAGTATCACGCGATCGTCGAGCGGGCGAAGGAGTACATCCGGGCCGGCGACATCTTCCAGGTCGTGCCGTCCCAGCGCATCCGCTTCCCCTTCAAGCCGTCGCCGCTGGCGCTGTACCGCACGCTGCGCCGCCTGAACCCGTCGCCCTTCCTGTTCCACTGCGACTTCGGCGAGCTGTCGGTCGTCGGCTCCAGCCCGGAGATCCTGGTGCGCGTGCGCGACGGCAAGGTGACCGTCCGCCCCATCGCCGGCACCCGCAAACGCGGCGCCACGGCGGCGGAGGATCAGGCGCTGGCCGAGGACCTGCTGAGCGATCCGAAGGAGCTGGCCGAGCATCTGATGCTGCTCGACCTCGGCCGCAACGACGTGGGCCGCGTGGCGCGCACCGGCACCGTCAAGGTGACGCAGAAGATGATCGTGGAGCTGTACAGCCACGTCATGCACATCGTCTCCAACGTCGAGGGCGACCTCGACCCCAAGCACGACGCGCTGGATGCGCTGATCGCCGGCTTCCCGGCCGGCACCGTGTCGGGCGCGCCGAAGGTCCGCGCCATGCAGATCATCGACGAGCTGGAGAAGGCCCGCCGCGGCGTCTACGCTGGCTGCGTCGGCTACTTCGGCGCGTCGGGCGCCATGGACACCTGCATCGCGCTGCGCACCGCCGTGCTGAAGGACGGCATGATGTATGTGCAGGCCGGCGGCGGCGTGGTCGCCGACAGCGATCCGGAGGCCGAGTACCAGGAGACCGTCAACAAGTCGATGGCCCTGATCCGCGCCGCGGAGGAAACCGTCCGCGAGACCTCCGCCCGGTAAGGACCGCATGCCCCTCGATGCGCTGCTGCTGCCGCTGATCGTCAAGATCGTGGCGGCGGCCCTGGTCGTCGTCGCCGCCTCGCTGGCGGCGGAGAAGGCCGGCCCCTTCTATGGCGGCATGATCACCGCCCTGCCCGTCTCGACCGGCCCGGCCTTCGTGATGCTCGCGATGGAGCATGGCGACGGCTTCGTCGCCGACGCCGCCCTGTCGGGAATGGTCGGGAACGCGACGATCGTCCTCTATCTGGCGCTTCTGGTGCGGATCGCGCCGCGCTGGGGCATGCCCGCGACGGTCATCGCCAGTTCTCTCTTCTGGATCGCCACGGCGGCCACCCTGCGCTCGGTCGTCGCGTGGACGCTGCCGCTGGCGCTGCTGCTGACGCTGGCCTGCTATGGGATCGCCGCCTGGGTGGTCTCCGCCCCAATTCCGGCGGACACGGTGGTCCGGACCGCGCGGTCACGCTGGTACGACATCCCGGCCCGCGCTGGTCTCGTCGGCCTGCTGGTCGCCACCGTGACGACGCTCAGCCACAGCATCGGCCCGGCGGCCACCGGCATCGCCGCCGTGTTCCCCATCGCGCTGACCAGCCTGACGGTGATCCTCCACGGCCGCCTGGGCGGCGGCGTGGTCGCCGCGGCGATGCGCAGCGCGCTGCTGACCAACCCCGGCCTCGCTTTGGCGCTGACCACCGCCCATCTGCTGGCCGAACCCGCCGGGCGGTTCGTGGCGCTCGGCGCCGCGCTGGCGGTGTCGCTGTCCTGGGCCGGCGGACTGCTGGTGTGGCGGCTGCGCCAGCCCGCCTGACCGGACCTCAGGCTGCCTGACCGCCGAAATCGAAGCCGGCGCCTTCCACGGCCTTCTTCACCGTCTCCGCGGCGACTCCGCCCTCCACGGCCACGGTGCCGGCTTCAAGGTCCACCGTTACGGCGGCGCCCGGCGCCAGCTTGCCGATGGCGTTGGTGACGGAGCGGGCACAGCCGCCACAGGTCATGCCGCCGACCTTGTAGGTGTCAGCCATGGAATTCTCCTCAAGCGGGACCGGCGGTCACCCGCCGGTGTGATGGGCGCGCACGACGGCGCTGACCGGAACCAGGACGAAGCCGCGTTTCTGCACCTCCGGCATCCAGGAGGCCAGTGCGTCGATTGTCGCATCGTGCGGGTGGCCGATGGCGATGGCGTAGCCCTGCTTGCGCGCCACCTGCTCCGTCTTGGCAAGCTGGCCGCGCACCGCCGGCACGGTCATCTCGTTGTCCAGGAAGATGTCGCGCCCGGCGAAGGGCATCTGAAGCTCCCGCGCGAGGGTCAGGCCGGCGCTCTTCGCCGTGGTCCGGCTGTCCAGCCACAACAGGCCGCGCCGCGCGATCTCCCCGAGCACGGGCGCCATGGCCGCGGAGTCGGCGGTGAAGCGGCTGCCCATGTGGTTGTTCACCCCGACATAGCCGTCGAAGCTGTCCAGCGCCGCCTTGGTCCGGCGCAGGATCTCCCCCTTGTCGAGCGACACGCGCAGCGCCTGGGGCCCCGGATCGGCAGCGCCGCTGGGTTCCATGGGAAGATGCAGCATCAGCTCGTGCCCGGCGGCGCGGGCGGCGCGGGCCTGGGCCGGCAGCTCGTGGGCGTAGGGCAGCCACGCCAGCGTCAGCGGCGCCGGCAGCGACACCGCGCGGTTCGAACGCTTGCGGTCCACGCCCATGTCGTCGATGACGATGGCGATGGCCGGCTTGCCCGGCGGGGCGCGGAAGGGCAGCGCGTTCTTCTTCCACAGCGGCGATCCCGGCGCCACCTTCGGCGGTTCCAGCGGGGCGACGGGAGGCGGCAGCATCGCCACCACCGGCTTCGGCGTCATGGCCGGCGGCGGGGGCGGTGCGGGAACCGGAACGGGGGCCGGAGCCTCGGTCACTTGGTGAGGCGGTGCCGGAACGGGCGCCGGAGCCGGTTCGGCCTCGCGAACCGGCGGAGGCGGAGGCGGGGGCGGCGCATCTGCGACCTTGGGCGGCGGCGTCTTGATCGGCGCGGCCGGGGCGATGACCGGCGCCTCCCGCTCCACGACGGTCTCCGTCTCCGGCGCGTCGCGCCCGATGATGAATCGCGCGCCGAGCGCCACCGCGAAGACCGCGATCACACCGGCCAGCGCCAGCAGGACCGGCGAGACGGCGCGCCCCGATGCGGCGGCGGGCGTTTTCGGCGATGGCTTCCGTGCCGCGGCTTTCTGGGGCTTGCGCGGCGTTTTCTTGGCCATGGGAAGGAATCTCGAACCCTGGTTTCCGGTTTGCGCGCAAGGTGGCACCCCCGCACCGTCCCTGCAACAGCGGAGCGGGGTGGAGGCGCCTGCCGGCTGGGACTATGCTGTGACCCGCCATGCTCCGCACCCTGATCCTCCTGACGCTCCTCATCACCGCCACCGCCGGCCCCGCCCTCGCGAACGAGGTCCGCTGCCCGGCCAGCCTGACCGTGCAGGCCCAGCCGGAGGCGCCCGGCGGCTGGTCGCCCTACCCGGCGAAGGACCAGCACGCCTTCGCCGGCGTCACCCTGGTGGAGGGCGACCGGGCGGCGCAGATGGCCGCCCCGGCCCCGGCGGCGCTGGAGCCGGACCGCAGCCTGCGGCGGGGCCGCTCGGAGATCCGGCAATGGGACTTCCCCGCCGCGCGGCGCGACAACGTCTTCCTGATCTGCCGCTACGCCGGAACGCAGGCCACGCTGGCCATCGACCTGCCGCGCACGGTGCGGCGCTGCCAGATCACCGAGGAGACCGACGCGCGCGGCATGGTGCTGGACAAGCCGGCGACGGCGCCGCAGTTCCTCTGCCGCTGATTCTCCGCCGAGTCGAGGTTCGGACGGGCTGGAAATCCACCGCTCCAGCCGCTAGGGTACCCGCCTTGGAACAAGGCCGGAACGCTATTCCGGGACGATCGGGCCGGGAACAATGGACCCGAGACCGACGGACCGGAAACGACAGGCCGGAAGGATGCCGGGGCGCCCCATGCTGCTGCTCATCGATAATTACGACAGCTTCACCTACAACCTCGTCCATTACCTGGGCGAACTGGGCGCCGAACTGGACGTCCGCCGCAACGACAGCCTGACGGTGGAGGAGGCCATGGCGCTCCGCCCCGAAGGGATCGTGCTGTCGCCCGGCCCCTGCGACCCGGACAAGGCGGGCATCTGCCTGCCGCTGATCGACGCCGCCGCCAAGGCCGGCGTTCCGCTGATGGGCGTGTGCCTGGGCCATCAGGCCATCGGGCAGGCCTTCGGCGGCACGGTGCTGCGCGCGCCGGTGCCGATGCACGGCAAGGTCGACCGCATGTTCCACCAGGGGCGCGGCGTCCTGAAGGACCTGCCCTCGCCCTTCCGGGCCACCCGCTACCACTCGCTGATCGTCGAGCGCGCCACCCTGCCCGCCTGCCTGGAGGTGACCGGCGAGACGGAGGACGGGCTGATCATGGCGCTGTCCCACCGCGAGCTGCCGATCCACGGCGTGCAGTTCCACCCGGAAAGCATCGAGAGCGAGCACGGGCACAAGATCCTGGAAAACTTCCTGAACACGACCCGCCGGCTGGAGACCGCCGCATGAGCACGCCGTCCGCGCCGCACGGCGACCTGACCGACATGAAGGCGATCCTCGCCAAGGTCGCCGCCGGCAACGCCCTGAACGAAGCGGAGGCCTCGCTGGCCTTCGACATCATCATGTCGGGCAACGCCACCCCGTCGCAGATGGGCGGCTTCCTGATGGCGCTGCGCGTGCGCGGCGAGACGGTGGACGAGATCACCGGGGCCGCCCGCGTCATGCGCGCCAAGGCGATCCCGGTGGAGGCGCCGGACGGCACCATCGACACCTGCGGCACCGGCGGCGACGGCTCGGGCACCTACAACATCTCCACCGCCGCGGCCGTGGTCATCGCGGCCTGCGGCGTGCCGGTGGCCAAGCACGGCAACCGCGCCATGTCGTCCAAGTCGGGCGCCGCCGACGTGCTGGGCGCGCTGGGCGTCAACCTGGACTGCGACCTGGGTCTGGTGCGCAAGGCCCTGTGGGACGCCCGCATCGGCTTCCTGATGGCGCCGCGCCACCATCTCGCCATGCGCAACGTCGGCCCGACCCGCGTGGAGCTGGGCACCCGCACCATCTTCAACCTGCTGGGGCCGCTGTCCAACCCGGCCAGCGCCAAGCGCCAACTTCTCGGCGTCTACGCCAAGCAGTGGGTGGAGCCGCTGGCCCATGTGCTGAAGCGGCTGGGGTCGGAGGCCGCCTGGATCGTCCATGGCTCCGACGGGCTGGACGAGATCACCACCACCGGCCCGACCACCGTTGCGCAGTTGAAGGACGGCGAGGTCACGGTGTTCGAGATCGAACCGGAGCAGGCCGGCATCTTCCGCGCCCGACCGGAGCTTCTGAAGGGCGGCGACGCCCATGTGAACGCCGAGGCCATCCGCGCGCTGTTCGACGGGGCGCAGGGCGCCTATCGCGACATCGTCCTGCTGAACGCCGCCGCCGCGCTGCATGTGGCGGGCAAGGCCGGCGACCTGAAGGAAGGCGTCGAGCGGGCCCGCCACGCCATCGACAGCGGCGCTGCCCGCGCCGTGCTCCAGCACCTCGTGTCCATCACCAATTCGTCCATCACCAACGAACCGGTTGCCGCGCCATGAGCGACGTCCTGACCCGCATCTGCGACGACAAGCGCGCGCTGGTCCAAGCCCGCAAATCCGCCCGCCCGCTGTCCGCTGTGGAGGACGATGCCCGCAGCGCCGACCCGGCGCGCGGCTTCATCCGCGCGCTGCGCCGCACGGTGGACGGGGGCCGCTACGGCCTGATCGCCGAGATCAAGAAGGCCAGCCCGTCCAAGGGCCTGATCCGCCCGGACTTCGACCCGCCGTCGCTGGCGCGCGCCTACCGCGGGGGCGGCGCCACCTGCCTGTCCGTACTGACCGACGAGCCCTATTTCCAGGGCTGCGACGACTACCTGCTGTCCGCCCGCGCCGCGGTGGACCTGCCGGTGCTGCGCAAGGACTTCATGGTCGATCCCTACCAGATCGCCGAATCCCGCGCGCTGGGCGCCGACTGCATCCTGATCATCATGGCCGCGCTGAGCGACGCGCAGGCCGTGGAGATCGAGGACGCCGCCATCGCCTGGGGCCTGGACGTGCTGGTCGAGGTGCACAACCGCGAGGAGCTTGACCGCGCCCTGGCGCTGAAGACTCCGCTGCTCGGCGTGAACAACCGGAACCTGAAGACCCTGGCGGTGGACATCGCCACGACGGAGGAACTGGCGGCCCACGTGCCCGCCGACCGCATGCTGGTCGCCGAAAGCGGTCTCTACAGCCCGGCGGACCTGTCGCGCATGGCGGCGGTCGGCGCGCGCTGTTTCCTGGTCGGTGAATCGCTGATGCGGCAGGAGGATGTGAGCGCGGCCACCCGCGCCCTGCTCGCCTGAGACAAAACAATAAAGCAATGGGGAGGAGCGACGCCGTGCCGAACGTGACCATTGCCCGTGAAAGCCCGCTCCAGGACGCGGTGGTTCAGCTCATCGAGGAGTTGGACCGTTACCTGGGCGACCTCTACCCGGCCGAGAGCAACCACCTGCTCGACCTGCAAACGCTGGCGAAACCGGACATCCGCTTCCTGGTCGCCCGGCGGTCGGGAACCGTGGTCGGTTGCGGCGCCATGCGCATCGACACCGAAGGCGGCTATGGCGAGGTCAAGCGGATGTTCGTCCAGCCGACCGCGCGCGGCGGCCAGATCGGGCGCCGCCTTCTGGAGCGCATCGAGGACGAGGCCCGCGCCGCCGGCCTATCGGCGTTGTTGTTGGAAACCGGCGTCTATCAGGACGAGGCCATCGCGCTCTACCGCAAGCAGGGCTTCGCCGACCGCGGCCCGTTCGGCCCCTACGGTCCGGACCCGCTGAGCCTGTTCATGGAGAAACCCCTATGACCGACCAGCCCGCTGGCGGCTTCACCCATTTCGACGCCGAAGGCCGCGCGGTCATGGTGGACGTGTCCGGCAAGGCCGACACGGAGCGCTCGGCGACCGCCCGCGGCTCCGTTCTGATGCAGCCGGAAACGTTGGCGCTCATCCTCCAGGGCGGCGTCAAGAAGGGCGATGTCCTGTCGGTGGCCCGCTTGGCCGGCATCATGGGGGCCAAGCGCACGCCGGACCTGATCCCGCTCTGCCACCCGCTGATGCTGACCTCGGTCAAGGTCGACCTGACCTGCGACCCCGAACGCAACGCCGTGGACATCACCGCCACCTGCAAGCTGAGGGGCCAGACCGGCGTGGAGATGGAGGCGCTGACCGCCGTGTCGGTCGCGGCACTCACCGTCTATGACATGTGCAAGGCGGTGGACCGCGGCATGACCATCACCGAGGTGAAACTGCTGCACAAGGCCGGCGGCAAGAGCGGCGAATGGGGGAGCGCGGTCTGATGTTGCAGGTTGGTGAAGCCCGCGCCCGCATCCTCGCTGCCTTCACCGCCCTGCCGGCGGAGACGGTGCCGCTGCCCGACGCGCTGGGGCGCGTCCTGGCGGAGCCCGCCGTCGCCCGCCTGACCCAGCCGCCTTTCGCCGCCGCCGCCATGGACGGCTGGGCCGTCCGCGCCACCGACATCGTCCCGGCGTCGGGGGATGCGCCGGTCACCCTGCGCCGCATCGGCGAGTCCGCGGCCGGCCACGCCTTCGCCGGATCGGTCGGCGCCGGCGAGGCCGTGCGCATCTTCACCGGCGCCCCTCTGCCCACCGGCGCCGACGCCGTGGTGATGCAGGAGGATTGCGAGGACGCCGGGGATCGCGTGCGCGTCGGGCGCGCCGTGCCCGCGGGGCGCTTCATCCGTCCCGCCGGTCTGGACTTCGCCGCGGGAGAGGAGTTGCTTCCCAAGGGACGGTTGCTGACCGCCCGCGACGTCGCCCTGGCCGCCGCCGCCAACCTGCCCTGGCTGCGCGTCCACCGCCGCCCGCGGGTCGCCGTGCTCGCCACCGGTGACGAGATCGCCCTGCCCGGCGATCCGCTGGGGCCGAGCCAGATCGTCAGCTCCAACGCGCTCGGCCTGTGCGCGCTGGTCGCCAGCCAGGGCGGGCTCGCCCACAATCTCGGCGTGGCCAAGGACGATCCGGAGCATCTCGCCGCCATGGCCGCCGGGGCGGCCGGCTGCGACCTGCTGGTGACCACGGGCGGCGCCTCGCAAGGCGAGCACGACCATGTGCGCGACGTGCTGGGCGGGCTGTCGCTGGACTTCTACCGCGTCGCCATGAAGCCCGGCAAACCGTTGATTTTCGGGACGGCGAACGGAGTGCCGCTGCTCGGCCTGCCCGGCAACCCGGTGTCCACCGGCGTGGCCGCCCTGCTGTTCCTGGTGCCCGTCCTCCGCCGTCTCCAGGGGTTGCCCGCCGAGAGCGCCACGCTCACGGCCCGGCTCGGCGCGCCGCTGAAGGCCAACGACGACCGTACGGATTTCCTGCGCGCCACGCTGTCCACCGGAGCGGACGGCGAGCCCGTCGCCACCCCCTTCCCGCGCCAGGACAGCGCGATGATGTCCCGGCTGGCCCGGGCCGATGCCCTGATCGTCCGCGAGCCGCAGGCAACCGCCGCCGCTGTGGGCGACCGCGTGACGGTAATCCCGCTGAGCGGCGGTGTCCTGTCGCTTTAATCCGTTCCGCACCGGAAATCCATTTGGAAGTCCTGTCCGTCGATTTGCGATTGATTTCATTCGTAGGGCTTGACGGGGGTTAAGAACCAAACTAGAACAAGAAGGAACGTTTTGCTTTTGTTCCATATCTAGTGCGGAACCGGCCGGGAGGCACAAATGCTCACGCGCAAGCAGCATGAATTGCTGCTTTTCATCAACGAGCGGCTCGGGCAGGGCGGTGTGTCCCCTTCCTTCGACGAAATGAAGGACGCTCTCAACCTGAAGTCCAAGTCGGGCATCCACCGCCTCATCACGGGGCTGGAGGAGCGCGGCTTCATCCGCCGCCTGCCCCACCGCGCCCGCGCGCTGGAGGTGCTGCGCCTGCCGGAGGGGCTGGAGACCGCCCGCACCCGGCCGCCGCGCGCCAAGTTCCAGCCCAACGTCATCAAGGGCGACTTCAGCTTCGCGGGGCGGGAGGCGAATCCGGCATCGGAATCGGTGCAGCTTCCGCTCTACGGCCGGATCGCCGCGGGTACGCCCATCGAGGCGCTGCGCGACGGTTCCGCCTTCGTGGACGTTCCCGCGGCCATGCTCGGCATGGGCGACCACTACGCGCTGGAAGTCGCCGGCGATTCGATGGTCGAGGCCGGCATCCTCGACCATGACACGGTGGTCATCCAGCGCTGCGACAGCGCGGACAACGGCTCGATCGTCGTCGCCCTGGTCGACGACGCCGAGGTCACGCTGAAGCGCCTGCGCCGCAAGGGCAACACCGTGGCGCTCGAACCCGCCAACGCCGCCTACGAGACGCGCATCTTCGGCGCCGACCGCGTCCGGGTGCAGGGCCGCCTCGTCGGTCTGGTGCGGAAGTACTGACAGCAGGACGCGCCGGGGCGGCGGTTCAGCGCGCCCCGGTCCTTCCATCGGTCAGCGTCCCGCCCATCGTCCTTCCTCCCATCGTCCACGGGCGGTCCCCGCGCCGACCGCGCACGCTTTCCACCCGGATGCCCTGGTCCGACAGATAAAGCGCCTGCGCACCCTCCCGCCGCAGGCGCCAGCGGTCGATGACCAGCGGCGCCCGGCACCCGCGCGATGGAGTCGCGGTCACCACCGCATCGGCCACTGCGCAATCCTCCGGCAAGGCATCGGGCTGGCGCAGCAGCGCCACCGTCTTCCCCTGCGCTCGGTAAAGGCATCCCAGAGCATCGCAGCGCAGCCCCCCGTCCAGGCTGACCCCGGCGAGCGGCCAGACATCCTGACCGGCCTTCCCCTCCGGCTTCTCCATGCCGTCGCGCCGCCTCCACGTGTTGGCGACCCGCCCGTCGCTGGCGGTGGAGAGGCTGAGAATCCCCTCCGCGCCGCGCACGGCCATAAGCTTGCCGTCCTCCGACACCAGAATGTCGGGCCGCGGCGCGACGGCCGGGGCGACCAGTCCGCCGGCCAAGGCCACCAGCCCCAACCAGCGCCAGCGTCCTGTCCAGATGGCCAGCCACAACCCGCCCAGCGTGACCGCCGCGATGGCGGCGTCCGGCATGGCCGGCAGGAACGCCGTCGCTCCAGGCAGCGCCGCGGTCCGCTCCGCCGTTTCGATGACCAGCCGGACGCCCCAGCTCATCGCCGTGACCGCCGGCCCCTCCAGCCCGAAGGGCAGCAGCAAGTATGACAGCAAACTGAAAGGCATGATCCACACCGTCGTGATGGGGATCGCCACCATGTTGGACAGCACGCCGTAAAAGGCGACCTGCTGGAAATGATAGAGCCCGTAGGGCGTCGTCGCGACCGTCGCCACCACGCTGGAAAAGACAATTCCGCCCAGCGCCATGACACCCTTGCCGAGCCAGCCCATCTCGCGCCGCCGCCGCACCGCCCAGGGCGTGAAGCGTTCGAAGGCGGCGATCAGGGCGACGACCGCCGCGAAGGACATCTGGAAGCTCGGCCCCAGCATCCCCTCCGGGTCATAGAGGACGGTGACGATGCCGGCGAAGGCGACCAGCCGCATGCTGATCGGCGACCGGTCGGCGATCACCGCGCCCATGACGAGGCCGGTCATCAGCACCGACCGCAGCGTCGGCAGGGGAGCCCCCACCAGTAGCGTGTAGAGGATGGCCGACAGGATGCCGGCCAGCGCCGCGATCTTCTTGATCGGCCAGCGCAGCGCGATCCAGGGAACCAGCGCCAGCAGCGCCCGCACCACCCAAAAGACGATTCCCGCGGCGATGCCCACATGCAGGCCGGAAATGGACAGGAGATGCGCGAGGCCGCTGTCACGGAAGGCGTCCATCATCGGTCCTGGAATCGCCGCCGCGTCGCCGTTCAGCAAGGCGGCGGTGACACTGGCCTCCGCGGAATCGCTCACGACGGCACGAACCCGCTCGGCGATGGCGGCGCGCGCCCGCTCGAAGGCCACCGTCACCCGGCGCCAGCCGCCGGGCGGTGGCGCATCCTGGGCAACGGGGGCACCCATGACGAAGCCGACCGCGCCGAAGCCTTCGAAATAGGCGCGCCGCTGCAGGTCGAACGCTCCCGGCTCTGCCGGGGCGGCCGGCGGGTGGAGCATGGCGCGCAGCCGGACCACCGTCCCGGCCTCCGGCGGTGTCACCTTGGCCGGCAGATGCAGGCGGACCCGCGCCGGCGTCGCTTCCGGGGGCAACCGCTCCACCGCCAGTTCACCGATCATCAACCGCGTGCCGGTGGGCTGCCGTTCGATCGCCAGCACCCGCCCGGTGACCTGCACCGGTCCAAGCTCGCGCGTCAGCATCGGTGCCATCGCCGCCACGCTGTGCAGTTGCACCGCGGCGAAGCCCAGAGCGACGCTCAACAGCCCCAGCAGCAGAACGACCGGCGCCAGACGCCGCCGCGCCAGCCACAGCAGAGGCAGACAGCCGACCGCGGCGCCCGGCCCCAGCCAGAGCGGCGGCTCGGCGGGCAGGCCGAAATACAGCGCCACACCCGCCCCGGTCCCCACCGGCAGCCACAGCGCCCAGCGCTCCCGCTCCGCGGCGAGACACTCCAACGCCCCTGCGGCAAGGCGCGCGGCAATGCCGCGACGGACAGGACCGGCATCGCCCTCCTCCGCCGCCAAACCCTCGGCCATGCCCTCTTCAACCCCGTGGGCCATACTGTCGCCTATGCGCGCAAGGCAAATGCCTCCGGCGCCGTTAATGTGTTACACCACCGCACCACCGCAGTCGCACCGCAGCAGCAGCCGCGCGGCCGCCGCAGCACTGTAGCAGCGCCGAACCTGGAATTGAGCCTCCCATGACCGTCGTCACCCGTTTCGCCCCGTCGCCCACCGGCTTTCTCCACATCGGCGGTGCCCGCACCGCGCTGTTCAACTGGCTGTACGCCCGCCGCAACGGCGGCACGTACCTGCTGCGCATCGAGGACACCGACCGCCAGCGCTCGACGGACGCCGCGGTGGACGCCATCCTCGACGGCCTGTCCTGGCTCGGCCTCGACTGGGACGGCGACGCGGTCAGCCAGTTCGCCCGCAAGGACCGCCACGCCGAGGTGGCGCAGCAGATGCTGGCCGCCGGCCGCGCCTATTACTGCTACGCGAGCCCCGAGGAGCTGGAGGACATGCGCGCCGCCCAGAAGGCCGCGGGCCAGCCGGTGCGCTACGACGGGCGCTGGCGCGACCGCGACCCGTCCGAGGCTCCGGCCGGCGTGAAGCCGGTGATCCGCCTGAAAGCGCCGCAGGAGGGCGAGACGGTCCTGAAGGACCGCGTCCAGGGCGAGGTGACGGTGCAGAACGCCCAGCTCGACGACCTGATCCTGCTGCGCGCCGACGGCACCCCGACCTATCTGCTGGCGGTGGTGGTCGACGACCACGACATGGGCGTGACCCACGTCATCCGCGGCGACGACCATCTGACCAACACCTTCCGCCAGATCCAGATCTTCAACGCCATGGGCTGGGACCTGCCGGAGTTCGGCCATATCCCGCTGATCCACGGTCCGGACGGCGCCAAGCTGTCGAAGCGCCACGGCGCGCTGGGCGTCGACGCCTACCGCGACATGGGCTACCTGCCGGAGGCGATCCGCAACTACCTGCTGCGGCTCGGCTGGGGGCACGGCGACGACGAGATCATCTCGACCGAACAGGCCGTGGAGTGGTTCAACCTTGAGGGCATCGGGCGCTCCCCCTCGCGCTTCGACTTCGCCAAGCTGGAGAACCTGAACGCCCATTACATGCGGCAGGCCGACGACGCCCGCCTCGTGGGTCTGGCTGCCCCACGGCTGGAGGCCGAGCTTGGCCGCGCGCTGACCGAGTCGGAGCGCGATCTGCTGACCCGCGCCATGAACGGGCTGAAGCAACGCGCCCGCACCGTGGTCGATCTCACCCAGAGCGCCCGCTTCTACCTCGCCGCCCGTCCGCTGGCGATGGACGAGAAGGCCGCCGCGCTGTTGGACGAGAAGGGCCGCGGCGTCCTGACCGACCTCGCCGCCCGCTTCGAGGCCGAGGCGGACTTCACCGCCGCCGCCCTCGAAGGACTGGTGCGTGCCTTCGCCGAGGAGCGTGGCGAGAAGCTGGGCAAGATCGCCCAGCCGCTGCGCGCCGCGCTCACCGGTTCCACCGTGTCGCCGCCCATCTTCGAGGTGGCCGAGATCCTGGGGCGCGCGGAAACGCTGGCCCGGATGAAGGATGCCGCAACTGCAGCACGGGGATAACTTCCGTGCGTTGATATCCGCCCGGCATAGAACTATGCTGCGCGCATTCGAAAAGGGCGTTAAGCCCCAACCCTAAAGATAAGGACGTGCCGAGATGACCCAAACCGCGGACAAGGCCGATACCTTCACCCTGATCGACAACCGGACTGGCAAGCAGGTCAGCCTGCCCGTGATGAAGGGAAGCACGGGTCCGGACGTGATCGACATCCGCAAGCTCTACGCCGAGACCGGTTGTTTCACCTACGATCCGGGTTTCACTTCGACGGGCAGCTGCGAGTCCAAGATCACCTACATCGATGGTGACGAGGGTATCCTGCTGCACCGCGGTTACGCCATCGACGACCTTGCCGAGCACGCGACCTTCCCGGAGGTCTGCTTCCTCCTCCTCAACAACCACCTGCCGAACGCCGCCGAGAAGGAAGAGTTCGAGGGCATCCTGCGCGGCCACTCGATGGTGCACGAGCAGCTGACCCGCTTCTACAGCGGCTTCCGCCGCGACGCTCACCCGATGGCGGTTCTCTGCGGCGTCGTCGGCGCGCTGTCGGCCTTCTACCACGACTCGACGGACATCGAGGACCCGGTGCAGCGCAAGATCGCCGCGCACCGCCTGATCGCCAAGATCCCGGCGATCGCCGCGATGGCCTACAAGTACTCGGTCGGCCAGCCGTTCATGTACCCGCGCAACGACCTGTCGTATGCCGAGAACTTCCTCTACATGACCTTCGGCACGCCCTGCGAGCCGTACAAGGTCAACCCGGTCCTGTCCAAGGCGATGGACAAGATCTTCATCCTGCACGCCGACCACGAGCAGAACGCCTCGACCTCGACCGTCCGTCTGGCCGGCTCGTCGGGCGCCAACCCGTTCGCCTGCATCGCCGCCGGCATCGCCTCGCTGTGGGGTCCGGCCCACGGCGGCGCCAACGAGGCCGTGCTGAAGATGCTGGAGGAGATCGGCTCCGTCGATCGCATCCCGGAGATCGTCCGCCGCGCCAAGGACAAGAACGACAACTTCCGCCTGATGGGCTTCGGTCACCGGGTCTACAAGAACTACGACCCGCGCGCCCAGGTCATGCGCAAGACCTGCCATGAGGTTCTGGCCGAGCTGGGCATCAAGGACGAGCCGCTCCTCGACATCGCCATGGAGTTGGAGAAGATCGCCCTCGAAGACCCGTACTTCGTCGAGAAGAAGCTGTACCCGAACGTCGATTTCTACTCGGGCATCATCCTGAAGGCGATGGGCTTCCCGACCAGCATGTTCACCGTGCTGTTCGCCGTGGCGCGCACCGTCGGCTGGATCTCGCAGTGGAAGGAGATGATCGAGGACCCGGTCCAGAAGATCGGCCGTCCGCGTCAGCTCTACACCGGCGCGACCAAGCGGGACTTCATCCCGCTGGCCGAGCGTGGCTAACCGGCCGACAGCACACATCGGGACGGGCGGCTCCGACGGAGCCGCCCGCAGCCCGGCTGCGTTCATCGTTCCGGCGCGGCGGGTCCGTCAGGGCCAGCCGGCCGCGAACGACAACAAGCCGCCGCTCTCGCGGCGGCTTCGCCGCATCGTCTTCTATGCGGTGATTGTGGCGATGATCGCCGCGGTGGTGCTGATCTGACCGTTTAGCCCTGGGTGATCGGGATGTGCGGCCCTTCCGCCGCCACACGCTCCATCCATGCGCGCACCGCCGGATAGCCGGACAGGTCGAACTCACCCTCCTCCGCCACATGCGTGTAGGCGTAGAGCGCGATGTCGGCGATGCTGAAACGATCGCCCACGAAGAAGCGGCGCTCCGCCAGATGCCCTTCCATGACGCCCAGAGCGTCGTAGCCGAGCCGACGCTTGGTCACCACCCCCAGCTTGCGCTCCTCCGTCATCTCCACGTGGTGCGTGATCCAGAAGCGCACCGTCGCGACGTTCGGTTCGTGGCTGTACTGCTCGAAGAACATCCATTGCAGGACCCGCGCGCGTCCCTCGCGGTCGTCGGGCAGATAGGGTGTGCCTTCCGCCAGATACCACAGGATCGCGTTGGATTCCGGCAGATGGCTGCCGTCTTCCAATTGCAGCGTCGGAATGCGGCCGTTCGGATTGCGGGCCAGGAATTCCGGTGTGCGGGTCTCCGCCCGATCGATGTCCAGCTCGATCCGTTCATAGGCAATGCCCAGCTTGTGCAGCAGAAGCCGGCACTTGTAGCCATTCCCCGAAGACAGGTTGTCGTAAAGGCGCAGCATGGCGGCGTGTCTCCGCTCCAAATACATCCGATGGCGGATATAAACACGAAACGAAATCAGGCGCCAGCACGGCCCTGCGGAAACGGTACGCCGAGACGCTCCAACCGCGCCCGATCCGTTGCGGCTTCTGCCAGCAGCCAGTGCCGGAAGGCGCGGAGCACGCCGCGCCCGCGCCCCTCGGCCGGGGCGGTCAGCACGTAGCGGTCGCCGCAGGGCACCGCCGGCCCGAAGGGGACGACGAGCCGTCCGGCCTCCAGCGCCTCCAGCACCAGCGACGGGCGCCCCAGCGCAATCCCCTGCCCGGCCATGGCCGCCTGGATCACCATCACCGATTCCGAAAAGCTCAGACTGCGCGCGCCGTCCAGACTTACCCCGCTGCCGGCACGCCACAGACTCCAGTCCGGCGACGCCTGATAATGCAGCAGCGTTTGGCGGGACAGGTCGGCCGGGCCGGACAGCTGCTCGGCCAGCGACGGCGCGCAGACCGGGACCAGCGACTCCTCCGACAGAAGCGTTCCCTCCGGGCCCGGATCGCCACCGCGTATGTAGCGGATGACGGCCCAGCCGGCCTCGGCTTCCGACGCACGGTCGGTGTTGCCCCCCTCAATGTCCAGCCGCAGGTCCGGCCGGCCGTCCAGGAAACGCCCCAGCCGCGGCACCAGCCACAAGGCCGCCCAAGTCCGCGGCGCGGCGATGCGCAGCCGTTCCGGTCCTTGTCCGGCGATGCGGTCCCAGCTTTCCTGAACCCGCCCCAGCCCGGCGGTGCAGGCCTGCGCGAGATCGCGCCCGGCGTCGGTCAGGTGAAGCCCCTGCGGGGTGCGGTCGAACAGGCGGACCTTCAGCCGCTTCTCCAGATCGCCCACCTGACGGCTGACCGCCCCATGGGTCAGGCCAAGCTCGTCGGCGGCGCGGGTCATGCTGCCGTGCCGGGACGCCGCCTCGAAGGCGGCCAGGGCGGTGAAGGGAAGACGCGGCATCGGTGAGACTGCTGGGTTTCGTTGTGAGGATTCCTCACACCCTTGCCCTGCGAAGTCAATTGTGGACCGATGACGCGGCGGGCAGGCTTGGGGCACGAACAGAACCATCCCTACGCTTCCCATGACGACCCACTTGGCCATCACCGACGTTCCCGCCCTCGACGACCACCACCTGCGGGTGGAACTTGAAACCCTTCTGGAAGACGCCGTGAACAGCGGCGCCTCGGTCGGCTACCACGCCCCGCTGGAACCGCATTGGAGACGGGCCTTCTGGGACAGGGTGGCCGCCCAGCTTTCCGGTGGCGCGCACCGTCTGCTGATCGCCCGCGGGACGGAGGGAGAGTTGCTGGGAAGCGTTCAGTTGGCGCTCTGCACCAAGCCGAATGGCGCGCACCGCGCCGAAGTGCAGAAGCTGCTCGTCTTCACCCGCCATCGACGGAACGGAGTCGCGCGGCGGCTGATGGCGGCGGTGGAGGACACGGCCCGCTCATTGGGGCGCTCCCTGCTGGTGCTCGACACGCTGAAAGGCGACCGCGGCGAGCCCTTCTACGAGGCGACGGGCTGGCGTCGCGCCGGGGTGATTCCCGGCTACACGGTGGAAGCGGACGGCGCCTTCCACGACACCGTCCTCTTCTACAAAACGCTGTGAGACCGGTTACTTCGTCTCGATCAGCTCGACCTTGTAGCCGTCCGGATCCTCGATGAAGGCGATCACGGTGGTGCCGTGCTTCATCGGGCCGGGCGGGCGCGGAATTTTGACGCCTTCCTTGGCGAGTTGCTCGCAGGTGGCATAGATGTCGGGAACGCCCAGCGCGATGTGGCCATAGGCGGTGCCAATGGCGTAGGGCTCGGCCTGGTCCCAGTTGTGGGTCAGTTCCAGGACGGCGGTGTCCTTCTCGTCGCCGTAGCCGACGAAGGCCAGCGTGAAGCGCCCGCCCTCGTAATCGTTGCGGCGTAGCAGCTTCATGCCGAGCAGGCGGGTGTAGAAGTCCAGCGACTTCTCCAGATCATAGACCCGGAGCATCGTGTGCAGCAGGCGGAATTGGCTCATGGTCTCGTCTCCCAAGCGGGTTCTTGCGCTCTCGTCTTATCCGGCCTCGTCTTATGCAAACGGCCGGCGGCAACCTCCAGCACGACCTGGGCGGCGCGTTCGCTGGGTGGCGTTCCGCCCTGCCCCAGCCAGCGCGCCACCTCGACCACCCCATCGATCTGTGCCGCGCGGGCGGCGGGATCGTCGAGCAGGCGGCCCAGCTCTGCGGCCAGCCGGTCAGCCCGGCAATCCTCCTGAAGCAGCTCCGGCACCAGCATGCGGTCGAGCATCAGATTGACCAGATTGACGTATTTGACCCGGATCAGCCGCCGGTACAAGGCCACCGTCACCGGGTTGAGACGGTAGGCGATCACCGTCGGCAGGCGGGCCAGCGCCAGCTCCAGCGCCACCGTTCCGGACGCCGCCAGCGCGGCCTCCGCCGCCGCAAAGGCGTCGTATTTCGGGCCGTCGCCCTCGACGAGGATGGTGGGCATCGGCCAGCCCGCCACCTCCGCCGCCACGCGGTCGCGCACCGTCGCCACGGTCGGCACCACGGCGACCAGCTCCGGATGAGACGGCAGCAAGCGCTCAAGCGTGGCGCGGAAGTCAGGGAGGAGGCGGGACACCTCGCCCTTCCGGCTTCCCGGCAGGACGGCGACGACCCGCGCATCCGGTGCCAGCCCATGGGCCTCGCGGAAGCGCTGCGCGTCGCCATGCCCGGCGCCGCTCTCCACCACCGAATGGCCGACGAAGGTGCAGGGAAGCCCTTCCTTCTCGAAATAGGGCGGCTCGAAGGGCAGGATGGCCAGCAGATGATCGTAGATCGCCGCGTACTTGGCGGCGCGCTTCGGCTTCCAGGCCCAGACGGTCGGCGCCACATAATGGATCAGCGGGATGTCCGGCGCCTGCGCCTTGACCCGCTTGGACACCCGCACCGTGAAGCCCGGCGAATCGATGCCCACCACCGCGTCGGGCCGCAGCCGCAGAATCTCGGCAACCGTCTGGTCGATGCGGCGCAACAGGTTGGGGAGATGGGGCAGCAGTTCGAACACGCCGAACAGCGTCAGCTCGCCCATCGGAAACAGGCTGTCCAGCCCCTCCGCGACCATCTTCTCGCCGCCGATGCCGGCAAAGCGCACCCGCCCGCCGGTCAGCCGCTTGCAGGCGGCCATCAGCCGCGCGCCCAGCGCGTCGCCGGAGGGCTCCCCGGCGATCAGGAAAATCAGCGGATCGCTCACGACCGGGTCTCCGACGCAACGGTGATGCCGACGACGAAGAGACCCAGCCGGTCGGCGGTCTCGGCCACCGCGGCGCGGTCCACCAGCAGGCTGCCGCCCGCCTCGACCGCAATGCCGCGCAGACCGGCACGTGCGGCGTTCTCCACGGTCGTCACCCCCATGGTTGGCAGATCCAAGCGGCGGTCCTGTTGCGGCTTCTTCACCTTGACCAGAACGCCGCCCGCCCCGGGCCGCGCCAGCCCGGCGCAGCGGGCCAGCATGGCGTCGGTGCCCTCGATGGCCTCGACGGCGAGCACGATCCCCTGCTGCACCACGGCGCCCTGCCCGACGTCGAGCGCGCCGAGCGCGCGGGCGACCTCGACGGCGCGGGCGATGTCGCGCTCCGCCTCGGCGTCCGGCCGCAGCCGGCCCACCGGCCCGGACGGGGTTAGAATCTCGCCGAGCAGGTCGTGCAGACCGACGACCCGGAACCCCTCCCCTTCGAGTTCGCGCGCGACGGAGCGCAGCAGTCCATCGTCACCGAGCGCGCGGGTGCCGACCTTGGCGAGGAACTTGGTGGTGTACCAGTCGGGAAGAAGCTCGGTGAATGACGGCCGGCGCACCGGTCCGGCGAAGACCAGCTCCGTCACCTTTTCCTTCTTCAACCGGTCGATGATGCTGCCGGCGGCGCCGAAGCGGCTCCACAAATGGGGAAGGCCCGCGACGGTGGCGGGATCGGTGTGGCCGTCGAAGGCTACGACGAAGACCTCACGCCCCTGGCCGCGCACCGCGGCGGCGATGCGGGCCGGCAAGGTGCCGCCGCCCGCCAAAATGCCGAGCTTGGGAAGAGGCTGCGACATGGCCGGGACTCTCCCAGAAATCAGAACATAAAAAGAGGAGCGTGAAGGCTCCTCAGCCCTCGCGCGGCTGGCAGAGCGACCGCGAGGCGCGCGCGAAGGTCAGCACGTCGGCAACCAGCGTCTGCTGCCCCATGTCGCGCCCGACCTCCTCCATGCGCTCGGCAAAGGTGCCCTCGTTGCCGAACAGCAGACGGTAGGCGGCACGCAGGGCGTGGATCTCGTCCTTCTGGAAACCGCGACGCTCCAGCCCGACGAGATTCAGGCCGGCCAGACGGGCGCGGTCGCCCATGACGAGGCCGTAGGGAATAACGTCCTTTTCTACGCCGGACATACCGCCGATCATGGCGTGCGACCCGATGCGGACGAACTGGCGAACCGCCGACAGCCCGCCGATGGTCACGAAATCGCCCAGCTCCACATGGCCGGCCAACGTGGCGTTGTTCGCCAAAACCGCGTTGTTGCCGACGACGCAGTCGTGGGCAACGTGGACGCCGACCATGAACAGGCCGTTGTCGCCGATTCGCGTGACCATGCCACCGCCCTCAGTGCCGGGGCTCATGGTGACATGTTCGCGGATCTGGTTGTTGCGCCCGATGATCAGTTCGGACGGCTCACCCTTGAACTTGAGGTCCTGCGGACGGTGGCCGATGGATGCGAAGGGGTAGATGACCGAGTCGCTGCCTATATGCGTGCGGCCCTCGACCACCACATGGGAGGTCAGCCGCACGCGGTCGCCCAGTTGAACAGCCGGCCCGACCACACAAAAGGGACCGATGGAAACGTCTTCGCCCAGCTTGGCGGCCGGATCGACGACCGCCGTCGGGTGAATGGAAACGCTCATTTCTCGTCCAGGATCATGGCGGAATAGACGGCTTCGGCGACCAGGACACCGTTGACCTTGGCCTCACCCTTGAACTTCCACACGTTGGCGCGCTGGCGCTGCTTGGTCACATGGATGTGGATGGTGTCGCCGGGCGTGACCGGGCGGCGGAAGCGCGCCTCGTCCACGGTCATGAAGTAGACCAGCTTGCCCTCGGATTCCTTGCCCAACGTGGCGACCACCAGAACGGCGGAGGTCTGGGCCATCGCCTCGATGATCATCACGCCCGGCATCACCGGTCGCGACGGGAAGTGCCCCTGAAAGAACGGCTCGTTGATGGTGACGTTCTTCACGCCGGTGGCGCTTTCGCCCAGCGTGATGTCAATCACCCGGTCGATCATCAGAATCGGATAGCGATGCGGGATCATTTCCATGATCCGCATGATGTCGAGGTCGGCTATCTTCTTGTTGTCCGCCGTCACATCCATGGTCCGGCCGCCCGCCTTTCAAAATCCACGAAACGCCCCGCGCCGCGCCTGTGGCGGCACGGGGCGAAGCCCCTTGTGCCCCATTTCCAGGGATTTGGCAATCCCGACGCCGCCGGGTTTCCGAGGGCCCGTACGTCAAGCGCCTATGAAAAAGCCGCCACGCTCCCCTGCGGGAACGTGGCGGCCGATCCATCTGTGCCCTACTGCCCGCGCCTTACTGCTTGGGAACGGTCAGCGCGACCTGGGGCAGCTTCTTGTTCACCCGCTCCAGCACCACGTCGGTGACGTCGAGCTGGGTGTCAACCAGGACGAACTGCTGGCGGGCGAGGACCAGGTTGGCGCCGCGCTCGCGCGCGACGTCGGCCACGATCTCGACCATGTTCTTGTGGACGACGGCCATCGCCTCGTTCAGCGCGTTTTCCAGGGCGCGCTTGCGGCTCTGCACCGTCTTCTGGACCTCGCCAACCTGCTTCTCGAAGTCGCGGCGCTTGTTGGCCAGCGCGTCCGGAGCCAGCACGGTCTGCTGCTTGCGCAGTTCCTCCTCGGACTTGCGCAGCTTGTCCTCCAGCGAGGCGATTTCCTTCTGGTAGGTCTCGCGCAGCGATTCGAAGGACTTCGAGACGCCCTTGGAGGCGTTCGACTCCTGCATGATCTTCTGGACGTCGACGACCGCGATGACCGGCGCCTTGAGGTTGTCGGTCGGCTTGTCTTCGGCGAAGGACGGCGTCGCCATCGCGACGCCCGCCAACACCGCACCGGCGGCGACCAGCGCCCTGAGCTTGCTGAACTGCATGTTAGAACCTGGTTCCAAAGCTGAAGCGGAAGATCTCTTTCTTGTCGTAATCTTCCTTGAGAATCGGGACCGCGAAGTCAAGGCGGATCGGCCCGAAGGGCGAGCGCCAGGACAAGCCGGTGCCGACCGACAGGCGGACCGATTCGTCGTCGGGGACGAGCGGATCGTTGATGTCGACCTTGCCCAGCGTGCCGACGTCGGAGAAAGCATGTCCCTTCAGCCCGAACTCCTCGGGCAGGCCGACCGGGAAGCTCATCTCGACCGACCCGCGGTAATAGCGGGTGCCGCCCAGAGCGTCACCGGTGCGCAGGTCGCGCGGGCCGATGCCGGCGGTGTTGAAGCCGCGCAGCGTGTCGCCGCCCAGGAAGAAGCGGTCGGACAGGAACACGTCCTTGCCGATGCCGACGATGTAGCCGACTTCACCCGTGGTGCTGAGCACCCAGCTTTCGTCGAACAGCGGCAGGTAATAGCCGGCGCCGAGGCGGTTGCGCAGGAAGCGGGCGTTGCCGCCCACGCCGGCGAAATCGTTCGTCAGGCGGACGTAATAGCCTTCCGTCGGGTTCAGGCGGCTGTTGCGGCGGTCGTAGGTCAGTTCCTGCCCGATCAGCGACGTCGTGCGCGCGCCCTTCTGGTCCTGGATGTACTGCGACGCGCTGCTGGGAACGCTGGTGATGTCGGTGTTCTGGAGCTGGTAATAGACGCGCTGGCGCAGGTTCTCCGTCAGCGGGTAGCCCATGCGCAGGGCCATGCCGGTGCTCTTCTCGTCGAAGGAGCTTTCGTCCTGATAGTCGCGGGTGATGCGGAACAGGTCGAAACCGGCGGACAGGTCGCGGTCGAGGAAGTACGGCTCGGTGAAGGAGACGTCGTACTCCTGGCGGCTGCCCGACACGGTGGCGCCGAAGCGCAGATCCTGGCCGCGGCCCAGCAGGTTGCGCTCGCGGATCGAGAAGTCGGCCAGCGGACCGTCCGAGGTCGAGTAGCCGGCGCCGATGGAGATTTCACCGGTGGACTGCTCGGTCACCTCGACGTTCATCACGGTGCGATCGGGCGCCGAGCCTTCCGCGGTGGTGATGTTGACGCGCTCGAAATAGCCCAGGTCCTTGATGCGCTGCTCGGAGCGGCGCAGCTTGGTCGTGCTGAACGGGTCGCCTTCGGACAGCAGCATCTCGCGCCGGACCACCTTGTCCAGCGTGCGGACGTTGCCGGTCACGTCGATGCGCTCCACAAAGACGCGCGGCCCCTCGACAATGTCGTAGACGATGTCGATGGTCTGGTTGTCACGGTTGCGCGAAATCCGCGGGCGGACGTCCACGAAGGCGTATTGCAGGTCGCCGACGGCGTTGGACAGCTTGGTGATGGTGTTTTCCACCTCCTGCGCGTTGTACCAGTCGCCCTCGCGCGTGGTCAGCACGCTGCGCAGTTGCTCCGGGTCCAACGCCTTCAGAGAGGTGCTGATGTCCATCTTGCCGAACTTGTAGCGCTCGCCCTCGTCCACCGTGAAGGTGATGACGAAGTCCTCGCGGTCCGGCGTCAGCTCCGCCACGGCGGAGACAACGCGGAAGTCGGCGTAGCCTTCCTTGAGGTAATAGCGGCGCAGCAGGTCGCGGTCGTAGTTCAGGCGGTCCGGATCGTAGTTGTCGTCCGACGTCATGAAGCGCCACCAGGCGCTTTCCCGCGTCTGGATCGCCTCGCGCAGCGTCCCGTCGGAGAACTTCTCGTTGCCGATGAAGGTGATGCTGCGCACGCCGGTGCGCACACCTTCGTTGATCTCGAACACCAGATCGACACGGTTCTGGTCGAGCTGGATGATCTTCGGCTCGACGGTCGCGGCGAAGCGCCCCTGGCGGCGGTAGATGTCCAGGATGCGCTGCACGTCGCTCTGGACGCGGGTGCGGGTGTAGACGACGCGGGGACGGAGCTGGATTTCCTTTTCCAGATTCTCCTTCTCGATGCGCCGGTTCCCCTCGAAGGCGATGCGGTTGATGATCGGGTTTTCCGCCACCTGCACCACCAGCGCATCGCCGTCGCGCTTCAGCACGACGTCGGCGAACAGGCCCGTGTTGAACAGGGCCTTCAGCGACTGGTCGATGCGGTCGGGATCGAAGGGATCGCCGGGCGCCACCGCGAGGTAGGAGCGGACCGTCGTCGGCTCGATGCGCTGGACGCCCTCCACCCGGATGTCCCGGATGGTGCCGCCCGAGAACATCTGCGCCACCAGCGTCCCGTCGCCGAAGGCGGCGGATTTCGCCGCCCCCGGATTGGGCGCGCCCGCCTGGGCCCAGGCTGCGTGGGAAAGGGCAAGAGAAACCGTCGTCATGGCGCAACCGGCCATCAGGCCGAACGCCAGAACCCTGCTCGACACCCGCAAAGCTCGCTCCCTGGCTTTGGGGGCATCCCTCAGGATATCAGCCCCCTAAAGAAATCCACCACGCGAAGCTGAACGAGATCGTTCCACGTGGCGAAAACCATGAGCGTTAATACCAAAGCAAGCCCGATGCGGAAACCGTATTCTTGTGCTTTAGGTCCGAGAGGACGCCCACGGAGTCCTTCAAGGGCGTAGAACATCAGATGGCCGCCGTCAAGCAGCGGAACCGGAAACAGATTGATCATGCCGAGGTTCACGGACAGGAAGGTCATGAACCAGATCAGCGGGTACCAGCCGGATTGCGCGACCTCGCCGGACATCTGGGCGATGCGCAGCGGCCCGCCCAGTTCCTCGGTGCCACGCGAGCCCTCGATCATCTGGCCGAGCGCCACGAAGGTGCCGGACACCATGCCGACGACCTCCCGTCCCGCCTGCCACAGGGCGGTGAACGGGTCGTGGCGTTTCGTTTCCGCCCCACCGCGCATGATGCCGAGCTGGCCGATGCGGTGCGTGTTGCCGAGTCGGTCGGTGACCTCGCGCACGTCCGGAGTCGCCGTCAGATTGACCGAACGCCCGTCGCGCTGCACCACCATCTCCAGCGGCGCCCCTGGCTGCATCGAGACGATCTGCCGGATCTCCTCGAATCGCTGGATGCCGCTGCCGTTGATCGACACGATCAGGTCGCCCGGCTGCAGGCCGGCGCGCTCCGCCGCACTGCCCGGCTGCACGCCACCGACGTCCGGCGGGGTGAAGGACTGGCCGGCGGTGGCGAAGAGGACGGCCAGCACGACGATGGAAAACAGGAAATTCGCGATGGGGCCCGCCGCCACGATGGCCGCCCGCTGGCCGAGCCGCTTGTGGTGGAAGGACACCGCCTGCTCTTCGGCGCTCATGCTCTGGGTGTGGGCGCCGGGCGTGCTTGCCGGGTCGGCGTCGCCGAACATCTTCACATAGCCGCCGAGCGGGATCGCGCTGAACTTCCAGCGCGTCCCGGAACGGTCGGTCCAACCGAACAGCTCAGGTCCGAAGCCGATGGAGAAGACCTCGATGCGCACGCCGTTGCGGCGCGCCACGAGGTAGTGACCGAGTTCGTGCACAAACACGAGCACGGTGAGGACCAGCAGAAAAGACAGAAGCGTGGTCCCGAAGCCGCCCATGACGTCCATCACATCCTTTGCATCCCGGAGCGGCTCCTTCGCGGTCCGCGCCCGGAAAAAGACTCAGCGTGCCAGCGCCTCGACCCGCTCGGCCGCCACGCGGCGCGCCTCGGCATCGGTGTCGCGCACCGCGCCCAGGTCGCGGAGCGGCCGGTGCGGCAGCGTGCCCAACACCCCCTCGACGATCCGTTCGATGTCGAGAAAGCCGATCCGGCGGTCGAGAAACGCCTGCACGGCCACCTCGTTGGCGGCACTGAGAATAGTAGGAGCGCCCCCACCGCTTTGCAAGGCGGCCCGGGCGAGCCTCAGGGCCGGGAATCGCTCGGGGTCCGGCGCCTCGAAGGTCAAGGTTGCGGCCTTGACGAGGTCAAGCCGTTCGGCGGGCGTCGGGATGCGCGCCGGCCAGCCGAGCGCGTAGGCGATCGGCGTGCGCATGTCCGGCGTGCCGAGCTGCGCCAGGACCGAGCCGTCCACATATTCGACCAGCGAATGCACGACCGACTGCGGGTGAACCAGCACGTCGATCTTCTCTTCGGAGACGCCGAAGAGGAAATGCGCCTCGATGATCTCCAGCCCCTTGTTCATCATGGTGGCGCTGTCGATAGAGATCTTGGCGCCCATCTCCCAGGTCGGGTGGGCAACCGCCTGCTCGCGCGTCGCCGCGGCCATGAAGGCGCGGTCCCTGGTCCGGAAGGGGCCGCCGGACGCCGTCAGGATCAGGCGCTGAACGCTGTCCAGCCGGTCGAAGTCGAAGACCTGGTAGATTGCCGAATGCTCGCTGTCGACCGGCAGCAGGGTGGCGCCGTGGCGGCGCACCTCCTCCATCATCAGGGCGCCGGCGCAAACCAGCACCTCCTTGTTGGCGAAGGCGACGCAGGCGCCGCGGCGCACGGCGGCCAGCGTGGGCTCCAGCCCGGCGGCGCCGACGATGGCCGCCATCACCCAGTCAGCGGGACGCTCCGCGGCCTCGGCCACAGCCTGCGGCCCGGCGGCGGCCTCCACGCCGGTACCGGCCAGCGCCTCCTTGAGGTCGGCGTAGGCGGCGGGGTCGGCGACCACGGCCAGCTTCGGGCGGAGTTGCCGCGCCTGTTCGGCGAGAAGGGCGACGTTGCGGTTGGCGGTCAGCGCCTCCACCGCGAAGCGCTCCGGATCGCGGGCGACCAAATCCACCGTCTGCGTGCCGACCGACCCGGTCGAACCGAAGATCGTCACACGGCGCGGCGCATCCCCCGCCCCTTCAGCCTTCACAACCATGACCCAGTCACCACCATGCGATTGCCGTGCCGATGGTCGCGTGGAACAGGGCCAGCACCGGGGCGGCAGACAGCAGCCCGTCGATGCGGTCCAGGATTCCCCCGTGACCAGGAATGAGATGGCCGCTGTCCTTCACGTTGTAACGGCGCTTGACCGCGGATTCGAAGAGGTCGCCCGCCTGCGCCACCACGGCCAGGACGGCGCCCACCGCAAGAGCCAGCAGCGGTCGCTGCGCGCCCGCCGCCAGAGCTACCCCCCACCCCACCAGGGCAGAGGAGGCCATACCGCCGATCAGGCCGGCCCAGGTCTTCTTCGGGCTGATGCGCGGGGCCAGCTTCGGCCCGCCGATGCTGCGGCCGGCGGCGTAGGCGCCGATGTCGGTCGCCCAGACGCCCAGCATGGTGAAGAGGAACAGCGCGAGGCCGGACTCCGGATCGTCGCGCAGCCACATCAGCCCGGCCAGACCGGCCACGATGTAGAGAACACCGCCACCGGACAAGCCACGGTCCGGCCCGCCCGAGGCAATCGCCACGCCGGCCGTGGCCAGGAGGGCGACGACGACGGCCGCCCAGGGCCCGGCGGCGATCTGCGCGGCGAGAGCCAGCAGGACGCCGGCCACCGATAACGCGATGGCGGCACCCTTGCGGCGGCAGGGAACGAGGTTGCCCCACTCCACAGCGGAGGCCACGGCACCAAGCGCGATCAGGGCGTGGAAAATCCAGCCGCCGGCCCAGACCGCGGCCAGGACGAGCGGAGCCAGGACGAGCGCCGAGATGGCGCGCGTCTTCAGGTCGCCGGATTTAGCGGGTGCCGGTGGTTGCGCCGAAGCGACGTTCCCGTCGGTGGAACTCTTCAATCGCCGCCTCCAGGTCACGCTTGGAAAAGTCAGGCCAGAGCGTGTCCACGAAGACCAGCTCGGCATACGCCGCCTGCCAGAGCAGGAAGTTGCTGATGCGCTTCTCGCCGCTGGTGCGGACGATCAGGTCGGGGTCCGGAATGTCGGCGGTGAACAGGCGTTCGGACAGCCGGTCCTCGGTGATGTCCGCGGGGTCGAGCGTCCCCGCCTTCACCTCTTCGGCCAGACGCCGCGCCGCCAGCGTGATCTCCTGGCGGGAGCCGTAGCTCAACGCCACCACCAGGGTCAGCTTGCGGTTGTCGCGAGTCAGAGTCTCGGCGTTGTCGATCAGGCCGACGATGTCCTTGGACAGGCGGGCCCGGTCGCCGATGACGCGCAGGCGCACGCCGTTCCGGTGGAGGTCGGCAATCTCGCTGCGCAGGTAGAAGCGCAGGAGCTGCATGAGGTCGGACACCTCCTCCTCCGGCCGACGCCAGTTCTCGGACGAGAAGCTGAAGATCGTCAGGTAGCCGATCCCCAGGTCGCCCGCAGCTTCGACCGTCCGGCGGACGGCGTCCACGCCCTTTTTATGGCCGGCGGTGCGGGGCAGCCCTCTGGACTTCGCCCAACGCCCGTTGCCGTCCATGATCACGGCCACGTGCGCGGGCGGGCGCAGGGGGCGGCTGTCTTCCGCGTCGCGCATGCCGTCAGACCTGCATGATGTCCTTTTCTTTCGCCGCAAGCGCATCGTCGACCAGCTTGATGTACTGGTCGGTCAGCGCCTGGACCTTCTCGCCGAGCCCCTTGTGCTCGTCCTGCGAGATGTCGCCGGCCTTCTCGGCCTTCTTCAGGCCGTCCATGCCGTCGCGGCGCACGTTGCGCACGGCCACGCGGGCCTGCTCGGCGTACTTGTGGGCGACCTTGGCGAGTTCCTTGCGGCGCTCTTGCGTCAGGTCGGGAAGCGGCACGCGGATCGACTGGCCTTCCGTCTGCGGGTTCAGGCCGAGGCCCGAATCGCGGATGCCCTTCTCGACGGCCTTGACCATGCCGCGGTCCCACACCTGCACAACGATCAGGCGCGGCTCCGGCACGCTGACGGTGCCGACCTCCTTGAGGTGCATGCGGGCGCCGTAGGCCTCGACGGTCACGGGCTCAAGCAGGCTGGCGGAGGCGCGGCCGGTGCGCAGGCCGCTCAACTCCTTGCGAAACGCCTCAAGCGCTCCTTCCATGCGGCGCTTGAGATCCGACTGGAGGTCCGATGTATCAGGCGCAGCCACGGCTCACTCCGTTTCTTCGTTGATGATCGTAAACTTGCCCCGGCCCTGCATCACCTCGGCGAAGGCGCCGGGGGTGTGGATCGAGAACACAAGTATGGGGATGTGGCTCTCACGCGCCAAGGAGATCGCGGAAGCGTCCATCACCTGCAGATCGTTCGCCAGGACTTCCAGATAGCCCAGGCGCTCGTAACGCTCGGCGTCCTTCACCTTCTTCGGATCGGCGGTGTAGACGCCGTCCACCTGCGTGCCCTTCAGCAGAGCGTCGCAGCCCATCTCCGACGCGCGCAGAGCGGCGGCGGTGTCGGTGGTGAAGAAGGGGTTGCCGGTGCCGGCCGCGAAGATCACCACGCGGCCCTTCTCCATGTGCCGGATGGCGCGGCGCCGGATGTAGGGCTCGCACACCGACGACATGGGAATGGCCGACTGCACGCGGGTCGCAACGCCCATCCGCTCCAGAGCGCTCTGCATCGACAGGGCGTTCATGACGGTGGCGAGCATCCCGATGTAATCGGCCGAGGCGCGCTCCATGCCGCTCGCCGCACCCTTCACGCCTCGGAAGATGTTGCCCCCGCCGATGACCAGGCTGACCTGGACGCCCAGCTGGATTACCGCCTTCACCTCGTTGGCGACGCGGTTGACCACCTCCGGGTCGAGGCCGTAGTCGCGCTGACCCATCAACGCCTCGCCCGACACCTTCAGCAGGACTCGTTTGAAGCGGATGCCGTCAGCCGGCTCGGTGGTCCCGGTGGTCTGGGCCATGGGGGGCTTTCTCCCGGTTGGTGTGAAGAGTGCGTGCGGCGGAACGCCGGGTCCTTACTTCTGGCCTGCGGCGGCGGCGACTTCGGCGGCGAAATCGCTCTCCGCCTTCTCGATGCCCTCGCCCAGCGCGAAGCGGACGAAGCCCGTCACCTTGACCGGGGCGCCGACGTCCTTGGCGGCGTTCTCCACCACCTTGCGGACCTTGGTCTCGCCGTCGATCACGTAGGTCTGCTCCAGCAGCACCACTTCCTCGTAGTACTTGCGGATGCGGCCTTCGAGCATCTTCTCGACGATGTTCTCCGGCTTGCCCGAGGCGCGGGCCTGCTCGGCGAGCACGTTGCGCTCACGCTCCAGGGCGGAGGTGTCGACGTCGGCGATGTCCAGGGCGTCCGGACGGGCGGCGGCGATGTGCATCGCGACCTGCTTGCCCAGCTCGTTCAGCTTGGCGACATCGCCGGTCGACTCCAGGGCGACCAGAACGCCGATCTTGCCGAGGCCCGGCGCGATGGCCGAGTGGACGTAGGACACGACGACGCCCGCCGGAACCGACAGCTTGGCCGAGCGGCGGATGTTCATGTTCTCGCCGATGGTGGCGATCAGGTTGGTCAGCTCTTCCTGAACCGTGCGGCCGGCGTCCGGATAGGCGGTGCCCTTCAGACCCTCGACGTCGCCCGAACCGGACAGGACCAGCTCGGCGGCCTTCAGGGAGAAGGCCTGGAACTTATCGTTGCGCGCGACGAAGTCGGTCTCGGCGTTCACCTCGACGACGGCGCCCGCGGTGCCGGCGGTGGCGACGGCGACCAGACCCTCGGCGGCGACGCGGCCGGACTTCTTGGCGGCGGCGGCGAGGCCCTTCTTGCGCAGCCAGTCAACGGCGCCCTCGAGGTCGCCCTGGGTCTCGGCCAGCGCCTTCTTGCAGTCCATCATGCCCGCGCCGGTCTTCTCGCGCAGTTCCTTGACGAGCGCGGCGGTAATTTCGGCCATGGTTTCGCCCTCTTCCTTCCGAACGGATCCAAGCGGATCGGGTTGATCCTAACAACTCATAAAAAAGGCAGCCGGGCCATAGGTCATAAGGCCCGGCTGCCCCGTATCACCGGGATCAGGCCTGGGCTTGCTCAGCCGGCGCGGCCTCTTCCGCTTCGGCTTCCGGCAGCTGCTCGGCCGGAGCCTCCTCGCTGGAGCCGACGTCGATGCCGGCGGCGCTCATCTCGGCCTGCAGACCGTCAAGCACGGCGCCGTTCACCAGCTCGCAGTACAGGTCGATGGCGCGCAGAGCGTCGTCGTTGCCCGGGATCGGGAAGGCCACGCCGTCCGGATCGGAGTTGCTGTCGATCACCGCGATGACCGGGATGCCGAGCTTGTTGGCTTCCTTGACGGCGATCGACTCCTTGTTGGTGTCGATGATGAAGAGGACGTCCGGCAGGCCGCCCATCTCCTTGATGCCGCCCAGCGCGCGCTCCAGCTTGTCGCGCTCGCGGGTCAGCTCGAGGATTTCGCGCTTGGTCAGGCCCGAGGTGTCGCCGCCCAGACGCTCTTCCATCTCGCGCAGGCGCTTGATCGACTGGGAGATGGTCTTCCAGTTGGTCAGCATGCCGCCGAGCCAGCGGTGGTTGACGTAGTACTGGCCGCACTTCGACGCGGCCTCGGCCACCTTCTCCTGGGCCTGGCGCTTGGTGCCGACGAACAGGACGCGGCCGCCGCCGGCGACGACGTCACGGACGGCCTGCAGGGCGCGGTGCAGAGCCGGGACGGTCTGCTCCAGGTCGATGATGTGCACGCCGTTGCGCACGCCGAAGATGTACGGACCCATCTTCGGGTTCCAGCGACGGGTGTGGTGACCGAAGTGGACGCCGGCTTCGAGCAGCTGGCGCATGGTGAAAGACGGAATAGCCATTTGGAAAAGTCCTTTTCCGGTTGCTCCGCCGCGGGCACTGTCCGTTTGACAGGACACCGGATCGGGCCATCGGGGTAAAGCCGAGGGACCGCCAGCCCGCGTGAGGTTTTGACGACGGCGCTTACATAGCCCGCCGCAACCGCTTTGGCAACACCGGTTTGCCAATTGGTTGGCGCCGAATGCGGTGCATCGCGCACCGCTTCGTCATGGAAAGCGCATTCTCTACAGCTCCACCACCTCGACCACCCCCGGCACCGCCTTCAGCGCGGCACGGCTCTGGTTGGTGATGTTGAAGGAGCCGGGAAGCTGGATCTCCACCTCCTTCAGCGGGTCGATCTCGACCAGCAGGTGGATCTTACCCTTGCCGCGGGCCAGCCGCTCCAGCATGCCGCGGATGCTCTCCACCGGCCCACCGTCGCGCACCACCACCTTCAACCCGTCCGAGACCTGGGCCACGGCGTCCTCCAGCGGTTTCACCTCCTGGCAGGTCAGGCGGATGTCCTCGCCGTTCATCTGGACGTCCACGGTCATCAGCACCGGGCGCCCGGCCTCCAGCAGGTCGCGGTTGGTCGCCAGCACCTCGGAGAAGACCGTCACCTCGTAGCCGCCGCTGGAGTCGGACAGCTCCACGAAGGCGAAGCGGTTGCCCGACTTCGCGGTCTTCTCCTTGCGGCTGACCACGATGCCGGCGACGCTGCGCCGGGTCGAGCCGCCGCCGGTCACCGCCGTGGCAAGGTCCGCCGACCGCACCACCCTCATGCGGCCCAGCGGCCCGGCGAAGGCGTCCAGCGGGTGGGCGGACAGGTAGAAGCCGATGGAGCCGAACTCGTGCTTCAGCTTCTCCAGCGGCTCCCACTCCTTGACCTTGGGCAGGTCCGGCTCCTTCAGCCCGCCTCCGGCGCCGCCGAACAGGTTGCCGATGCCACTGTCGCGCTCCGCCGCCTCGGCCTGGGCGTAGCGGATCAGCGTCTCCAGCGCCGCGTGCACCTGCGCGCGGTTCGGGTTGATGCCGTCGAAAGCGCCGGCACAGGTCAGGTTTTCGAGCTGGCGCTTGTTGATGGTCTTCAGGTCGAGGCGGCGGGCGAAGTCGAACAGGCTCTTGTAGGGGCCGTTCTTGCGCCGCTCCTCCACCACCGCCTTCATGGCCGGCAGGCCGACGCCCTTCACCGCGGCCAGCGCGTAGCGCACCGCCTTGGTGCCGTCGGGCAGCGCCTCCACCCCGAAGATGCTGTCGGACTTGTTGATGTCCGGAGTCAGCAGCTTGATCTTCAGCCGCACCAGCTCCTGCCGGAAGACGTTCAGCTTGTCGGTGTTGCCGAGGTCGAGCGTCATCGACGCCGCCATGAACTCCACCGGGTGGTTCGCCTTCAGATAGGCGGTGTGGTAGGCGACAAGGGCGTAGGCGGCGGCGTGGCTCTTGTTGAAGCCGTAGCCGGCGAACTTGGCCACCTGATCGAAGATCATGCTGGCCTGATCGGGATCCACGCCCTTGTCCTTGGCGCCGACGACGAACTTGTCGCGCTCCTTGTCCATCTCCTCCTTGATCTTCTTGCCCATGGCGCGGCGCAGAAGATCGGCGCCGCCCAGCGAATAGCCGGACAGCACCTGGGCGATCTGCATGACCTGCTCCTGGTAGATCATGATCCCAAAGGTCTCCTTCAGGATCGGCTCCAGAGCCGGATTCATGTAGTCGGGCAACTCCTCCCCGTTCTTCACCTTGATGTATTTGGGGATGTTGTCCATCGGGCCGGGGCGGTAGAGCGACACCAGCGCGATGATGTCCTCCAGCCGGTTCGGCTTCAGCCGGCGCAGCACGTCGCGCATGCCCGAGCTTTCCAGCTGGAACACCCCGGTCGATTCGGCGCGCCCCAGAATCTCGTAGCTTCGGGGGTCATCCAGCGTGACGGTGGTCAGGTCCGGCTTCTCCGGGATCAGGTCCACCGCCGTCTTCAGCACGGTCAGCGTCTTCAGGCCGAGGAAGTCGAACTTCACCAGCCCGGCCTGCTCGACGAACTTCATGTTGAACTGGGTGACCGGCATGTCGGAGCGCGGGTCGCGGTACAGCGGCACCAGATCGTGCAGCGGCCGGTCGCCGATCACCACGCCCGCCGCGTGGGTCGAGGCGTGGCGGTAAAGACCCTCCAGCTTCAGGGCGATGTTGACGAGGCGCGCCACCGTCTCGTCGCCGTCGCGGGCCTGGCGCAGCATCTCCTCGCTGTCGAGCGCCTGCTGGAGCGTCACCGGGTTGGCCGGGTTGTTCGGCACCAGCTTGCAGATCTTGTCCACCTGCCCGTAGGGCATCTGCAGCACGCGCCCGACGTCGCGCAGCACGGCGCGGGCCTGCAGCTTACCAAAGGTGATGATCTGGGCGACGCGGTCGTAGCCGTACTTGTCCTGGACATAGCGGATCACCTCTTCGCGGCGGTCCTGGCAGAAGTCCACGTCGAAGTCAGGCATCGACACGCGTTCGGGATTCAGGAAGCGTTCGAACAGCAGGCCGAAGCGCAGCGGGTCCAGGTCAGTGATGGTCAGCGCCCAGGCGACGACCGAGCCGGCGCCCGACCCGCGGCCCGGCCCAACCGGGATGTCGTGCGACTTGGCCCACTTGATGAAGTCCGACACGATCAGGAAGTAGCCGGGGAACTTCATCGACACGATGACGTCCAGCTCGAACTCCAGCCGCTCGAAATAGGTCTTGCGGGTCTCTTCGCGCTGCTCCGGCGTCATGTCCGGGGTGTAGACGACGCTGTTCAGCCGCATCTCCAGCCCCTCGCGGGACTGGGCGCGCAGTTCCTCCCCCTCGTCGCGGCCGCCCTCGCAGGGGAAGGGCGGCAGGATGGGCTTAATCGGCCTCAGCAGGAAGGAGCAGCGCCTGGCGATGGCGACCGTGTTGTCCACCGCCTCCGGCAGGTCCTTGAACAGGTCCCGCATCTCCTCGGCCGACTTGAAGCGGTGGTCGGGGGTGAGGCGGCGGCGCTCGGTCTGGCTGATGTAGGCACCCTCGGCGATGCAGAGCAGCGCGTCGTGCGCCTCGTACATGTCCTCGGTTGCGAAATAGCAGTCGTTGGTGGCGACCAGCGGCAGGTCGTGGGCGTAGGCGAGTTCGATCAGCGCCGGCTCGATGGCGTCTTCGATCACCGCGAAATGGTCGCGGTGGCGCTGAAGCTCGACGTAGAGCCGGCCGGGGAACAGCCGCTTCAGCCGCTCCAGCACGTCGAGCGCCAGATCCTTCTGCCCCTCGCCCAGCAGCCGTCCGACCGAGCCGGCGGGACCGCCGGTCAGCGCGATCAGCCCGGCGGAATGGCCCTCCAGCGCGTCCAGCGGAATCTGCGGCCCGGCCATCGGGTCCGATTCCAGGAAGGCCTTGGAGACCAGCTTCATCAGGTTCCGGTAGCCTTCGTCGCTCTGGCAGAGCAGGACGAGCTGGTCGGGGACTGACGCCGCCTTGCCCGGCAGGCCCGGCTTGCCGTTGGCGGGGCCGACTCGGGTGATGCCAAGGACCGTACCGATGATCGGCTGCACGCCCGAATCCGCGGCGGCCAGCGCGAACTCCAGCGCGCCGAACAGGTTGCCGGTGTCGGTTACGGCGACCGCCGGCATCTCCTTCTTCTGGCAGAGCTTGACCAGCTCCTTCACCTTGATGGCGCCCTCGGACAGGGAATAGGCGGAGTGGACGCGCAGGTGGATGAAGTCGGCGTGGGGCATGGCGGAGATGGGCACCGGTTCCAGCGAAAGGGGGGACGTCTCCCCCTAGTCGTCGCGCATCCCGTCCCGCACTGCAAGGGACCAAGCGCGGGCCCGGCCATGCGGCGATGCGCCAACCCTGTCGAAGGTAAGGGAAGATTCCCCGATCATGCGTGTTCGTGCTATCGAAAGAGGCAGAGCCACGATCCGAGAATGACCCGTTCCATGCGCTGCATCCGCTCCAGCGCCGTTCTGGCGGTGCTGGCGGCCACGCTCCTCACGGCTTGCCAGACCACCGGCGCCCCCGCACCGTCCGCGGAGCAGACCCACCGGCCGCCGCCGACCGTTACGCCCGCCTCCCCACTGTCCGACGCACCGGGGCGCATCGTCGCGCAGAACAAGGGCTGGGTCGTGCGGGCGCATCCGGCGACCAAGACCGGTTCGGCCTATTGCTACGCCACGCGGACCGACGACTCCTCCCCCCTCTCCTTCCGGGCGACGGCGAAGGGGGCGGCGATGCTGGTCAACGCCGACCAGCACGCCCAGGCCGACAAGGACACGGAAAGCCGCCTGACCGCCATCTTCCCCGACGGGGAAACCATGGCGCTGGAGGCCAGCCCCCTGCCCGACGGCGGCGTGGTCGTCCCGGTCGAGCTGCCCAAGTACGAGGACCTGTTCGAACCCTTCATGCGGTCGCGCGCGGTGACGCTGCAACGGGACGGCGACGGGACGGAGATCGGCGACGTCAATCTCGGCGGCTCCTCCTGGGCGCTGGCCGCGCTGGACGAGTGCCGCATCCTTCACACGGATAAGTAAAGTAAGAGGAGCGGTCACACCCTCCTTGCGTGCTGTTGCGCCGCATTGACCGCCGCGCCCTGCGGGTCTAGCCTCGGCCCTATGCGCACCGCCCACATCGCTCTGGCCCTTGCCGTCGCGGCAATCTGGGGCTTCAACTTCGTCGCCATCAAGGTCGGCCTCGAGGATTTCCCGCCGATCCTGTTCTGCGCCCTGCGCTTCGCGCTGGCGGCGCTGCCGCTTGTCGTTCTGGGCGTCCGCGGCGGTCCGCCGGTGCCCTGGCGCTTCATCCTCAGCATCGGGATGGTGCTGGGGGTGGTGAAATTCTCGCTGCTGTTCGTCGGGATGGACATCGGCATGCCGGCGGGGCTGTCGTCGCTGGTGCTGCAGTCGCAGGCCTTCTTCACCGCCCTGTTCGCCGCGGCGGTGCTCGGCGAACGGCCCGGGCCGAAGCAGGTCCTGGGCATGGCGGTGGCCTTCGCCGGGATCGGCCTGATCGCTCTTGAGATGCCGGCCGGCGAATCGCTGCTCGGGCTGGGGCTGGTCATCGCCGCCGCGGCCACCTGGGGCGTGGCGAACCTGCTGATGAAGCAGGCCAGGGCGCCGGACCTGTTCCGCATGATGCTGTGGGTCAGCGTGGTGCCGCCGATCCCGTTGCTGCTGCTGTCGCTGGGGATGGAGGGGCCGGACCGGGCTTGGCAAGCCCTGACCCATCTGACACCGCTGGGCGTCGGGGCGGTGGCCTACATCGCCTTCGGGGCGACGCTGTTCGGCTTCGCCGCCTGGGGCTTCCTGCTGCGCCATTACCCGGCGAGCCTGGTGGCGCCCTTCTCGTTGCTGGTGCCGGTCTTCGGCATGAGCTCCAGCGCGCTGTTCCTGGGGGAGAGCTTCACGCCGCTGAAGATGGCCGGCGCGCTTCTGGTGCTGGCCGGGCTGGCGGTGGCCGTGCTGAAGCTGCCCTCCGCACGGCCCGCCACCCACCGGCCCTGACTCGGTGCTGACCGGTCAGGTCAGGTTCTTCTTCAGGAACTCCACGGACCGGCCCCAGGCGAGGTCCGCCGCTTCCTTGTTGTAGCGCTCCGCCGACGTGTCGTTGTGGAAGGCGTGGTTCACGTTCTCGTACATGAAGAGTTCGTAGGACTTGCCGCCCTTCTTCAGGGCCTCCTCGTAGGCCGGAATCTTGGCGTTCACGTTCTTATCCAGCCCGGCGTAGTGGAGCTGGAGCGGCGACTTGATCGTGGTGACCAACGCCGGGTCGGGCGCTGGGCCGTAGAAGACGACGCCGGCTTTGAGGTCCGGCGCCTTGATGGCCAGCCGGTTTGTCATGCCGCCGCCCCAGCAAAAGCCGATGGCCCCCACCTTGGCGTTGGAGTAGCGATAGGCCATCAGGTCGCTCATCGACGCGATCAGGTTGTTCACCGTCTTGTCGGGGTCAAGCTGGCCGATCATCTCGCGGGCACGGTCGGGATCCTGCGGGGTGCCGCCGAGCGGGGACAGCAGATCCGGGGCCATGGCGACAAAGCCGGCCACCGCCAACCGCCGCGTCACGTCCTCGATGTAAGGGTTCAAGCCGCGGTTCTCGTGGATCACCACCACCGACGGCGCCTGCTCGGCCAGCTTCGGGCGGGCCCGGTAGGCCTGGACGTCGCCGGTGGCGCCCTGGAAGCTGACGCGTTCCGTGGCGATTCGGCTGTCGTCCTCCGGGACCTCGGCGGCCAAGGCGTAGTTCGGCTCGATCTGCGAGAGGATCGCCGGAATGGCCGCCGCGCTGCCCGCCAGCACCGCCAGCCGCTCCAGGAAAACGCGGCGCGGCAGCGGCCGGTGGGTATACTCGTCGTACAGATCGATGATCTTCTGATCCATGGACTCCGGTCCCTCCTTGTTGGGTTGCGCGAAGTCTGCCCCAGGACGCACCGATCACCAATCCGCCGAACGGCGATGCCACTCTTACGCGGTTTGGCCGATTCCCCGCCTACGCCGCGCCACCGGTCAAACCCTGGCGTGCTCCACGAGAAGGCCGTCGCTCATCTCGAACACCCGGTCCATGCGGTTCGCCAGTTCCAGATTGTGGGTGGCGATCAGCGCGCCGACACGGGCCTGCCGGACGATGGAGGTCAGCATGGCGAAGACCCCCTCCGCCGTGTGCGGGTCGAGGTTGCCCGTCGGCTCGTCGGCGATCAGCAGGCCCGGCCCGTTGGCCAGCGCGCGGGCGATGGCGACCCGCTGCTGCTCGCCGCCGGACAGGCGGGCCGGGCGGTGGCCGGCGCGCGGCTCCAGCCCGACCATGCGCAGCAGCTCCAGAGCCCGCTCGCGGGCGGTGCGCTTCGGCACGCCGTTGATCATCTGCGGCAACACGATGTTCTCCAGCGCGGAGAATTCCGGCAGCAGGTGGTGGAACTGGTAGACGAAGCCAACCGAGCGGCGGCGCACCTCCGTTCGCTTCCCGTCGTCCAGGGCGGAGACGTCGGTGCCGGCGATGCGCACGGTGCCGGCGGTCGGCCGCTCGAGCAGGCCGGCGATGTGCAGCAGGGTCGATTTGCCGGCGCCCGACGGGCCGACCAGGGCGACCAACTCACCCGCATGGACGGTCAGCTCCGCTCCGCGCAGCACCTGAAGCTCCGTCCCCGCCTGCTCGAAGGTGCGGACGATCCCCGACAGTTCCAGCATCGGCTCACTCATAGCGCAGGGCCTCCACCGGATCGAGACGCGCCGCCCGCCAGGACGGGTAGACGGTCGCAGCGAAGGACAGGCCCAGCGCCATCAACGTGACCTGGACCACCTCCGACCAGTCGATCTTCGCCGGCAGTTGCGACAGGAAATAGATCTCGGCGTTGAACAGGTTGGTGCCGGTCAGCGCCTGGATGCCCTGGCGGATCGTCTCGATGTTCAGCGCGAAGGAGACACCCAGGGCCACGCCCAGCAGCGTCCCCGCCACCCCCACCGAGGCGCCGGACAGGAAGAAGATGCGCATGATCATGCCGCGGGTAGCGCCCATGGTGCGCAGGATGGCGATGTCCCGTCCCTTGTCCTTCACCAGCATGATCAGGCTGGAGATGATGTTGAAGGCGGCCACCGTGATGATCAGCGACAGGATCAGGAACATCACGTTGCGCTCGACCTGGAGCGCCGTGAAGAAGCTGGCGTTCGACTGCTGCCAGTCGACCACGCGCCCCACCCCGGCCACCGCCGACTGGATGGCGTCGCGCGCCTCCCGTATCCGGGTCGGGTCGCTGACGAAGACCTCCAGCGAGGTCACCGCCTCACCGGTGCGGAAGAAGGTCTGGGCCTCCGGCAAGGGCAGGAAGATGAAGCTGTTGTCGTATTCGAACATGCCGACGTCGAACACCGCGCCGATGGTGAAGCTGCGCATCCGCGGCACCGTGCCGAAGGCGGTGACGTTGCCTTGCGGCGCGATCAGAGTGAGCTGGTCGCCGACCGCCAGTCCCAGCCGCTGCGCCATGCGGATGCCGATGGCGATGTTGTCGTCGCCAAAGGCGTCAGCGGTGCCGCGCACGATGTTGCGGGACAGGGTCGGCCGCACCCGGAAATCCTCCGGCCGCACGCCGCGCACCACCGCACCGGACGCGACGCCGCGCACCGACACCAGCGCCTGCCCCTCGACCGTCGGCGTCACCCCGATCACGCCCGGCACGCCCTGGAGGCGCTGCACCAGCGGGTCGTAGTCGGGCAGCGGCCCGCCGCGGCTGCTGTAGACGTTGAGATGGCCGTTCAGGCCGAGCACGCGGCCCAAAAGCTCCGCCCGAAAGCCGTTCATCACCGACATCACGATGATCAGCGTCGCCACGCCGAGCGCGATGCCCAGCAGCGAGAATCCCGCGATGACCGAAATGAACCCTTCCTGGCGGCGCGCCCGCAGATAGCGCATCGCGACCATGCGTTCGAAGGCGGAGAAGATCATGCGGCTCCCGATGAGCGAAAGGCCGGCGACGGAGGTCCGGCAAAAGCAAAGGCGGCGGACCGCAACCAGTCCGCCGCCCCGCAACATAAGTGCTTAACCGTGGCAGGAAAAGGGCGACCTTCCAGCGACCTTCCAAGGCGCCCGCTCCCCTTCCTAAATTCCCTCTCCCCCCTGGGGAGAGGGTTAGGGTGAGGGGGTTGCGCTTTTGCCGAACGTACCGCGACGCGCAACCCCCTCACCGGCCCTCCGGGCCACCCTCTCCCCAGAGGGGAGAGGGCTAAATGGCAAAGCGCGGAACTTTGATTACAGCGCCCGCTCCCCCGCCCCACGGTGTTACGCCGAGAGCTTCTCCAGCGCGCTCTCCACCGACAGCTCCTGCTTCTCGCCGGTGGCCCGGCGCTTCAGCTCGACCACGCCGTTCTTCAGGCCGCGCGGCCCGACGACGAGCTGCCACGGCAGGCCGATCAGGTCCATGTCGGCGAACTTCACGCCCGGACGCTCGTCGCGGTCGTCATACAGCACGTCCATCCCGTTGGCGCGGAGCTTGTAGTACAGTTCCTGGCAGACGCGGTCGGTCTCGGCGTCGCCGACCTTGAGGTTGACGAGGCCGACGTTGAAGGGCGCCACGGCGTCCGGCCAGATGATGCCGTTGTCGTCGTGGCTGGCCTCGATGATCGCGCCCATCAGGCGCGACACGCCGATGCCGTAGGAGCCCATCTCCACCGGAACCGGATCGCCGCCCGGACCGGCGACGACGGCGTTCATCGGCTTCGAGTATTTGGTGCCGAAATTGAAGATGTGGCCGACCTCGATGCCGCGGGCCGACACCAGGTCCGACTCCGCGACCGGGCAGTTGCCGGGCTCGTGCTTCTCGTCGGTAGCCGCATAGATCGAGGTGTAGGTGTCGAAGAAGGGCTGCAAGTCCTCGTCGAATCCCGGGGCGTTCTGCAGCACGTCCAGGGTCAGCCAATCCTTGTGGCAGAAGACGCCGCTCTCGCCGGTCTCGGCCAGGATGATGAACTCGTGGCTGAGGTCGCCGCCGATCGGGCCGGTGTCGGCGCGCATCGGGATCGCCTTCAGCCCCATGCGGGCGAAGGTGCGCAGATAGGCCAGGAACATCTTCTGGTAGGAGCGGCGGGCGCTGGCCGCGTCGATGTCGAAGCTGTAGGCGTCCTTCATCAGGAACTCGCGCCCGCGCATCACGCCGAAGCGGGGGCGGATCTCGTCCCGGAACTTCCACTGGATGTGGTAGAGGTTCAGCGGAAGCTGGCGGTAGCTCTTCACGAAGGCGCGGAAGATGTCGGTGATCATCTCCTCGTTCGTGGGACCGAACAGCATCTCACGGTCGTGGCGGTCGGTGATGCGCAGCATCTCCTTGCCGTAATCGTCGTAGCGGCCGCTTTCCTTCCACAGCTCCGCCGACTGGATGGTCGGCATCAGCAGTTCCTGGGCGCCGGCGGCGTCCTGCTCCTCGCGGACGATCTGCTCGATCTTCTTCAGGACCCGGTGGCCCAGCGGCAGCCAGGCGTAGATGCCGGCGCTGGTCTGGCGGATCATCCCGGCCCGCAGCATCAGGCGGTGCGAGACGATCTGCGCCTCGGTCGGAGTCTCCTTGAGGGTCGGCAGGAAGAAGGTGGACAGCCGCATGGCTCTGCTCTCGGTTTCGAGGGGATTCGTCCGGCGGTGCGCCGGTCCGCAACAGGGAGAGCGACTTTAGGAAGCCACCGCGCGCTTGTCCATCGTCACGGCGTGCGGCGAGGGACGGAACGGCCTATCGGGCGGTGCGGCAATAGGCGTAAACCTCGGCCTCGCTCGGCGCGCCGATGGGCTGGCCGTTGAAGTAGAGCCGGTTGGCGTACCAGGTCAGATAGCCGACCTCGACACCCGGCGGCGCCGCGCCCCGCGGCACCGGAAAGCCCATGCGGCGGGCGAAATCCACGGTCACCGGGATGTCGAAGCGCTCCAGCGGCGGCGCGGTCCCGGCCGAGCCCGGCAGGTCGGCGGGGGCCACCGCCTTGCCCGTCACGTCCACGCCCGGCGTGTAGTCCACCCCGGCTGCCGGGCGATGCGCCGTCAGGAACTGGCAGGCGGACAGGTCGATCGGCTGCGCCGCTGCCCCAGTGGAAAGCGCCAGAAACGAGACGAGAAGGGGAGCGGAGCGGTGGATCATCGACGACCTCAGCCTTGGGCGGCGGCGGATTGCTTCATGGATTTCCAGTAGGTGGCGAGATAGGGCATGCCCTTCTCGGCCTCCTCCTGGGTGCGGGCCGACTGCCGGATGTACTTGCCGAGGAAGGGCTTGTTCACGAATTCCATGTCGACGGCCGCCTTCAGCACCAGGAATTCGCCGATCCGGTCCGGCAGGTTGTAATGCCACTTCTGCAAGCAGTCGGAGGTCACCCCCGGCTTGGCCTGATCCTGGCCCGACAGGTAGAATTCCTGGTGGTGGTACTGGTTGATTTCCTTCCAGGCCTGGAAGATGCGCGCCGGTTTGACGCGGATCAGCCCTTTCAACACCTTGATGTCGTCGTGGAACAGCGGCAGGTAGCCACGGCGCTCCGCCTGCTCATTCAGCATGGTGTAAAGACCGGCCATGACATCGCCCTCCGCCCCCTGCTCGCTGCTTTTCCTTTCCGGTTTGTCCGCCTTGCGCCCGAACAGCGAGGCGAAGAAGCCCTTCTTCTTGGCCGGCGCCGACCCGCCGCTGTCCGACCCCACTTTCCGCTCATCCCACAGCGCGTCCCAGGCGTAGTCCCAGGCGGTGAAGACGGCGTTGGAGCGGTCGTCGAGCACTGTCAACAGATAGTCGCGCCCGTCCCTCGGCCAGTCCACGTCGCCGACGATGGCCCGCACCGGACGGCGGCTGAGCAGCACCGGAAAGATCCCGACGCGCACCAGCTCGGCGTAGATTTCCTGAAAGGATGGGGTCAAGGCAAAGGGGAGCTTGGCCGCCGGCTGCTCTTCGGGGGTCAGCAGTTCAAGACTTTTGCGGGTGCGGTCGAGCAGTTCGGTGGTCAGAATGGCCGCGAACTGCTCGAATTTCTCGTTATCACCCGCGGTCATCGGCGCCTCGGCATCGTTCTCCCCGCTGACGGCCGCAAATTCCGGCTGCGAACGCCGCCGCACTTGATTCCAAAGCCGGAACGGAAGCTTGCCCGCTTCCTGCACAGTGGATCAGCTATAGCCGATAAAGGGTTAATTCATTCTGTACCGAAGCACAACGGTCCGCCTGTCTACGGACGAACGCCAACACGGACGCCGTGACCGGGCCGGGACGAAAAAAGGACCGCGCGGCGATCGCGGCGCGGCCCGAGGTTTAGGGAGGAATCGCCACCAGGCGTCGGAAAAGAGGGAAGAACCCCTCTCGTCACACAAAGTACATTGAACCCGACCCCACCCGATGACAAGACGGAATTTGGACTACACCAAGTCGTCGGCGAATAATTCGCAAGTTTCGCCCAAGACATAGGCGGTTGATTACGTCATAGGCTGCGTTATGCCCGTTTTGTAGGCGTCGTATCCTATGAACCCCTGGCGAACGGCGGTCATCCAGGGCGGATCGAGCGTGGCGATGCGGGACCAGACCGGGCAGTCGGCCTGATGCGCGCCCGGCAGATAGCCGAGGCTCATCAGGAACTCGCCGGTGATCTCGCCGCCGGTGAAGCGGAAGGTCCGCTTGAACAGCCGCACCCAGTCGGCCTTGCCCAGGGGGTGATGGGCGCGCAGCCAGCCGTCGAACGATCCGTGCGTTTCGCGCAGGACCACGATCCGCCGGGCGTTCTCGATGACGGCGTCGACCTTCAGACGGTTGCGGATGATCCCCGGATCGGCGAGCAGCCGCTCCCGCTCCGTCTCGCCATAGGCGGCGACGCGGTCGATGTCGAAGCCGTCGAACGCGGCGCGGAAGGCCTCGCGCTTCTTCAGAATGGTCAGCCAGGACAGGCCGGCCTGGTTGATCTCCAGCACCAGCCGCTCGAACAGCGCCCGGTCGTCGGCACTGGGGAACCCGTACTCGGTGTCGTGGTAGGGGCCGTGATGCGCGTGGCCCGGCGCCGCGTCGCAGTAGGTCAGGCTCACGCGGAGGCTCCTTCCGGGAGGGGGATCAGTGCGGCTTGGCCATCTCGCGGAAGGAAATCAGGTCCGACTGCACGATGCCGAAGATGACCAGCCACACCACCGCCGCGACCAGCGTCGTGGCGGCGAATTTCAGGAGGATGCGCGGGCGTTCCGGCGCGCTGCTCGCCATGCCCGGCTCGGGCTGGGCCGGGGTGCGCACGCCCCAGGGCAGCACAGCGAACAGCACCACCCACCAGACGACCACATAGACGCTGATGCCCGTCACCCAGCCCATTGCAGCCTCCCTTCGCCTCAGGCCTGCTCCAACTCGACCAGGGTCCCGCAGAAGTCCTTGGGGTGCAGGAACAGGACCGGCTTGTCGTGGGCGCCGATCTTCGGCTCGCCGTCGCCCAGAACGCGGGCGCCCTGCGCCTTCAGCCGGTCGCGGGCGGCCAGGATGTCGTCCACCTCGTAGCAGATGTGGTGGATGCCTCCGGACGGATTCTTCTCCAGGAAGCCGGCGATCGGCGATGTCTCGCCGAAGGGATGCAGCAGTTCGATCTTCGTGTTGGGCAACTCGACGAAGACGACGGTGACGCCGTGCGGCGGCAGGTCCACCGGTTGGGACACCGCAGCGCCCAACGTGTCGCGGTAGAGCGCGGTCGCCGCCGTCAGATCCGGCACGACGATGGCGACGTGATTCAGCTTCCCGATCATGGGTCCTCCCGAAAGGCGTAAAGTCGGAAACGCTTATACACGGACCAGATGCACGTCCGTCATCGGCTTCTTGCCGTGCGTCGCGTTGAAGCAGCGGCGGACGGCGATTCGGGCGGCGGTTCGCACCTGCTCGTCGTCGGAACGGGCAGACTTCGGCATCTCGGCAACGGCCTCGCGCACCGCGTCCACCACGTCGAGCAGCATGTCTCGGTCCGCCGAGTCGTCGAGCAGCCCCATCACCGCGATCTGCGGCGCGGTCACCAGTTCGCCCTTCCCGTTCATCACCAGCGTGACCACGGCGGCGCCGTTGTGGACCATGCGGTGGCGCGCCCGCATCAGCCCGGTGTCGAGCGGAATCAGCCGCTTGCCGTCCAGCGCCATGCGGCCGGAGCGGACCTGCGCCACCACCCGCGGCGGCGCGTCGGGTGCCAGCCGGATTAGGTCGCCGTTGCCGGGGACCAAGGTCTCCGGCACTTGGCAGGCGCGGGCCAGCTTGGCGTGCTCCAGCTGGTGGCGCTGCTCGCCGTGGACCGGCATGGCGATGCGCGGGCGTACCCACTGGTACATGCGGACCAGTTCGTCCTGAGCCGGGTGGCCGGACACATGGACCGGTGCCTCGTCGGCGGTGACGATGCGGATGCCCTGACTGACCAGCAGGTTCTGCATGCGGCCGATGGCGCGCTCGTTGCCCGGAATTTCGCGGGAGGAAAAGACCACCACGTCGCCGCGCTGCAGCGACACCTGGGGATGGTCGTCCGACGCGATGCGGGCGAGCGCGGAGCGCGGCTCCCCCTGGCTGCCGGTGCAGACCAGCACCAGCTTGTCGCGCGGCACGTAATTGGCGTCATGCTCGGTCAGGAAGGCCGGCAGATCGGCAAGGTAGCCGTTGGAGCGCGCGGCCTCGTTGATCCGCCACATCGACCGCCCGACCAGAGCGACGTGGCGCCCGTGCGCCGCCGCGGCGTGGGCGATGCTCTCCAGCCGTGCGACGTTGGTGGCGAAGCAGCTCACCGCAACGCGCACGTCGGGGAATTGCCCGATCAACTCGGTCAGCGTCTTGCGCACGCTGCCTTCCGACCCGGAGCTGCCGGGCACCAGGGCGTTGGTGCTGTCGCCGATCAGCGCCAGCACGCCCTCGTCGCCGATGGCTCGCAGCCGCTCCTCGTCGGCCGCCTCTCCCACCAGCGGCTCTGGGTCGAGCTTCCAGTCGCCGGTGTGCAGCACCGTGCCGGCGGCGGTGCGGATCGCCAGGGCGTTCGGCTCGGGGATGGAGTGGGTGACCGTCACATACTCTACGGAGAAGGGGCCGACCTCGATGGTGCTGCCCAGCGCCACCTCGTGGACCGGCACCACCCCGGCCAGCCCGCGCTCGTGCAGCTTGGCGCGCAGCACGGCGGCGGTGAAGGGCGTGCAGTAGACCGGCACGCGGAGCTGCGGCCACAGATACTGGATGGCCCCCAGGTGATCCTCGTGCGCGTGCGTCACCACAATGCCGACAAGGTCGTGCCGGCGCTCCGCGATGAAGGCGGGGTCGGGCATGATGACGTCCAGCCCCGGCATCGTGTCGTCCGCGAAGGAGATGCCGAGATCCACCATCAACCACTTGCCGCGATGGCCGTAGAGGTTGAGGTTCATGCCGATCTCGCCCGAACCGCCCAACGGCAGGAAGTAGAGCGCGTCGTCCTCGGGAGCGAACAGGTCGCCGTCTCCCTCGACCGGGTGGACGGAGGGAGCGGAGTCGGGATGGGTCATTGGGCCGTGTTGCGCTTGTGGATCAGGAGGAGGCCGCGCAGCGTGAGTTCGCCGTCGGTGTGTTCGATTACATGGGTTGCCTTGGCGAAAAGCACACCCAGCCCTCCGGTCGCGACGACCGTCATCGGCTCGCCGTACTCCGCCCGGATGCGGTTGACCAGCCCTTCGATCAGGCCGACGTAACCCCAGAAGACCCCGGACTGCATGCACTCGACGGTGTTGGTGCCGATGACGTGGCCCGGCTGCTGGATCTCGACGCGGGGCAGCTTGCTCGCCGCCATCTGCAGCGCCTCCAGCGACAGGTTCAGACCGGGCGCGATGACGCCGCCGCGGTAATTGCCGTCGCGGTCGACCACGTCGAAGGTCGTCGCCGTGCCGAAGTCGATGACGATCAGCGGTGTCTTGTAGGTGGCCGCCGCCGCCACCGTGTTGACCAGCCGGTCGGCGCCGACCTCGTCGGGGCGGTCGACCAGCGCGCGGGTGCCGAGATCAACCTCCGGCTGGCCGACCACCAGCGGCTCGCAGCCGAAATGGTCCTTGCACAGCCGCTTCAGATTGAAGGTAGCCCCGGGCACCACGCTGGCGATGATGGCGCTGTCGATGTCCGCCGGACCCAGGCCCTTCAGCGACATCAGGTGGGTCACCCACACCATGTATTCGTCGGCGGTGCGCTTCTTGTCGGTCGCCGTGCGCCACAAACCGCGCTGTTGGTCGCCCTCATAGATCGCGAACACCACGTTGGTGTTTCCGGCGTCGATGGCGAGCAGCATCTCTCAGGTCTCCACCGCGGGTGGGAAAAACACGTCTCCGGCGGCGATGCGCTGGCGCCCCGCCCCGTCATCCCGATCAAGCAACAGAACGCCGTCGCTGTCCAGATCGGCGAAGGTACCAGTCAGCGTGCGGTCCGGCAGACGGACGACAATGGGCTCTCCCAAACCCCGTGCCCGCTTAATCCAGGCGTCGCGCACGGGGCCGAAGCCGTGCTCCGCCCAGACGCCGTACCAGCGCGCCAATTGCTCCGCGTAGATTTCCAACAGCGCCGCGGGCTGGAGCGCCGGAGCGCCCTCCGCCGCCAGCGAGGTGGCCGCGTAGTCGGTGCCCTCGGGAAAATGCCGCAGGTTGATGCCGACGCCGAGCACCAGCCAGGAGATCCCTCCCCCGGCCGTGGCCTCCGACTCGAGCAGGATGCCGGACAGCTTGCGTCCGTGCACCAGCACGTCGTTCGGCCACTTGCAGCGCACGCCGTCGGGATCGGGGAGGACGGCGGCGGCGGTGTCGGCGATGGCGAGCGCCGCCACGAACGAAATCTGCGCCGCCTCGGCCGGCGGGCGCGAGGGACGCAGAATGGTCGAACTGTAGAGATTGCCTTCCGGCGAGGTCCAGGCCCGCCCACGGCGGCCGCGGCCCGACTCCTGCCGCTTGGCCCAGACGATGGTGCCTTCGGCAGCGCCCGAACGCGCGAAGGCCTTCGCTTCGTCGTTCGTGCTGCCGACGGAGTCGAAGGCCATCACCCGGAAGCCCGGAGGCAGGCGCAGGCGCGCCGCCTCCGCTTCGTTGCCTGCCGTCATCCGGCGAACAGCGAGGCCGCCGCCGCCGCCGCGTAGTTCAGGATCGGGGCCGGAACCACGAAGAACAGCAGCGTGAACAGGCCGGTGGCGATCAGGATGCCGGTCATCCCGTCGTCGCCGATCTTGTCGAACGCCTCCACTGGCTCATCGAAATACATGATCTTGATGATGCGCAGATAGTAGAAGGCGCCCACGACGCTGGTCAGCACGCCGATGACCGCCAGCGTGTAGAGCTGCGCCTCGATGGCGGCGAGGAAGACGTAGAGCTTGCTGAAGAAGCCGGCCATCGGCGGGATGCCCGCCATGGAGAACATGAACACCGCCATCGCGCCCGCCAGCAGCGGGTTGGTGCGCGACAGGCCGGCGAGGTCCTTGATCTCCTCGACCATGCGGCCCTGCTGCTTCATGCACAGGATGACCGCGAAGGTGCCGATGTTCATGACGATGTAGACCGCCATGTAGATCAGCACGCCGCGCACGCCTTCCTGGGTGCCGGAGGCGAGGCCGACCAGGGCGTAGCCGACGTGGCCGATGGAGCTGTAGGCCATCAGCCGCTTGATGTTGCTCTGGGTGATCGCCGCGAAGGCGCCGAGCGACATCGAGAGGATCGAGCTGACGATGATGATCTGCTGCCACTGGTGGGCCAGATGACCGAACGGCTCGATCAGCAGGCGGGTGAACAGCGCGATGGCGGCGACCTTCGGGGCGGCGGCGAAGAAGGCCGTGACCGGGGTCGGGGCGCCCTCGTAGACGTCCGGCGTCCACATGTGGAACGGAACGGCGGAGATCTTGAAGGCCAGTCCGGCGGCGACGAAGACCAGACCGATGATGACGCCCACCGACGGGTGCGCGCCACCGGCGAACAGGGCGGCGATCTTGTCGAAAGAGGTCGTGCCGGCGAAGCCGTAGACCATCGAGGCGCCGTACAGCAGCATGCCCGAGGAGAGCGAGCCGAGCACGAAGTACTTCAGGCCCGCTTCCGACGACTTGGCGCTGTCGCGGCGGAAGGCGGCGATGACGTAGAGCGCCAAGCTCTGCGTCTCCAGCCCGACATAGAGCGAGATGAGGTCGTTGGCCGACACCATCATCAGCATGCCGAGCGTGGCAAAGAGCATCAGCACCGGGAACTCGAACCGGGCCATCTTCTCACGCTCGTTGAAGCCGAGCGCAAGGAGGACCGACAGCGAGGCGGCGACGAGGATCAGCACCTTCATGAAGACGCCGAAGGCGTCCATCACGAAGAGGCCGTTGAAGGTGACGACCCGGCCGGTGCCGTAGCCCATGGTCAATATGGCGGCCAGCAGCAGCGCCACCATCGTCATGTAGCCGATGGGACGCGTGAAGCCGTCGCCGCGGAACACGCCGATCAGCAGCAGGGCCATGCCGGCGCAGGCGAGGAAGATTTCCGGCAGGGCCGGCCAGATGTCGGGAAACACAGCGGTCATGTCGGAACCTCTAGCGCGCGGCGACGGAGACGTCGGCCCCGCCCTGAGCGGCGGCCAGCTTGGTCTGGTAGGTCTGGATCAGCTGCCCGACCGACGCCGAAGTGACGTTCAGGAAGCTGTTCGGGTAGACGCCCATCCACAGCACCACGACGATCAGCGGCAGGAAGATGGCAACCTCGCGGGTGTTCAGGTCGAACATCGCGCGGACGTCCGCCTTGACCAGCTTGCCGTACACGACGCGGCGGAACAGCCACAGCGCGTAGGCCGGGCCCAGGATCAGGCCGGTGGCGGCCAGGAAGGCGACCCAGGTGTTGTCGCGGAAGGCGCCGAGCAGGACCAGGAACTCGCCGACGAAGCCGGAGGTGCCCGGCAGGCCGACCGAAGCCATGGTCATGAACAGGAAGACCACCGCGTATTTCGGCATGTTCTTCACCAGACCGCCGTAACGGGCGATCTCGCGGGTGTGCAGCCGGTCATAGACGACGCCGACGCAGAGGAAGAGCGCGCCCGAGACGATGCCGTGCGACAGCATCGTGAAGATCGAGCCCTCGATGCCCTGCTGGTTCAGCGCGAACATGCCGATGGTGACGAAGCCCATGTGGGCGACGGACGAGTAGGCGATCAGCTTCTTCATATCCTCCTGCGCCAGGGCGACGAGGGAGGTGTAGATCACCGCGACGATCGACAGAGCGTAGACCATCGGGGCGAAATACTCGGTCGCCTCGGGCAGCATCGGGATGTTGAAGCGCAGGAAGCCGTAGCCGCCCATCTTCAGCAGGACGCCGGCCAGGATGACCGACCCGGCGGTCGGCGCCTCGACGTGGGCGTCGGGGAGCCAGGTGTGCACCGGCCACATCGGCACCTTCACCGCGAAGGACGCGAAGAAGGCCAGCCACAGCCAGAGCTGCATGTTGCGCGGGAAATGGGTCGCCGTGATCGTCGGGATGTCCGTCGTGCCGGCCGCGAAGTACATGGCCAGGATGGCCAGCAGCATCAGGACCGAGCCGAGCAGCGTGTAGAGGAAGAATTTGAACGCCGCGTAGACGCGCCGCGCACCGCCCCAGACACCGATGATCAGGAACATCGGGATCAGCACGCCCTCGAAGAACATGTAGAAGAGGACGAAATCCAGCGCGCAGAACATCCCCACCATGAGGGTTTCCAGCACGAGGAAGGCGATCATGTATTCCTTCACCCGGGTCTGCACCGCCTCCCAGGAGGAGAGGATGCAGAGCGGCATCAGGAAGGTGGAGAGGATGACGAACAGCATCGAAATGCCGTCCACACCCATGTGGTAGGAGATCCCGAATTCGGGGATCCACGCCGCCTTCTCCACGAGCTGATAGCCCGGGTTGCGCGGGTCGAAGTTGAACCAGATGAACAGCGACAGGACGAAGGTGATGACCGTCGTCCAAAGCGCGACGTAACGGACGTTCCGAACCACATCCGGCGTGTTGCCCCTGCAGAAGAGCAGGATCAGCGCCACACCGGCCAGCGGCAGGAAGGTCGTGAACGACAGGAGCGGCCAGCTAGCCATTGTTCTTGTTCCCCTTCAAACCGCTCAACCGAACACAGACAGCCAGGCGACCAGCAGCACCACGCCGATCACCATCGCGAAGGCGTAGTGATAGACATAGCCGGACTGGAGGCGGCTGGCGCGCGCCGCGACGTCGCGGGTGACGGCGGCGATTCCGTCCGGACCGACACCGTCGATCACGGCGCCGTCGCCGGATTTCCACAGGCCGTAGCCCAGATACTTGGCCGTACGCACGAACAGACGGTCGTACAGCTCGTCGAAGTACCACTTGTTGTACAGGAACTGGTGCACGCCACGGAACGTGGTCGCGACCTTCTCCGGCAGGCCCGGGATCGCCATGTACATGATGTAGGCGAGCGCGATGCCGATCAGGCCGACGACCAGCGGAGCCAGCTTGACCCAGCCCGGAGTGTGGTGGTGGGCCGCCTCGATGCTGTTGTTGTCCGCCAGCACCAGGATGGTCTTGCCCCAGAAATGCTCCATGCTGTGGCCGATGAACAGCTCGTGGAAGCCGAAGCCGGCGAACAGCGCGCCCACCGCCAGGACGGCCAGCGGGATCAGCATGACGATCGGCGATTCATGGGCGTGGTCGAAGACCGATTTCTCCATCCGCGGCTTGCCGTGGAAGGTCATGAACAGCAGACGCCACGAGTAGAAGGCGGTCAGCAGGGCCGCGGCGATGCCGAGCGCGAAGGCGAACTTGCCGACCGGGCTGGCCGAGGCGAAGGCCGCCTCCAGGATCATGTCCTTGGAGTAGTAGCCGGCGAAGAAGGGCAGACCGGCCAGCGCGAGGTTGCCGATCCACATCACCGCGTAGGTGAAGGGGATCTTCCGCCAGACGCCGCCCATGTTGCGCATGTCCTGCTCGTGATGCAGGGCGTGGATCACCGAGCCGGCGCCGAGGAACAGCAGGGCCTTGAAGAAGGCGTGCGTGAACAGGTGGAACATCGCCGCGCCGTAGGCGGAGACGCCCGCGGCGAAGAACATGTAGCCGAGCTGGCTCATGGTCGAATAGGCGATGACGCGCTTGATGTCGAACTGGGTGAACCCGATGGTCGCCGCGACGAAGGCCGTCAGGGCGCCGACCACGGCCACGATCTCCAGCGCCGTCGGGGCGTATTCGAAGACCGGGGACAGGCGGCAGACCATGAACACGCCGGCGGTCACCATGGTGGCCGCGTGGATGAGCGCCGACACCGGGGTCGGGCCCTCCATGGCGTCCGGCAGCCAGGTGTGCAGGCCGAGCTGGGCCGACTTGCCCATGGCGCCGATGAAGAGCAGCAGGCAGGTGACGGTCAGCGCATCGAAGTTCCAGCTGAGGAAATGCAGCGTCTGGCCGGCCAGCTCCGGCGCCTTGGCGAAGATCGCGTCGAACTGGACGGAGCCCGTCAGCACGAAGATCGCGAAGATGCCGAGCACGAAGCCGAAGTCGCCGACGCGGTTGACCAGGAAGGCCTTGATCGCCGCGTTGTTGGCCGAAGGCTTCTCGTACCAGAAGTTGATGAGCAGGTAGGAGGCGAGACCCACGCCTTCCCAGCCGAAGAAGAGCTGCACGAGGTTGTCGGCGGTCACCAGCATCAGCATGGCGAAGGTGAACAGCGACAGGTAGCCCATGAAGCGCGGCTTCTGCGGGTCCTCGGCCATGTAGCCGATGGAATAGAGGTGCACCATCGACGACACGGTGTTGACCACCACCAGCATGACCGCGGTGAGCTGGTCGACGCGCAGCGCCCAGGTCACATCGAGGCCACCGCTGCGCATCCAGCTCATCAGCTCGATCGTGCGGGGATGCCCGCCGACGGCGACGTCGAAGAACAGCACCCAGGACAGGATCGCGGAGAGCAGTACGGCACCGGTGGTGACGAACTGCGCGGCGCGGTCGCCCACGGTGGGCGGGCCGGCGACGACGTGATGGTCGTCGTGGCCGTCTTCGTGATGCTCGTCGTGAGCGTGCGCGTCATGCGCATGGGCGTCGTGGCCATGACCGTGGTCATGCCCGTGATGATCGTGGCCGCCGGCGTGCGCCGGCTCCGCCTTCGGCCCGCCGAACAGGGCGATGGAACCCGCGACGAGGAACGCCAGGAGCGGGAGGAATACGACAAGGACTTCCATGGCGCTGCCTTAGCCCCTCATCAGATTGATGTCTTCGACCCGGATGGAGCCGCGGTTGCGGAAGTACACCACCAGGATGGCGAGACCGATGGCCGCCTCGGCGGCGGCGACGGTCAGGATGATCATGGAGAAGACCTGCCCGACCAGATCGTTCAGGAAGACCGAGAACGACACCAGATTCAGGTTCACGGCGAGCAGCATCATCTCGATCGACATCAGGATGATGATGACGTTCTTCCGGTTGAGGAAGATACCGAGGACGCCGAGCGTGAAGATGATGGCCGAGACCGTCAGATAATGCCCGAGACCGATTTCCATGATCACACGCCCTCCCCGGTCGGCACCTTGCGGATGGCGACCACGTCCTCGCGCCGACGGGCGAGCTGGGAGCCGATGTTCTGCTTCCGGACACCCTCACGCTGACGCAGGGTCAGGACGATGGCGCCGATCATGGCGATCAGCAGCACGATGCCCGACGCCTGGAACAGATAGACGTAGTGGGTGTAGATCAGCTGGCCGAGCTGCTCGGTGTTGGTCGCACCGGCCATCGCCGCGACCGGCGCCGAGGCGGCCTTCTCCGCCGCCGGCGCGATGATCCAGCCGCCGAGCACGGCGGCCAGCTCGGCCAGCAGGATGAGACCGATCAGCCCGCCGATCGGCAGGTACTGGAGCGCGCCCGCCCGCAGCTCGCGGAAGTTGATGTCGAGCATCATCACCACGAACAGGAACAGCACCGCGACCGCGCCCACATAGACGATCACCAGGATCATCGCGATGAACTCGGCCCCGAGCAGCACGCACAGGCCGGCGGCCTGGAAAAAGGCCAGGACCAGATAAAGGACCGAATGAACCGGATTCCGCGCCGAGATGACCATCACACCGGAGGCCACCAGCAGCGCGGCAAAGACGTAGAAGGCGATGCCTTGAACAATCATCGTTATCCCCGTTTCCGCTTACCGCACTGCAACGACTTACCGGTACGGCGCCTCGGCCGCGAGGTTCTGGGCGATTTCCGCTTCCCAGCGGTCGCCGTTCGCCAGCAGCTTCTGCTTGTTGTAGAAAAGCTCTTCACGGTTCTCGGTGGAGAACTCGAAGTTCGGACCCATCACGATGGCGTCCACCGGGCAAGCCTCCTGGCAATAGCCGCAGTAGATACACTTCGTCATGTCGATGTCGTAGCGCGTGGTGCGGCGGCTGCCGTCCTCACGCGGTTCGGCCTCGATGGTGATGGCCAGGGCCGGACACACCGCCTCGCACAGCTTGCAGGCGATGCAGCGCTCCTCGCCGCCGGGATACCGGCGCAGGACGTGCTCGCCGCGGAAGCGGGGGCTGATGGGGCCCTTTTCGAACGGGTAGTTCAGGGTCACCTTGGGCTTGAACATGTAGCGCAGGGTGAGCCCGAGGCCGCCCAACAGTTCGGTCAGGAACAGGCTGCGCGCCGCACGATCGAGGAACGCCATGGCCTCTTCGTCTCCTTCCTAGCGGGCGCCCCGTTCCGGGTGACGCCCGCGCTTTCTCTTTGAAACTCGATCCGATGGTCCGTTCAGGCGCCGGTCACTTCGGCAGCCAGCCGAACGTCACCAGCACGCCGGCCGTCAGCACGACCCACAGCAGCGAGAACGGCAGGAACACCTTCCATCCCAGACGCATCAGCTGGTCGTAGCGGTAGCGCGGCATGGTCGCGCGAACCCACACATAGACGAACAGGCAGAAGGCGATCTTCAGGGCGAACCAGATCGGGCCGGGGATCCAGGTGAAGGGCGCGAACGGCAGCGGCGGCAGCCAGCCTCCCAGGAACAGGATGCTGGTCATCGCGCTCATCAGGATCATGTTGGCGTATTCGCCAAGGAAGAAGAGCGCGAAGGGGGCCGAGCTGTATTCCACCATGAAGCCGGCCACCAGCTCCGACTCGCCTTCCGGCAGGTCGAAGGGCGAACGGTTGGTTTCCGCCAGCGCCGAGATGAAGAAGATGACGAACATCGGCAGCAGCGGGATGGCGAACCAGATCGTCTCCTGCGCCTCGACGATCTTCGTCAGGTTCAGCGAGCCGACGCAGAGCAGGACGGAGATGATGACGAGGCCCATCGAGACCTCGTAGGACACCATCTGTGCCGCCGAGCGCAGCGCGCCGAGGAAGGCGTAGCGCGAGTTCGACGCCCAGCCAGCCATCACGATGCCGTACACGCCCAGCGATGAGATCGCGAACAGGTACAGAATGCCGACGTTGATATCGGCCAGCACCATGCCGTAGTCGAAGGGAATGACCGCCCAGGCGACCAGCGCCAGGAAGAAGGTCAGCATCGGCGCCAGATAGAACACGAAGCGGTTCGCGCCGACCGGCAGGATCTGCTCCTTCGCGAACAGCTTCAAGCCGTCCGCGAAAGGCTGCAGAAGCCCGAACGGGCCGACGATGTTCGGACCCTGGCGGAGCTGCATGGCGCCCATGATCTTACGCTCGGCGTAGGTCATGAAAGCCACGGCCACCAGGAGCGGCACGACGATCGCCAGGATCTTGAGGACGATGATGATCAGCGGCAGCAGGAAGCCGCTCCAGAACTCAGCCATGGGTACCGGTCCTCTCCTGAGCGCTCTCGGCGGGCTTCACGGCGGGCTTCACGAACGTCTCGGCGCAACGAGCCATGGTCACCGAGGCGCGGCTGATCGGGTCGGTCATGTAGTAGTTCGCGACCGACGAGAAGAAGGGCGAGTCGTCGACCAATCCTTCCACGCCGAACGGCGCCCAGGGGGCCGGCGTGACCGTGCCGACCGCCGCGAAGACCGGGTTGACCTCGGCCAGACGGCGACGGATCTGCGTCAGGCTGTCGTAGGGCAGCTTGTGGCCGAGCTGTTCCGACAAGGCGCGCAGGATCTTCCAGTCCTCCCGCGCCTCGCCGGGCGGGAAGGTGGCGAGACGCGCCTGCTGCGGACGGCCCTCGGTGTTGACGTAGAGGGCGTTCTTCTCGGTGTAGGCGGCACCCGGCAGGATGACGTCGGCGCGGTGGGCGCCCTTGTCGCCGTGGTGGCCCTGGTAGACCACGAAGGCGTTGCCGAGCGCGGCGGTGTCGATCTCGTCGGCGCCCAGCAGGTACACAACGTCGATCTCGCCCTTCCCTGCCCCCTCGACGATGCCGGCGGTGCCGCGACCGCCCTCGCCCGGCAGGAAGCCGATGTCGAGACCGCCGACGCGGGACGCCGCCGTGTGCAGCACGTTGAAGCCGTTCCAGCCGTCCTGAACCACGTTGAAGGTCTCGGCCAGCTTGCGCACCGCGGCCTGGACGGCAGCGCCGTCCTTGCGGCGGAAGGCGCCGGCGCCGAGGATGACCATCGGGTTCTTGGCGCCGCGCAGCACGTCCGCGAAGGCGTGCGTGCCGTCGACGAGCTGCTGCAGCGCGCCGGCACCCGTGCCGAGATGGCTGTACGGGTAGGTCAGCTCGCGGGCCTCGCCGACCACCGCCACCTTCAGGCCACCCATCAGGTAGCGCTTGCGGATGCGGGCGTTGACGATGGTGGCTTCCCAGCGCGGGTTGGTGCCGACGAGCAGGATGACGTCCGCCCGCTCGATCCCGGCGATGCCGCTGTTGAACAGGTAGCCAGCGCGGGCCGACGTGTCGAACAGGGCGCCATCCTGGCGGCAGTCGATGTTGGCCGAGCCGAGGCCGGCCATCAGCTCCTTGAGCGCCAGCATGGACTCGGTGTCGGCCAGATCGCCCGCGATGGCGGCGATGCGGTTGCCCGGGACGCCCTTGACCTTGGCGGCGATGGCCTGGAAGGCCTCGGCCCAGGTCGCCGGCTGGAGCTTGCCGTCCTTGCGGACGTAGGGACGGTCGAGACGCTGGCGCTTCAGCCCGTCATAGGCGAAGCGGGTCTTGTCGGCGATCCACTCCTCGTTGACGTCCTCGTTGACGCGCGGCAGGACGCGCATCACCTCGGGGCCGCGGGTGTCGACCCGGATGTTCGAGCCGACCGCGTCCAGCACGTCGACCGTCTCGGTCTTGCGCAACTCCCACGGACGGGCCGTGAAGGCGTAGGGCTTGGACAGCAGGGCGCCCACCGGACAGACGTCGGCGAGGTTGCCCGACAGCTCCGACCCGATAGCCTTCTCGACGAAGGTGGTGATCTCCATGTGCTCGCCGCGGTTCACCGCGCCGAGGTCGGGAACGCCGGCGATCTCGTTCACGAAGCGGATGCAGCGCGTGCAGTGGATGCAGCGCGTCATCTCGGTCCGGATCAGCGGCCCCATGTACTTGTCCTGGACGGCGCGCTTGTTCTCGCCGTAGCGGCCACGGTCGAAGCCGTAGGCCATCGCCTGGTCCTGGAGATCGCACTCGCCGCCCTGGTCGCAGATCGGACAGTCCAGCGGGTGGTTGATCAGCAGGAATTCCATGACGCCCTTGCGGGCCTTGTGCACGAGCTCGGTGTTGGTCTTGACGACCATCCCGTCGCCGCAGGGCATGGCGCAGGCGGCCACCGGCTTCGGCGCGCGCTCCATCTCCACGAGGCACATGCGGCAGTTCGCCGGCACGCTCAGACGCTCGTGGTAGCAGAAGCGCGGGATCTCGATGCCCAGCTGTTCGCAGGCCTGCAGGATCGAGGTGCCCGGCTCGACTTCGATCTCGATCCCGTCGATGGTGAGTTTCGGCATGGGAAACCGGGCTCCTTACTCGGCCGCCAAGGACTTGGCGGCGTTGCGGTAGTCGAGGATGCGGCGCTCGACCTCCGGCCGGAAATGCCGGAACAGGCCCTGGATCGGCCAGGCCGCGGCATCGCCGAGCGCGCAGATGGTGTGCCCCTCGATCTGCTTGGTGACCTCCAGCAGCATGTCGATTTCCTCGACGCGCGCGTTGCCGGTCACCATGCGCTGCATGATGCGGTTCATCCAGCCGGTGCCCTCGCGGCACGGCGTGCATTGGCCGCAGCTCTCATGGGCGTAGAACTGGGACAGGCGGGCGATGGCCTTCACCACGTCGGTGGACTTGTCCATCACGATCACCGCCGCGGTGCCCAGGCCCGAGCGCACGTCGCGCAGGCTGTCGAAGTCCATCAGGACCGTGTCGCAGATCGACTTCGGCAGCAGCGGCACCGACGAACCGCCGGGGATGATCGCCAGCAGGTTGTCCCACCCGCCGCGCACGCCGCCGGCGTGCTTCTCAATCAGTTCCTTCAGCGGGATGCCCATCTCCTCTTCCACGTTGCACGGCTTGTTGACGTGCCCGGAGATGCAGAAGAGCTTGGTGCCGGTGTTCTTCGGACGGCCGAGGCCGGCGAACCACGCCGCGCCGCGGCGCAGGATGGTCGGAACCACCGCGATGGATTCGACGTTGTTCACCGTGGTCGGGCAGGAATAGAGACCGGCCTGGGCGGGGAACGGCGGCTTGTTGCGCGGCTGGCCCTTCTTGCCCTCGATGGACTCGATGAGCGCCGTCTCCTCGCCGCAGATGTAGGCACCCGCGCCGCGGTGGATGTAGATGTCGTAGTCGTAGCCGGTGCCGCAGGCGTTCTTGCCGATCAGCCCCGCCTCGTACGCCTCGTCGATGGCGCGCTGGACGTTGGAGCCCTCGTTGTAGAACTCGCCGCGGATGTAGATGTAGCAGGCCGACGCGCCGATGGCGAAACCGGCGATCAGGCAGCCCTCGATCAGCTTGTGCGGATCGTGGCGCAGGATGTCGCGGTCCTTGCAGGTGCCCGGCTCGCCCTCGTCGGCGTTGATGACGAGGTAGACCGGCTTGTCCGTGACGTTCTTCGGCATGAAGGACCACTTCATGCCGGTGGAGAAGCCGGCGCCGCCGCGCCCGCGCAGGCCGGATTCCTTGACCTGCTCGATGATCCACTCTTTGCCCTGGGCGATCAGGGCCTTGGTGTTGTCCCAGTCACCACGCTTCCGGGCGGCGTCCAGGCCGAAGCTCTGGTAGCCGTACAGGTTGGTGAAAATGCGGTCCTCGTCGCGAAGCATCGCATCCCCCTCAATCGGCCGTGGTGGTGAAGGCCTTCAGAGTCGTCGGGCCGCCCACCGGTTCGGAGGACTGCCGGCCGATCTGCGAGCCGTGCTTGGGGATCTCGCCGCCCTTGAGGGCGTCGATGATCTTTTCCATGTGTTCCGGGCTGACGTCTTCATAGTAGTCGTCGCCGATCTGGACCACCGGCGCGTTGACGCAGGCACCAGAACACTCGACCTCGCGCAGCGTAAACTGGCCGTCCGCGGTGGTCTCGCCGACCCCGATGCCCAGCTTGCGCTCGCAGGTGTGCACGATGTCGTCGGACCCGCGCAGCCAGCACGGCGTGGTCGTGCAGACCTGGATGACGTGCTTACCGACCGGGGTCTTGTTGTACATCGTGTAGAAGGTCGCCACCTCGTACACGCGGATGCGCGGCATGCCGAGCAGGTCGGCCACGGCGTCCATAGCGACGCGCGGCAGCCAGCCCTCGCTCTGGCGCTGGGCCAGATCGAGCAGCGGCATGCAGGCGCTGGCCTGCTTGCCCGCCGGGTACTTCGCGATGATGGCCTTCGCCCGTTCCAGATTTTCCGGAGTGAAGGCGAAGGAGGCCGGCTCCTTGGCCGGGTCGTGAGCCGGGGCGCTCATCGGTCAATTTCTCCGAACACGATGTCCATGGACGCGATGTTGGCCACCGCGTCGGCCAGCATGTGGCCCTTCGACATGAAGTCGAGGCCCTGCAGGTGGGCGAAGCCCGGCGCGCGGATCTTGCAGCGGTACGGCTTGTTCGTGCCGTCCGACACCAGATACACGCCGAACTCGCCCTTCGGCGCCTCGATGGCGGTGTAGGTTTCGCCCGCCGGGACGTGGAAGCCCTCGGTGAAGAGCTTGAAGTGATGGATCAGCGCTTCCATCGACCGCTTCATCTCGCCGCGCGGCGGCGGGGAGACCTTGCGCTCCTCCGCGCGCACCGGGCCTTCGGGAAGCTCCTTCAGGCACTGGCGGATCATGCGGTTGGACTGGCGCATCTCCTCCATGCGGACGAGGTAACGCGCCCAGCAGTCGCCGGTCAGGCCGACCGGCACGTCGAAATCCATGCGGTCGTAGACTTCGTAGGGCTGCGACTTGCGCAGGTCCCAGGCGACGCCCGAGCCGCGCAGCATCGGGCCGGTGAAGCCCCAGTTGAACGCCTCTTCCTTGGTGACGACGCCGATGTCGACGGTCCGCTGCTTGAAAATGCGATTGTTCGTCAGCAGATTGTCAATGTCGTCAACAAACTTCGGGAAGCGCTCCGTGAACTCCCAGATGTCGTCGGTCAGGCCGGCGGGCAGATCCCAGGCGACGCCGCCGGGACGGAAGTAGTTCGCATGCAGGCGCGCACCGCACACACGCTCGTAGAACTCCATGAGGATCTCGCGTTCCTCGAAGCCCCACAGCGCCGGCGTGATCGCGCCGACGTCGAGCGCGCCGGTGGTGATCGACAGGATGTGGTTCAGGATGCGCGTGATCTCGGAGAAGAGGACGCGGATGTACTGGGCGCGCAGCGGCGCCTTGATCTGCAGCAGGTTCTCGATGCCGAGCACATAGGCGTGCTCCATGCACATCGGGCTGACGTAGTCGAGGCGGTCGAAATACGGAACGGCCTGCAGGTAGGTCTTGTACTCGATCAGCTTCTCGGTGCCGCGATGCAGCAGGCCGATGTGCGGGTCGCAGCGCTCGACGACTTCGCCGTTCAGCTCCATCACCAGACGCAACACGCCGTGGGCCGCAGGGTGCTGCGGCCCGAAGTTCATGGTGTAGGGCTTGATCTGGGTCTTGCCGCCGGACTGGCCGGTGGCGGGGTGTGCGGACGTGGCGATGGTCACGGCTTGCTCCCGGTGTCAGGGGCCTGGGCCTTCTCGTCGCCGGGCAGCATCACGTTCGTCATGCCTTCCCAGGGCGACAGGAAGTCGAAGCTGCGGAAATCCTGCGTCAGGCGGACGGGTTCGTAGACGACGCGCTTCTGGTCTTCGTCGTAGCGGCACTCGACATAGCCCGTCATCGGGAAGTCTTTGCGCAACGGATGACCTTCGAAACCATAGTCGGTCAGGATGCGGCGCAGATCCGGATGGTCGGAGAAGAAGATCCCGAACATGTCCCAGGTTTCACGCTCGAACCAGCCGGCCGCGTTGTACACCGGCACGGCCGAGGCCACGGGGGTGTCCTCGTCGGTCGTGACCTTCACGCGGAGGCGCCGATTGTGCTTGTAGCTCAAAAGGATGTAGACGACCTCGAAGCGTTCCTCCCGCTCCGGCCAATCCACAGCGGTGACGTCGAGCAGCTGCTCGAACGAGCAGGTCGGATCGTCACGCAGGAAGGTGAGCGACTTGATGAGCGAGGGCCGGCGGACGGTCACCATCAGCTCGCCAAGCTTCAGCTCGACCTTCAGGACGTCATCGCCGAGCGTCGCGGCGATATGGTCCCCAAGTTCCTTCAACGCCTGTTCGGACATGGCCAGGACCTGCCTTTTTCTTATTCAGCGAGCGATGCGGTTGCCGCGCCGGATCTTCTTCTGGAGTTGCAGAATGCCGTAGACCAGCGCTTCCGCGGTCGGAGGACAGCCCGGCACGTAAATATCGACCGGAACGATCCGGTCGCAGCCGCGCACCACCGAGTAGGAATAGTGATAGTAGCCGCCGCCGTTGGCGCAGGAGCCCATCGAGATCACCCAGCGCGGTTCCGGCATCTGGTCATAGACCTTGCGCAGCGCGGGGGCCATCTTGTTGGTCAGCGTGCCGGCCACGATCATGCAGTCGGACTGGCGCGGGCTGGGGCGCGGAATGACGCCGAAACGGTCCAGGTCGTACCGGCTCATGTAGGCGTGGATCATCTCCACCGCGCAGCAGGCCAGACCGAAGGTCATCGGCCACAGGGAACCGGTGCGGGCCCAGGCGAGCACGTCCTCGTACTTCGCCGTGATGAAGCCCTTTTCCTGGATCTCCTCGGTAACCGCGCGGAGATAGGCGTCCTGTTCCGGTCCGGGCGGAATCGGCGCCAGCTTGGCAGCCTCTACTCCCATTCCAGAGCTCCTTTCTTCCACTCATAGATGAAGCCGATGGTCAGAATCCCAAGGAACACGATCATCGACCAGAAGCCGAAGAGGCCGATGTCCCCGAGCGCCACGGCCCACGGGAACAGGAAGGCGACCTCGAGGTCGAAGATGATGAACAGGATGGAGACCAGGTAAAACCGCACGTCGAACTTCGTGCGGGCATCCTCGAACGGCTCGAAGCCGCACTCGTAGGGGGAGAGCTTCTCCGAATCCGGATTCTTCGGGCTGATGATGTAAGACGCGCCAACCATCACCACGGCCAGCGCGATACCGATCAGCAGGAACACCAGGATCGGAAGGTACTCAATGATCAGCGGGTTGGTCACCGCGGTCCTCCCATAAGCCCACGCCACGATCGCCGGTACGGCCGGTAATCGGCCGACGCGCGGTGTCGTGGCTGGAATGCCTTGGATTAGCCCATCAGACGGGCCGGAATATATGACGAGAGCGTGATCAAGGAAAGCGCTTTGAATCGCTTTCGGCCAACGAATCCACTCTGCGGAAATGAGCGGATGTCCTTGGTATTACCAAACTTTTTAAATGACCCTTCTCTCTATCCGGCTTATCGGATATGCGGGTCGAGCTAATCGGATATGGGGATCGCGTGCCTGCCGGTAAAGCCATGAAGGCTTCATTTTCATTGCAAAAAGGAGAATGGTGAGGGAGAGAATGGCGCGAGTGACGGGACTTGAACCCGCGGCCTCCGGCGTGACAGGCCGGCGCTCTAACCAACTGAGCTACACCCGCGCGACACGGCGATGTGAAATGCGCAAAAACAGGCGTCCGTGTCATAGGATCGCAGCGCAGTTTCCGGGGCCACGCCCCGTCGCCGATGGGCGGTTTCTAGCCGCCCGACGCATGGCCTGTCAATCACGAATTTGAAAAGTGCCGGCCGGAATGGCCAGGGCGCGATGGTGGGCGATGAGGGTTTCGAACCCCCGACCCTCTCGGTGTAAACGAGATGCTCTACCGCTGAGCTAATCGCCCGCGCCGCGTCGTTGACCGGATTGACGTTCCAGACAACGCAAAGCCGGCCAGCCCGTGCTGACCGGCGCGCACTATGCCCGGAATGCCCTATCCGTTCAAGACGTCATCACTTCAACCCGTCCTTCAAGGTCTTGCCCGGCTTGAACTTCGGCTGTTTCGACGCGGGTATGGCGATCTTTTCGCCGGTGCGCGGGTTGCGTCCCTCGCTGGCCGCGCGTTCGGAAACCGCGAATGTGCCGAATCCGACCAGACGGACCTCCTCCCCGTTCTTGAGCGAGTCGGCGATGCCGTCGAAAATTGCGTCGACCGCCTTGGTCGCGTCGGTTTTGGACAAACCCACGGCGTCGGCGACGTGCGCCACCAGATCGTTCTTGTTCACTTACTTCCCCCCTTCTCAGTCCGGCAAAGAAAATGGAAGAAAAGGCACTCAATGACATCACGCATTCAAACGATAAACGCGACATCGCCCGCCCGTCAATTGCAGACGGGCGGGCGATGCGAAGCATGGTAGCGCTTTAAGGGTGCTTTAAACGCCAAGCTGGATCAGTGACGAAGCACCTCGCCTCCGCCGTCAGTCTGCGGCTTGGCGACCGCCGGCTCGACCGCTTCCGGCTCCTTCCACTCGATGGGCTCGACTTCCCGAACCAGGGCGTGCTTCAGGACGTCGTCGACGGTGCTGACTGGGATGATCTCCAGCCCGCGCTTCACGTTGTCCGGGATCTCGGCGAGATCCTTCTCGTTGTCCTTCGGGATCAGCACATGCTTGAGGCCGCCGCGCAGAGCAGCCAGCAGCTTCTCCTTCAGACCGCCGATCGGAAGCACCCGGCCGCGCAGGGTGATCTCACCGGTCATCGCCACGTCCTTGCGGACCGCGATACCGGTCAGGACCGAAACGATCGAGGTGATCATCGCCACGCCCGCCGAGGGGCCGTCCTTCGGAGTGGCGCCTTCGGGCACGTGGACGTGGATGTCCCGCTTCTCGAAGAGCGTCGGCTTGATGCCGAAGGCGGTGGCCCGCGACTTGACGTAGCTCTCCGCCGCCTGGACCGACTCCTTCATGACGTCGCCCAGCTTGCCGGTGGTGGTCACCCGCCCCTTGCCGGGCAGGCTGACCGCCTCGATCGACAGCAGCTCGCCTCCGACTTCCGTCCAGGCCAGCCCGGTGGTGACGCCCACCAGATCCTCCAGCTCCGCCTCGCCGAAGTGGAAGCGGCGGACGCCAGCGTACTTGTCCAGGTTCCGGCGCGTGACCGAAACCTTGGCGCCGGCGGAGCCCTTCATCAGGATCTCCTTCACGGCTTTGCGGCAGAGGTTGGCGATCTCGCGCTCCAGGCTGCGGACGCCGGCTTCCCGCGTGTAATAGCGGATCAGGTCGCGCAGCGCGTCGTCGGAAATGGCGAACTCGCCCTTCTTCAAGCCGTTGGCTTCCACCTGCTTTTCGATCAGGTGGCGCTTGGAAATCTCGACCTTTTCATCCTCGGTATAGCCGGCGACGCGGATGATCTCCATGCGGTCCAGCAGCGGCTGCGGCATGCGCATCGTGTTGGCCGTGCAGACGAACATCACGTCCGACAGGTCGTAATCGACCTCCAGATAATGGTCGTTGAAAGTGCCGTTCTGCTCGGGATCGAGAACCTCAAGCAGGGCCGACGACGGGTCGCCGCGCCAGTCGGCGCCGAGCTTGTCGATCTCATCCAGCAGGAACAGCGGGTTGGACGACTTCGCCTTCTTCATGCCCTGGATGACCTTGCCGGGCATCGAGCCGATGTAGGTGCGTCGGTGGCCGCGGACCTCAGCCTCGTCCCGCACGCCGCCGAGCGACATGCGCACGAAATTGCGGCCGGTGGACTTGGCGATCGACTTGCCGAGCGAGGTCTTGCCAACGCCGGGCGGCCCGACGAGGCACAGGATCGGCCCCTTGACCTTGTTCATGCGGTTCTGGACCGCAAGATACTCGAGGATGCGTTCCTTGACCTTCTCCAGGCCGTAGTGGTCGGCGTCGAGGATCTTCTGCGCGAGCTTCAGGTCCTTCTTCACCTTGGTGCGCTTCTTCCACGGAATGGACAGCATCCAGTCCAGATAGTTGCGCACCACCGTCGCCTCGGCCGACATCGGGCTCATGGAGCGCAGCTTCTTCAGCTCGGCCAGGGCCTTGTCGCGGGCTTCCTTGGAGAAGCGGGTCTTGTTGATCTTCTCTTCCAGCTCGGCCGACTCGTCACGGCCGTCCTCGGTCTCGCCGAGTTCCTTCTGGATCGCCTTGAGCTGTTCGTTGAGGTAGTACTCGCGCTGGGTCTTCTCCATCTGCCGCTTGACGCGGTTGCGGATGCGCTTTTCCACTTGGAGGACACCGATTTCGCCTTCCATGAAGGCGTAGACCCGCTCCAACCGCTCCGAAACCGTGGCGCATTCCAGAAGCTGCTGCTTTTCCGGAATCTTCAGCGCGAGGTGGGAGGCGACGGTGTCCGCCAGCTTTCCCGGCTCTTCGATCTGGTTGATCGAGACCAGGACCTCCGGCGGGATCTTCTTGTTCAGCTTGATGTACTGCTCGAATTGCGAGACGACCGCGCGTCCCAGCGCCTCAAGTTCCTGGCTTTCCCCGACCTTCTCCTCGACGAGGTCGGCGTGGGCCTGGAAGAAATCCTCGTTCTCGGCGAACTTGGTGATGGACGCGCGTTGGCCGCCCTCCACGAGCACCTTCACCGTTCCGTCGGGCAGCTTCAGCAGCTGCAACACGGTCCCAACGGTGCCGACGCTGTAGATATCGGCCGGCGTCGGATCGTCCTGCGCGGCGTTCTTCTGGGTGACGAGAAGGATCTGCTTATCGTCCTTCATCACGTCTTCCAGGGCGCGCACGGATTTCTCACGGCCGACGAAAAGAGGCACGATCATGTGGGGGAAAACCACGATGTCGCGGAGCGGCAGGACCGGATAGAGGGCACCACGAGGGATTTCGAACATTGATTGGGCCTCTTTCATTGGGACGCCGTCAGCCCGGGATGGGCCTGGGAAGACCCCCGCCTCGGGGGATGAGCACAGGGATCGAAAACCGGCACTTTTTCTAACGTGGCACAGCCATAGCCCCCCTTCAAGGGCCAGAACCCCAATTCCGTATGGCGGTGCGACATGCCGATCCGACCGCCCCGCGGCCCGGCTGGCGCCCTCGATGTCTGCAAAAGCCGGAAACGACAAAGGGCGCCCAAAGGCGCCCTTCCTCGTACCCGATGCTGATCGGCCGTGACGAACTCAGGCACCCGGTGCCTGCTGCTCCCCGCGGCGTTCGGCGTGGACGTAAAGCGGCTTGGCGCGCCCCTCGACCACCTCCTTGTTGACCAGGATGCTTTCCACCCCCGACAGGCCGGGCAGATCGAACATCGGGTCGAGCAGGATCGACTCCATGATCGACCGCAGGCCGCGTGCGCCGGTCTTCCGCTGGATGGCCTTGTGGGAGATGGTGCGCAGGGCGTCGTCGGAGAATTCCAGACGGACGTCCTCCATCTCGAACAGGCGCTGGTACTGCTTGACCAGGGCATTCTTCGGCTTGGTGAGGATCTCGACCAGAGCCGTTTCGTCGAGGTCGGACAGGGTGGCGACCACCGGCAGACGACCGATGAACTCGGGGATCAGGCCGAATTTCAGCAGATCCTCGGGCTCGACCTCACGCAGGATGTCGCCGGTCGAACGCTCGTCCGGGCCGCGCACATCAGCGCCGAAGCCGATCGACGTGCCCTTGCCGCGCTGCGCGATGATCTTGTCCAGCCCGGCGAAGGCGCCGCCGCAGATGAACAGGATGTTGCTCGTGTCGACCTGCAGGAACTCCTGCTGCGGGTGCTTGCGGCCACCCTGCGGAGGCACGGAGGCGACGGTGCCCTCCATGATCTTCAGCAGGGCCTGCTGCACGCCCTCGCCCGACACGTCGCGCGTGATCGACGGGTTGTCGGACTTGCGGCTGATCTTGTCGACCTCGTCGATGTAGACGATGCCGCGCTGCGCCCGCTCGACGTTGTAGTCGGCGGCCTGGAGCAGCTTGAGGATGATGTTCTCGACGTCCTCGCCGACATAGCCCGCCTCGGTCAGGGTCGTGGCGTCGGCCATCGTGAAGGGAACGTCGATGATCCGGGCGAGCGTCTGGGCGAGCAGCGTCTTGCCGCAGCCCGTGGGGCCGACCAGCAGGATGTTGGACTTCGCCAGTTCGACGTCGTTGTGCTTCGTGCCGTGCGCCAACCGCTTGTAGTGGTTGTGCACCGCAACAGAAAGGACCCGTTTCGCGTGATGCTGGCCGATCACGTAATCGTCCAGTACCGCATGGATGTCGCGCGGGGTCGGCACGCCGTCGCGGGACTTCACGAGGGTCGTCTTGTTCTCCTCGCGAATGATGTCCATGCACAGCTCGACGCATTCATCGCAGATGAACACCGTCGGACCGGCAATCAGCTTGCGGACCTCGTGCTGGCTCTTGCCGCAAAAGGAGCAGTAGAGCGTGTTCTTCGAATCGCCGCTGCTGGACTTGCTCATCGGTACTCCGTCATCTCGCGGGGGACTGATCCGTATAACCTGTCAACCGCCTGCGGCGTCCCCCGACGCCGGTCCTTTCAAAGGTTGTCCCGGGCATGGCCCGTGACAAGGTTAACGCATCCGCTCATCCTTCGAACCCGATCCATCGGACCGGTTCCCCATCATTCAACAACAGGGAACCGGCGCAATCAATCATTAGTTCGCGCGCCCCCTCAGGCGGCGCCGTCGCCGATCGAACCGGGGCGCTTCTCCACCACCTCGTCGATCAGCCCGAAGGCCTTGGCCTCCTCCGGCGACATGAACTTGTCACGCTCCATGGCCGCTTCGATCGTGTCGAGCGACTGGCCGGTGTGCTTGACGTAGATGTCGTTGAGGCGCGAACGCAGCTTCAGGATCTCCTGAGCCTGGATCTCGATGTCCGAGGCCTGACCCTGGGCGCCGCCCGACGGCTGGTGGATCATGATCCGGCTGTTCGGCAGCGAGAAGCGCTTGCCCGGAGCACCGGCGGCGAGCAGCAGCGAGCCCATCGAGGCCGCCTGCCCCATGCACACCGTCGACACCTGCGGACGGATGTACTGCATGGTGTCGTAGATGGCGAGGCCGGCCGAGACGTATCCGCCCGGCGAATTGATGTAGAGCGCGATGTCCTTGCTCGGGTTTTCCGATTCCAGGAACAGCAGCTGCGAGCAGATCAGGCTGGCGACGGCGTCGTTCACGCCACCGATCAAGAAGATGATCCGTTCCTTCAGCAGGCGCGAGTAAATATCGTACGCTCGTTCGCCCCGGTTGGTCTGCTCGATGACCATCGGGACCAGAGCATTCATCTTCGGTTCGAAGTCGTACATGGTGGTCTTCCCTGCTCCCGCAGCTCGGTTAGTCGTCTGAGCAGTCTACATATAGGAATGGAAAGGGGCGACCGGTAGGCCGCCCCTCAACCTTTCTGACGTCAGGCCGCCTCGGCCTCCTCGTCGGGGTCCTTCATCAGCTCTTCGGCGGACACCGGCTTCTCGCTCACCTTGGCTTGGTCCAGGATGTAGTCGACGACCTTGTCCTCGAAGATCGGGGCGCGGAGGTTTTCCAGCGCTTCCCGGTTCTGCTTGAAGAACTCGAACACCTGACGCTCCTGGCCGGGGAAGCGGCGGGCTTCCGCGATCAGGGCGCGGTTGATCTCGTCCTGGGTCACCTGGATGTCGTTGCGGCGGCCGATCTCCGACAGCAGCAGGCCCAGGCGCACGCGGCGCTCGGCGATGCCGCGGTACTCGGTCTTCAGCTCCTCTTCCGGCTTGCCGGCGTCCTCACCGGCGGTGCCGTTCTGGAGCTCCTGCTGAAGGCGCTGCCAGATGCCCTCGAACTCGACGTCCACCATGCCCGGCGGGACTTCGAAGGAGTGCGCCTCGGCCAGCTTATCGAGGAGCTGGCGCTTGACGCGCAGGCGCGACACGTTGGCGTATTCGCCCTTGATGCGGTCGCCGACGGCCTCGCGCAGCTTCTCCAGGCTCTCCATGCCGAACTCCTTGGCAAGGTCGTCGTTGACCTCAGCCGGGACGTTCTTGCGGAGTTCCTTGACGTCCACCTCGAACACGGTGTCCGCGCCCTTCAGGCGGTCGTGCGGGTAGTCGGCCGGGAAGGTGACCTTCACCGTGCGGTGCTCGCCGGCCTTGGCGCCGACCAGCTGGTCCTCGAAGCCCGGAACGAACTGGTTGGCGCCCAGCTCCAGCGGGTAGTCCTTGCCGTCCATGCCCGGCAGGGCCTCGCCATCGACCGAACCGGCGAAGTCGATCACGGCGATGTCGCCCTTCTCGGCCGCGCGGTCCTCGGTGACCGGGGCCTGCACCGAATGGGCGGAGGCCAGACGGGTCAGCGCCTCGTCGACGGCCGAGTCCTCGACCGTGGCGACCGGCTTCTCAAGCTCCAGGCCGCTGAGATCGCCCGGCTCGATGTCCGGCAGAAGCTCGACGCCCATGGTGTAGGACAGGTCGCCGCCGTCCTCGTACTTCTCGACGTTGATCTTCGGCTGCATGGCGATGCGCAGGCCGCGCTCGTTCAGCGCCTGGCGCGAGCTGTCGGCGATCGCATCCTCCAGAGCCTCGGCCAGCACGCTGCCGCCGTAGCGCTGCTTGATCACGGCAACCGGCACCTTGCCCGGACGGAAGCCGGGGAGCTGCACCGTCCGGCGCAGCTCTTCGAGCCGGCCCTGCACCTTCTGTTCGATATCCTGGGCGGAAATGACGACCTTGTACTCGCGCTTCAGGCCGTCGGCGCTGGTCTCGGTGATGTTCATCGGAACGAAAGCCTATCTCGTTGTCCGGCCCGGCGGCGCCCGTCCGGGCGGCCCGAAACCGTGTGTTCCCATGCGGTCCAAGCTGTTGCCATGGTGCGGGCGAAGGGACTCGAACCCCCACGACCGAAGTCACCGGAACCTAAATCCGGCGCGTCTACCAGTTCCGCCACGCCCGCAATGGCATAGACAGCCCGCGACGGGTGCGGAACACCCGACGGACTGCCGGCGAAGTCCGCTCTATAGCACAGGGTTCGCGCCGCAAACAGGCAAAATGGGCGCCGCTCCGCACGCCATTGGTGGGGGGCGCCGGACGCGACGACGACGACGCCCCGGCGGGCGGCAAACCGGCTCATCCGCCCCCCTTCCCCAGCGACCGGATGGAGGAGGAGGCGTTGACCTTGCCCTCCCCCCGGTACGCTTCGTGGTTGGCGTCGATTTCCCCCGGCTTGTAGCGGTAGTTGATCATCATCCCGCAGGATTGGCGCACGCCCTTGGCCGAACGGTCACCCAGCCAGTTCAGCCGCTCCATGCGGGCGCCGTTGCTGAGATGGAAGTGCGCGACCGGGTCGAGCGCTCGCGCCGGCGCCGCGCCCGGCCGTTCGCTGCGGCGGTCCGACGCGCGCGCGGTCGTCAAGTAATGCGCGCACAGCCTCATCAACGGGCCGCGAAGCTGCTTCTGAAGCTCCTCATCGGTGTGCCAGTCGGGCAGAGCCAAGGCGCCGGCCAGCACCGGACGTTCCTCCGCGTCGCCTTCCGTCTCCGATTCGCCACCATCGTGCCGGGCGGTCATGGCCTCGGCGATGCGCTCCGCCTCGGGCGGGCTGAGCAGCGAATCGCCGCGGTCCGCCAGCTCCCGGTCCAGCCAGCGGCGGAAGCCGGGAATCGGCGACAGGGTGGCGAAGCATTTGATGTTGGGGAATTCGCCGGTCAGCCCGTCCACCACCCGCTTGATGAGGAAGTTGCCGAAGCTGATTCCCGCCAGCCCGACCTGGGCGTTGGAGATGGAATAGAAGATGGCGCTGTCGGCGCTCTTCGGGTCGCAGACCGGGGCGGAGGGGTCGAGCAGCGCCTGGACGTTGTCCGACATGCCCTGGACCAGAGCGACCTCGACGAAGATGAGCGGCTCGTTCGGCATGCGCGGGTGGAAGAAGGCGAAGCAGCGGCGGTCGGAGTCGAGGCGGTCCTTCAGGTCCCGCCAACCGCTGATCTCGTGCACCGCCTCGTATTTGATGAGCTTTTCCAGGAGCGAGGCCGGGCTGTCCCAGGTGATCCGGCGCATCTCCAGGAAGCCGACGTCGAACCAGTTGCGCAGCAGGCTCTTGAGATCGTCCTCCAGCGCCTGGAGCAGCGGTTCGCCGCGTGCCATCTCCATCAGCTCGGCGCGCAGGTCCACCAGGAATTTCACCCCTTCCGGCAGGCCGTTGAACTGAGTGAGCAGCCGCAGCCGCGGCGGTTCCAAGGCGCGGCGCAGGGCGCGCTCGGCGTGGCCGCGCGACACCGGATCGCCCGCCGTCTGGAAGGTCGCCATCGCCTGGTCGACGGCGGCGCGGTCCACGTCGAAGTCGCGCGCCAGCATCATCAGGAAATTGCGCCGCCCCTGCCCGTCCAGCGCCAGATAGGTGCGGCCGAGCTGCGCTGCCCGTGCCCGCGCCGACACCTCGCCGCCGCGGCCCTCCAGACAGGCTTCGATCTGCTCCTTCAGCCGCTCCGCGTCCTCCTTGGGCAGATTGGCGCGCGGCGCGGCGCCGACCACCCCGCGGGCGGAAGCGGCGATCTCGCGCCAGCCCGCGCGCAGCGTGTCCAGGGTGCGGTCGAGCAGGCCCGGCGGCGCTCCCATCCCCGAGGTTGGGGCCTGGGACGGAACGGGCTCGGCGGATTTGATTTCTGGCGTCTCGCTCATACCCAGAGTCTGGCGTGCGGGGGCGCTCTCGGCAAGCCATAGCTTGAGCCCGGCCTTAAGAGTAAGCCTCCCTGTCCAGGCGTATGTATGCCTTGGGCGAACAGGGTCAGCGCGCCCCCGCCTTGAGCCGCTTCAGCACCCCCGGCAGCGCATCCGGCAAATCCTCGGCGATCAGACCCGGCCCGAACGCGGTTGCCGCCGCGCCATGCAGCCAGACCGCGGCGCAGGCGGCGTCGAACGTGTTCATTCCTTGAGCGATCAGCCCGAGCGCCATGCCCGCCAGCACGTCTCCCGACCCGGCGGTCGCCAGATCCGCCGGAGCGTTGGCGTTGACGACGGCCCGTCCGTCCGGCGCCGCGACCACCGTGTCGGCGCCCTTCAGAAGGACGACCGCGCCGCAGCGCGCCGCCGCGGCGCGGGCGCGCGCCAGTTTGCCAACGTCCTGGACCGCGATGTCCGGGAAGATCCGCGCGAACTCGCCCTCGTGCGGGGTCAGCAGGCAGCGCCCGTTCAGCCGGTCGAGCAGAGCGGATGGCGATTCGGCGAAGCTGGTCAGCGCATCGGCGTCGAGCACGCACGCCTTTCCGGCGCCAAGAGCCGCGACCACATGGCTCCGCGTGTCCGCACCGACGCCGGCGCCCGGCCCCAGCAGCGCCGCGTTCTTGCGTGGGTCCGCCAGCAGCGCCTCGAAGGCGGCGCCGTCCGCCACGTCAGCCACGATCAGGCTGGGCGAGCCGGCGGCGTAGATCGGCACCGAGTCGGGCGGACAGGCCACCGTGACCAGCCCCGCCCCCGCGCGCAGGGCACCGCGCGCCGACAAGCGCGCCGCACCGGTCATCCGCGCCCCGCCGAGCACCACCGCATGCCCCCGCGCGTATTTGTGAGCGTCGAGCCGTGGCCAGGGAAAGCACTGCCGCCACAACTCCGGGCCGTTCACCAGGGTTTGCGGCGCGATGGCGTCCAGCACGGTGTCGGGAATGCCGATGTCGGCGACCACAACCTCGCCGCACAGGGCGCGGCCCGGCAGCAGCAGATGGCCGGGCTTGCGGCGGAAGAAGGTGACGGTCAGCGCCGCCTGCGGGGCCACCCCCATCACTTGACCGCTGTCGCCGTGCAGACCACTGGGCACGTCCACGGCGACGACGGTGCGCCCCGCCATCGCCTCGACGACCTCCTTGGCCATGCCGTCGAGCGGACGGGCCAGCCCGGCCCCGAACAGCGCGTCGATGACCAGGGGGTTGCCCTCCAGCAGCCAGGGGTCGGCGGCCTCCACCGGCCCGGTCCAGTGACCGGCCGCCACCGCCGCGTCGCCGCGCAGGGCGGAGCGGGACCCCAGCAGGGCCAGCCGCACCGGCCAGCCCGCTTCGAGAAGAAGGCGCGCGATGACGAAGCCATCTCCGCCATTGTTGCCCGGACCGCACAGGACGACGGTCGGGTGCGGCGCCCAGCGCTCGCAGACCGCGCGCACCACCGCGGCCCCCGCCGCTTCCATCAGCACAGGCCCCGGCACGCCGCCCGCCATGGTCAGCGCGTCGGCACGGTACATCTCCGCCACGGAAAGCAGTTCGTCCATCGCCTCCACCCGCCGCAATCCCGCATCACCGTCACCCGGCACAATAAGCACCGCGACGGCCGCAGCATAGCCGGGCACAGGGGGAATGAAAGGACTGGCCTGATTGGCACAGGAATTGGAAGAAAGGACTGGGGCGATGGATGGGACTCGAACCCACGACCGCTCGGACCACAACCGAGAGCTCTACCAACTGAGCTACCACCGCCACCGGGGACGAAAAGATTCGTCCGCAAACACCCGACCCGTCGCCCCGACCGATGCAACGCCGGCGTGAACTGCTCACGAAACCGACACATCCGCCGTCAAGGAGGACTGGGGCGATGGATGGGACTCGAACCCACGACCGCTCGGACCACAACCGAGAGCTCTACCAACTGAGCTACCACCGCCACCGGGGTCGCCTATTTGCCCCAAGGGACGGGGCGGGTCAAGCTCTATTTTCCACCTTGTCCATCAATGTGAAAAGCCGGGTGGAAAGCCGGCGCTACCCCATCCGAACGGACAAGGCTGCGCGGATTGCTTGCAGCATGTGCACAAATATTGTTCACTTCGCCCTATCCGTTGGCAGTCGCGTGCCGCCCACGGTGGCATCGGCCCGCTGCGGCCCGGCATCCCACGCAGCCGGATCGCAACCGCTCCGATTGGCACGCAACGTGCTTTACATCGGACCGTCGGCAGAGCCGTGGACGGTGCCTGCCGACGTTGGCACCTCGTACACGAGAGACCCATGAAGAAGATCGAAGCCATCATTAAGCCGTTCAAACTCGACGAAGTGAAGGAAGCCCTTCACGAAGTCGGCATCAAGGGCATCACCGTCACCGAGGCCAAGGGCTTCGGCCGTCAGAAGGGGCACACCGAGCTGTACCGCGGCGCGGAGTATGTGGTCGACTTCCTGCCGAAGGTGAAGATCGAGGTGGTGATGGAGGACTCCCTGGTGGAGCGGGCGATCGAGGCGATCCAGCAGGCCGCCCACACCGGCCGCATCGGCGACGGCAAGATCTTCGTCACCCCCGTGGAAGAAGTTGTCCGCATCCGGACCGGCGAGAAGGGAGGCGACGCGATCTGATCGCGTCCCGAGAACCCGACCACCGGCCACCATGAACCAGCCCCGCCCACAACCGACGCAGAGCCGGCCGACTCCGATCGGGCCGACGCAGACCGTCGCAACCGCGAGCGGAACGATCCGTGCGTGGATGCCCATCCGGGCGCGACTTTTTGTGCTGTCACGTTGTGTGCTTGGGAAAGGCATGACATAACGTCCGCCGCGAGCGCCGTCACCCGCCCCTTGGTCGGTTTGACGCAGCGGGACCCAAACCTCTTAAGCGTGGAAAAAGAGATATGTCCGACATCAGCAAGGTCTTCGACCTGATCAAGGAACACGACGTCAAGTACGTGGACCTCCGCTTCACCGACCCGCGCGGCAAGCTGCACCACACCGCTCAGCACGTCTCGACCATCGACGAGGACGTGTTTGAAGACGGCATCATGTTCGACGGCTCCTCGATCGCCGGTTGGAAGGCGATCAACGAGTCGGACATGATCCTCCAGCTCGACCCGACCACCGCCGTCATGGACCCGTTCTCGGCCCAGCCGACGCTGAACATCCTCTGCGACGTGTACGAGCCGTCGACCGGCCAGCCCTACGCCCGCTGCCCGCGCGGTATCGCGAAGGCCGCCGAGAAGTACATGGCGTCGGCCGGCATCGGCGACACCGCCTACTTCGGCCCGGAAGCCGAGTTCTTCGTCTTCGACGACGTCAAGTTCAAGGTCGAGATGAACAAGGTGTCCTACGAGTTCGACTCGGAGGAAGGCCCGTACACCTCGGACAAGGACTATGAGGACGGCAACCTGGGCCACCGCCCGGGCGTCAAGGGCGGCTACTTCCCGGTCGCTCCGGTCGACAGCGGCTCGGACCTGCGCGCCGAGATGCTGAGCGTGCTCGCCGAGATGGGCGTGCCGGTCGAGAAGCACCACCACGAGGTGGCCGCTTCGCAGCATGAGCTGGGCATCAAGTTCGACACGCTGGTCCGCACCGGCGACAACATGCAGTACTACAAGTACGTCGTGCACAATGTCGCCCACGCCTACGGCAAGACCGCGACCTTCATGCCGAAGCCCGTCTTCGGCGACAACGGCTCGGGCATGCACATGCACCAGTCGATCTGGAAGGAAGGCCAGCCGCTGTTCGCCGGCAACCAGTACGCCGACCTGTCGGAACTGGCGCTGTACTACATCGGCGGCATCATCAAGCACGCCAAGGCGCTGAACGCCTTCACCAACCCGACGACCAACTCGTACAAGCGTCTGGTCCCGGGCTACGAGGCTCCGGTTCTGCTGGCCTACTCGGCCCGCAACCGTTCGGCCTCCTGCCGCATCCCGTACGTCGCCTCGCCGAAGGGCAAGCGCGTCGAGGTCCGCTTCCCGGACCCGTCGGCCAACCCGTACCTGGCCTTCGCCGCCCTGCTGATGGCCGGTCTGGACGGCATCCAGAACAAGATCCATCCGGGCGAGGCGATGGACAAGAACCTGTACGACCTGCCGGCCGAAGAGCTGGCCAAGGTTCCGACGGTTTGCGGCTCGCTGCGCGAGGCCCTGGACAGCCTGAAGGCCGACAGCGCCTTCCTGCAGAAGGGCGACGTGTTCACCAAGGACATGATCGAGTCCTACATCGACCTGCGCACCGAGGAGCTGCTGGCCTTCGAGACCATGCCGCACCCGATCGAGTACAAGATGTACTACTCGGTCTGATCCATCGGACTTCGGTCCACCGGATTCCGGTGTCCGCCCCGCCCTCGCGGCGCGGCGGGCACCACCGGAGGGCCGGACCGCGGAGCAGAGCACAAAAAAAGCCCACCGGCGACACCGTCGGTGGGCTTTTTTGTGTCCAGGACGTGAAGAGATGCCTCAGGCGGTGCCGCCGAAGCGCCGCGCTGCCTCGATGGTCAGGCCGGTGCCGACCGAGCCGAAGATGTTGCCCTCCACCACACGGGCGCCGGGCAGCTCGGCCAGGATGGCCGCCCGCACCTGCGGCAGCAGCGTGGAGCCGCCGGTCAGGAACACCGCGTCGATCTCCGCCGGCAGCGTGCCGGCCTCGGCCAGACAGGCGCGCACCCGCCCGCCGATGCGGCCGGCCAGGATCGCCGTCGCCTCGTTCAACTCGCCCACCGATACCGGGCGCGTCATGCCGCCACCGCCCCAATCCAGCAGCAGGCCGGCCTCCGGCCCGTCGGACAGGGCGATCTTGGTGCGCTCCACCGCCATGGCCAGGGCATGGCCCAGCCGGTGCTCGACCACGCCGATCAGCCGCTCAATGCGGTCCGGAGTCGCGGAATCGCGCTTCAGGCGCTCAAGGTCGGCCATCGCCTTGGCGGTGTAGAGGAAGTTGATCTTCGACCAGGTCGCCAGATCGAAGAACAGATGCTTGGGGGCCAGCAGACCGGGGCGCTTCATGGCGCTGCCGTGGCCCAGCAGCGGCATGGCCGTCGCCAGCGACAGGTCACGGTCGAAATCGGTGCCGCCGACCCGGATGCCGTCATTGGCCAGGATGTCGGCGCTGCGGTCGGCCCGCCCGCGCCGCTCCGGCCCGATGCGGACGATGGAGAAGTCCGACGTACCGCCGCCGATATCGGCGATCAGCGCCAGCTCCTCGCGCTCCACCTGCTGCTCGTAGTCGAGCGCGGCGGCGATCGGCTCATATTGGAAGGAGATGTGGCGGAATCCGACCGAGCGGGCGATCTCGCCCAGCACTTCCTCCGCCGCGGCGTCGCCCGCCGGGTCGCCGTCGACGAAATGCACCGGGCGCCCGAGCACCACGTCGGTCAGCTCTCCGCCGAGCGCGGTCTCCGCCCGTTCCTTGACCGCCGCCAGAAAGGTGGCGATGACCGCGCGGAAGGTGATGCGTCCCTTGCGCAGCGCGGTGTCGGCGTCGATCAGGTCGGTGCCCAGCATCGACTTGATGGAACGCATCAAACGCCCCTCGACGCCCGACGCATAGGCGTCGATGGCCGCCTGCCCGACCGTCACCGCGTCGGCTTCGAAATCGAAGAAGACGGCGCTGGGCAGGGTCGTCCGTGTGCCGTCGAGGGCAAGCAGGCCGTAAGCCCCCCCTCCCGTGTCGGCGCCCGCCGCCATCCGCACGCCGAGCGTCGTGTTGGACGTGCCGAAATCGAGGCCGCAAGCCGTCATGGGAACCCCCGCCGTGATGGAAGGGGCGAGGCTATACAGGGGCCGGGCCTGCGGATCAAGACGCGCGACGGAACAGGCCGTCGGTGTTTGCTACTCCGCCGGAATGCTGCGGGTCGCCACGATGTGGTTCAAGGTGATGGTCATCACCGCCTCGCCGTGCTGGTTCAGCGTGGTGTAGGCCAGCCGGACCGTGCCGCGGTCGCCGCGGCGGGACGGGATGGCCTCCACCACCTCGACCCGGACGCGCAGCGTGTCGCCGGGCCGCACCGGGCGCAGCCAGCGCAACTCGTCGCCGCCCGAACCGCCCAGGCTGGTGCCGGTGATGGCCCCGGTGTCGCGGAACAGCCGGAAGGTCAGGGACAGGGTGTGGAAGCCGCTGGCGATCAGCCCGCCGAACGGCCCCTCCGCGGCGGCCACCGCGTCCATGTGGAAGGGTTGCGGGTCGAAGCGCTGGGCGAAATCCATGATCTGGCTGTCGGTGACCGTCGCCCCCTCGGTGTCGATCACGTCACCGACGCGGAAATCCTCGAAATAGCGCCCCGCCATGCCCGCTGCCCTCCCGTTCCATTGGTCCTCGTATGGACGGGGCTAAATGTAGACGGCGCCATCCATATAGAGAACCGCTTTCCCGGCGATCTTCACACGGTCGCCCACCAGCTCGCAGGACAGGGAACCGCCGCGGGCCGAGACCTGCCGGGCCTTCAGCCGCTCCTTGCCCAGCCGCCGCGCCCAATAGGGGATCAGCGTGCAATGGGCGGAGCCGGTCACCGGGTCTTCGGGAATCCCCTGGGCCGGCGCGAAGAAGCGGGAGACGAAGTCCACGCCACCGCTGCCCGGCGCCGTCACGATGACCGCGTAGAAATCCTCCAGCCGGGCCAGGGCGCTCATGTCGGGGGTCAAGCCGCGCACCGTCGCCTCGTCGTCATAGACGACCACGAGGTCGCGCGCCTTGAGCAGCGCCGTCGGCGGCGGTCCGCCCAGCGCGTCGAGCAGGCCGGCCGGCGGCCCGGCCAGCGGTTCCGGCGGACGGCTGGGGAAATCCAGCGTGTAAAGGTCGCCGTCGCGGGTGACGCTGAGGGTTCCGGCTTCCCGGGTGGCGAAGTCGATGCGCGGGCAGCCCCACTCCAGCATCGTCGCGATGACGAAGGCCGAGGCCAGCGTGGCGTGACCGCACAGGTCCACCTCGACCGTCGGGGTGAACCAGCGGATCTCGTAACCGTCACCGCGGCGGACGAGGAAGGCGGTTTCCGCCAGGTTGTTTTCCGCCGCGATGGCCTGGAGAGTCGCGTCGGGAAGCCAGTCCTCCAGCGGCACGACCGCCGCCGGGTTGCCCGCGAACACCGCGTCCGCGAAGGCATCGACCTGATACAGGGGAAGGCGCACGGTGCCTCCTTAGGGTTTTTCGGTGAACAGGAACGCCTGGGCGTGCCGCTCCATCCCCGCCGCCTCGTAGAAGGTGATCGCCTTGGGCGCGGACAGGAGAAGGCAGGTCACGCCCTCCCCCACCGCGGCGCGGGTGCGGCGCATCAGCTCCTTGCCGATGCCGCGCCCCTGACAGGCGCGGTCGACGGCGAGGTCGGACAGATAGCAGCAGAAGGCGAAATCGGTGACGGACCGGGCGACTCCGACCAAGGCTCCGTCCGCGTTGCGGGCGGTGACGATCAGGCCGGCGTTGCGCAGCATCGCCTCCACCCGTGGGCGGTCCGCCACGGGACGGCGTTCGGCCAGCCCGGAGCGGTGAAGCACGTCGATGAAGGCGTCGGCGGTCAGGTCGGGCTCGACGGCATAGAGGATCGCATCGGCGCTCATCGCATCAACCCCGCCAGAACGGCTTGCTGACTTCGCTGTCCACATCGGCGCGGGACACGCCGATGTCCTTCAGCAGATGATCGTCCAGCCGCATCAGCGCCTGCCGCTGCCGCCACCGTTCATAGCCGTTCAGGCCGGCCTCCATCACGAACCAGACGGGGCGGATGCCGACGGAGAGGGCGCGCGCGATGACCTTGAAGACGGCCGTGAACGAGGACGATCCGGACGAGCGGGTCGCTTCCGTAGTGCGCATGATGAACCTCCTTCGTCAAAACATTCAGCCCCGAACAATCGAGACAATGGCGATTATGTCGATACAATCGCGCTGGTCAATGTCGTTATTGTCACCATTACATTTCCGATGTCGGATGTATCCCGGCGGCCACACCCGCGCCCGCCGCGCCGAACCGGGTTGCGTGGTCCGACAGGCGTCAGCGCTCCAGCCGCTCGGTCGCCTGCCTCCAACGGGCTCGAAGAATGGCAAGATCGCGGGGAATCGCGATGTTCTGTTCGCCCGCCGCCAGGATCATGTCCAACTGCTCCCGCAGCGGTTCCCGCTGGGCGTCCAAGCGGACGCGCGGGGCCAGCCGAATGATGGCGTCGACAAGCCGGATGAGCACCGCGGCGTTTCCGCTCCCGGCCTGGCGGATCTGATCGAAGGCGGCGCCGACGAAGCCGTCGTATCCGGTCACGTCCCGCAAGACCCGGACCGTTCCGGCGGAGTCGCGCAGAACCGCCAGTTCGATCGCGCGGTCGAAGATGCGGGCCATCGAGGCCGAGAGGTTGTCGATCACCGCCAAGGCGGTGAACACGTCGTTGATTCCCGGCGACAGGGCGCGGGTGGCCATCTCCACCAGTTGGCGGATGCCGAACTCCACATCCTGGGTCGGGGTACGCTCCGAACCGACGATGAAAGCGCCGCGGACCGCCTTCGACAGGTCCGCCGTGCAGGCGCCGGCCGGAAACACGGCCACATGCTCGCCGCCGCCGATGACGTAATGGCCGGGCCGGATATCAAGGCGAATCACCGAATCGGCGTTTTGGGCGGTGGCGACCAGACCGTCCAGGTCGATCGCCTGGACGTAGCCGTCCTGGTCGAGGTCCACCCAGGCGAAATCGCCGCGCAGGTCGGGGGGTATCTCCGGGGGACCGTCGCCGCGCTCGGGAAGCAGGGCTGCGGTCACGTCGCGCAGATCCGCGGCGACCCGCTGCACCACATTGTCGTAGATGATCGAGCGGGCAAGCTTGTGGACATAGACCAGCAGAACGAACAGACACAGGGCGGTCAGTCCGGTTCCGACGCTGACCGCCAGATGGGGGACCCGATCGGCCTGGTTGCCGTCGATGGTTCGGAAGACGACCAGCAGATAGACGATGTCGGCCAGGAAGAGGCCCAGCACCGCCTGGGTCGTCCAATCCTGGATGAAATTGCGGATCAGTCGTGGACCGATCTGGCCGGCGGCCAAGGTCAACACGACCATGGTGATCGACACCACCAGCGACGTCATGGTGATCATGCCGGTCAGCAGCGACGACAGAAGCTGGCGCGCGTTGTCGGCGTCACCGGCGTACAGGAGCCAGTAATCCGTGGCGTTCTCCACGGCGCCACGCCCCCAGGTGAGCAGCGCGACCGCGAGCGTCGCCGCCACGCCGCCCATCAGAGAGGGAACGAACCACAGGCTGGCGCGGAGAAATGCCCAATAATGGCGAATCCGGTCCTTCATTGCCGCTCCCAGCGCCGTGCCGATCGAAACGGGTTTAACAACGTGCGGCTCAGCCAAATGGCTACCCGGCCCGAGCGCGGCCACCCGGACGAACCATCCCGGGAGCTGGCCAGACACAAAAAAAGCCGGCCGCGGAAAGCGGCCGGCCCGGCATGGCGCCCTGAATGGCGCCGGATGCGGTCTTGTTACTGTTACTCGCGGTTGCCCATGAGCTGGAGAAGCATCTGGAAGAGGTTGATGAAGTTGAGATAGAGCGAGAGGGCGCCCATGACGGCGAGCTTGGTGTTGGCCTCGTGGCCGTAGCCCTCGGCGTACTCCTCCTTGATGCGCTGGGTGTCGTAGGCGGTCAGGCCGGTGAAGATGACCACGCCGAGCACCGAGACGGCGAACTGCAGCGCGCTGGAGCCGATGAAGATGTTGACCAGGCTGGCGATGACGATGCCGATCAGGCCCATCATCAGGAACGAGCCCATCTTCGACAGGTCGGCCTTGGTGGTGTAGCCCCACAGGCTCATCGCCGCGAACATCGCCGCGGTGATGAAGAACACCCGCGCCACGCTGGCCCCGGTGAAGACCAGGAAGATCGACGCCATCGACACGCCCATCACCGCGCAGAAGGCCCAGAACAGCCCCTGCAGCGCGCTGGCCGACATCGCGTGGAAGCGGAAGGACAGCACCATGATGAAGGCCAGCGGCGCCAGCATCACCACCCACTTCAGCGGGGTCGTGAAGATCGGAACGTACAGCGCCGGCGTGCTCGCCACGAACAGCGCCACAAGCCCCGTCACGCCCAGACCGAGCATCATGAAATTGTAGACCCGCAGCATGTGCTTGCGCAGGCCCTCGTCGAACGCCGCGCGGTCCACGCCCGCGGCGCCGGCGCCCCACCGACTCTGGTTGGGATACTGGTCGAACATTGCGAAAACTCCCTCGTTCAAGCCTCTAACCGGCAAGCCTCGGACCGGCGGGGGGCACATGACAGCGGATCGGCCGCGCTTGAGCGGCGGCGGGGTGGTATGGCTGCGCTGTCCACCGAAAAGGCCCTCCAGATGCGGTCACGCCCGTCGGCGCAAAAGCAGATGAAGAGGTCCGACATCGCGGCCGACGACTCGGCTGCCAGAGGGGCCCGGACCCTGATTGCCCTAATAGTTGGCCGTGTGGCCGGCGCCTTTCAAGATGTCCGCCCGCTCAGTGGTTCCACACGAACAGGAGCTTGGAACACGCTTGGCTGTTCCCATATGGCGGCTTGGGAGCGACCTGTCCGGGAAGCCGGGCCACCGCTTCACCCATCGACAACCACCAGAGCCGGATCAACAACATGGAGAGTGCCGCGTTGAGCGACCAGCACCACAGACGCCTCGAACGGCGGGTGGATCGCATCCAGGAGAAGCTTCCCGACTCCATGGCGCGGGTGTTGGCTTGGCTCCGCGAGCCGCGGGCGACCTGGGTGCGCGTACCAGCCGGGCTGCTTCTGATTCTCGGCGGGCTGTTCAGCTTCCTGCCCGTGCTGGGCATCTGGATGCTGCCCCTCGGCCTCGTTCTGCTCGCTTACGACGTTCCGTTCCTTCGCCCGCCGATCAACCGCGCGCTGGTGCGCGGCGAACGGCGCTGGAAGGAGTGGAAGCGGCGACGCCGCGCCGCTTCCTCGTCCTCGTGACCATCACGTTTCGTCAGGAATAGGAGCGCGTCAGGAATAGGACCCGGTGCGGGCCGGCGTGCGCTCCAGCGGCCCTTCGCCGGGGCTGTAACGCTCCGCGCTCGGACCGGACAGGCGGTCGTGATCCTCGTCCGCCACCATGGCCTTCAGAGGGCAATGGCCGCTCATGCCGCGGGCCACCAGGGCGGCGCCGGCCAGCCCCATGATGGCGCCCCGCACATCGGCGCCGCGGCGCACGCCGCCCGCCGCCATGACGAGTCCGAGGCCGGTGGACACGGCGCGTTCCAGCGGCCCGAGATTCCGTTCGCCCCCGAAGAAGCGGTCGTAGGTGTGTCGGATGGCGTTTTCGGCGCTCATGCCTGTGTTCTCCCGGCTGTGCCCGGCGCGAAAGGGATGCCGAAGCGGCGCCGGGCGGTCCTGACTGCAACGCCCGCCCAGCCATCCGGGTTCCCGGACGCGCAACGCAACCGGACACGCACAATCGCGACAATGCGGTGACACTTGCCGATGGATCGGTACAATGTCATCATTGTCCCCATGACACAGTGGGTTCCTGATCTGGAGGGGCGGCAAGGCCCCCGTTACCGGGCCATCGCCGACGCCCTGTCCGATGACATCGCCAGCGGACGGCTCCCCCCCGGCACACGGCTTCCCACCCACCGCGACCTCGCCTACCGCCTCGGCGTCACCGTCGGCACCATCACCCGCGCCTATACCGAGGCGGAGAAGCGCGGGTTGATCGGCGGCGAGGTCGGGCGCGGCACTTTCGTGCAGGGGCAGCGGCACATGCCCCCCTCCGACCCCTTCACCTGGACACCCCGACCCGAACCGTCGATCATCAACATGACCGTCGTGACGCCGGAGCACCCGATGTCGGTGTCGATGATGGGTGCCACCCTGGCCGCCATCGGCGCCTCGCCGAACCTGGGAGCGCTGCTGGAATACGCACCGCACGCCGGCCTGCCCGCCCACCGCGCCGCCGGTGCGCAATGGTTGGCGCGCCAGCACCGCGTAACAGCCTCCGCCGACACGATCCTGCTGACCACCGGCGCGCAGAACGCCATGGCGGTCGCGCTGGCCGCAGTGGCCCGCCCTGGCGACGTCGTGCTGACGGAGCGGCTGACCAACTACGGCATCAAGACTCTGAGCGCGGTCGAGGGCTATCACCTGGAGGGCATCGCCATCGACGAGCATGGCGTGGTCCCGGACAGTTTCGACAGCGCCTGCCGCCGTCTGGCGCCCAAGGCGCTGTATCTGGTGCCGACCATGCACAATCCCACCGCCTCCGTCATGCCGCAGGCCCGGCGCGTGGAGATCGCCGCCATCGCCCGCCGCTACGGGGTGATGCTGGTGGAGGACGATGTGTTCGGCTTCCTGGTCCATGATGCGAAGCCCATCCAGGCCATCGCCCCGGACGTCACCGTCTACGTCAACAGCCTGTCCAAGAGCGTGTCGGCCGGCCTGCGCGTCGGCTACGTGGTCGCTCCGCCGGCTCTGGTGCCGCGCGTCGAGGCGGTCATCCGCGCCCTGCAATACTCCTCCCCGCCCCTGCCGCCTGAGGTCGCGACGCGCTGGATCACCGATGGCGGCGCCGACCGCATCGCCGAGGCACAGCGCGGGGAAGCCATGGCGCGCCAGCAAATCGCCCGCTCGATCCTGCCCGCCAGCGCCGTCTGCGGGCATCCGGGGGCACAGCATCTCTGGCTGGTCCTGCCCGAGCCCTGGCGGCGCGACGATTTCATCGCCGAGGCGATGCGCCGCGGCGTGAAGGTGACCGGCGGCGACGTGTTCGCCGTGGGCCGGGCCAGCGCCCCCCACGCCGTGCGGCTGGGCCTCTGCCACCCGCACAGCCGGGACGAATTGGCGCGCGGCCTGCGCACACTGGCGGATCTGCTGGAGAATCCGCAGACGGCGATGCTGTCGATCGTGTGAGGAGGCGGAACGGCCGCGCTCCTACGGGAACGGCCGGACCGTGTGCAGGTGGTTCAACGGGCCGTGGCCGTGGCCGAAACCGGGGGCGGAGCGGATGGCCTCGTCCACATAGGCGCGGGCGCGCGCCACCGAATCGCGCACGCCCAGCCCTTGGGCGATGCCGGCGGCGATGGCGGAGGCCAGGGTGCAGCCGGTGCCGTGGGTGTGAGGGGTGTGGATGCGCCGCCCCTCGAACACCTCCTCGCCGTCCTCGGTGAGCAGCAGGTCGCACAGCCGCTCGTCCTCCAGATGGCCGCCCTTCAGCAGGACGGCCTTCGGCCCGAAGGTGCGGATCATCTCGGCGGCACGGCGCATGTCGTCCAGGTTGCGCACCGGGATGTCGGTCAGCGCCTCGGCCTCCGGCAGGTTGGGAGTGACCAGCTCCGCATGGGGCAGCAGGCGCTTGCGCAGGGTCTGCACGGCGTCCGGCTCCAGCAGGAAATGGCCGCTCTTCGAAACCATCACCGGATCGACGACCAGCGGAACGTTGATCGCCCGCGCCTCATACTCGCCGGCCACCACCTCGATGACGGCGGCGTTGGCGAGCATGCCGATCTTGATGCTGTCGGCCCCGAGGTCCTCCAGCACCACCTTCATCTGAAGGGCGACGAAGGCCGGGTCCACGGGCAGCACGCCATAGACCCCCGTCGTGTTCTGCGCGGTCAGCGCCGCGATGGCGGTCATGGCGAAGGCGTTCAGCGCGCTGACCGCCTTGATGTCCGCCTGGATGCCGGCACCGCCGCCGGAATCGGACCCGGCGACGATGAGAACACGGCCGTTGATCGGGTGGGCCTGCATCGGGAATGCTTCCGTCTGGTCGTCTGGTTGGAGGGTTGGCCTTAGGAGGCGGTCTCCAGCCGGGCGGCGTCCGTGATGGCGCCGGCAATGTCGGCAACCACCGCGTGCACCAGCCCTTCGTCGTCGCCTTCGGCCATGACGCGGATCACCGGCTCGGTCCCCGACTTGCGGATCAGGATGCGCCCCGACCCGTTCAGCCGCGCCTCGCCGTCGCGGATCGCCGCCTGGACGGAGGCGATCTCCAGCGGCTTCGACCCGGCGGCGAAGCGGACGTTGGTCAGCTTCTGCGGCACCGGAGCGAAGACCTGGCAGACCTCGCTGGCCGCCCGGCCGCCGGACTGGATCAGCACCGCCAGGACCTGGAGTGCGGCGATCAGCCCGTCGCCGGTCGTGGAATAGTCGGACAGCACGACGTGCCCCGACTGCTCCCCACCGACGTTGTAGCCGTGCTCGCGCATATGTTCCACCACATAGCGGTCGCCGACCGGCGTGCGGACCAGCGCGATGCCCAGGCCCTGCAGGTGCCGTTCCATGCCCAGGTTGGACATGACCGTGGCGACCACGCCGCCGCCCTTCAGCGTCTGCGCCTGCGCCCAGGAGGAGGCGATCAGCGCCATGACCTGGTCGCCGTCGACGACGCGCCCGGCCTCGTCGACCATGATCAGGCGGTCGGCGTCGCCGTCCAGCGCAATGCCCAGATGGGCGCCGTGGGCCACCACCTGCTCCTGCAGGGTCCGGGTGGCGGTGGCGCCGCAGTCCTTGTTGATGTTCAGGCCGTCCGGGTTGACCCCGACCGGGATCACGTCGGCCCCCAGCTCGTACAGCACCTTCGGGGCGACGCGGTAGGCGGCGCCGTTGGCGCAGTCGACGACGATCTTCAGCCCGTCCAGCCGCAGGCCGCGCGGGAAGGTGTTCTTCACATACTCGATGTAGCGGCCCGTCGAATCCTCAAGGCGGGAGGCGCGGCCGAGATCGGCGGAGCCGGCAAGGTCCGGCGCGAAGGGCTGGCCCATGCGCGTCTCGATGGCGATCTCCACCGCGTCCGACAGCTTGTATCCGTCCGGCCCGAACAGCTTGATGCCGTTGTCCTGGAACGGGTTGTGCGAGGCGGAGATCATCACGCCGAGGTCGGCGCGGAGCGAGCGCGTCAGCATGGCGACGGCGGGTGTCGGCAGCGGGCCGAGCAGCACCACGTCCATGCCCATGGAGATGAAGCCCGCGGTCAGCGCCGGCTCCAGAAGATAGCCCGACAGGCGGGTGTCCTTGCCGATCACCACGCGGTGCCGGTGGTCACCCCGGCGGAACTGCAAAGCGGACGCCATCGCGACCCGCAGGGCGGTTTCCGCCGTCATCGGATCGATGTTGGCGGTGCCTCGGATGCCGTCGGTGCCGAACAGGTGTCGCGTCATGAAAATCCTCGGGAATGGCCCAATCACTGTACCGCAAGTGCGGATGTGTGAAAATGTCATCGCTTGGCACGGGGGGCGGGGTCAAGAACCCTTCCGCGCAGACGCCAAAGGGTTACATGAGCGATGCGGTCACGGCACCCGTGCGGGATGCAGCCCTTCCCAGACGGCGCGCGCCTGGACCGTTTGGGGCACGTCATGGACACGCAGGATCTGCGCGCCCTGGTTCAGCGTTTCCAGCCCCCCGGCCAGCGAGCCGGGCAGACGCTCCTTCGGCGGCTCGCTCCGCGACAGCTTGCCGATCAGGGTCTTGCGCGACAGCCCGATCAGCAGGGCGCAGCCCAGCCCGTGATACAGGGCGGTGTGGCGCAGGATGTCGAGATTGTGCTCCACCGTCTTGCCGAAGCCGATGCCGGGATCGACGGCGATGCGCTCCAGCGGCACCCCGGTGGCGAGGCAGGCCTCCACCCGCTCCTCCAGCCAGTCGAAGACGTCGAGCGCCGCGTCCTCATAGGTCGGGTTCTGCTGCATGGTGCCGGGTTCGCCCCGCATGTGCATGACGACCACGGGCGCCGCCTTCTCCGCCACCAGCGGCAGCGCGCCGGGGTCGCGCAGCCCGGCCACGTCGTTGATCAGCGCCGCCCCGGCGTCGAGCGCCGCGCGCATCACCCGCGCGTGCCGCGTGTCCACCGACACCACGGCACCCTTGGCCGCGAAGTGGCGGACGACCGGCAGGACGCGGGCCTCCTCCTCTTCCGGCGACACGGGGGCGGAACCGGGACGGGTGGATTCGCCGCCGACGTCCAGCAGGTCGGCGCCGGCCTCCAGCATCGCCTCACCATGGGCGATGGCGGTTCCGGCGTCGAAGAAGTCGCCGCCATCGGAAAAGCTGTCCGGCGTCACGTTGACGATGGCCATGATGCGCGGGCGCCCGAGGTCCAGCCCGGCGAACGGCGCCCGTCCGCGGGTCAGCGCACCCAGTCGCTTATCGAGGCTCTGGGCGACGGCGGTCCCGCGCTCCCACCCCCAGGCCATGATCTCGGTCAACGGCGCGAAGGCCCGTTCGATCCGCGCCCCCTGCCGGACGATCAGCTGGGCGGTGGCGAAGGAGAAGCGCCCGCCGGCCAGCGGCACCGCCGCCCCGGCGCTCCAGGCGGCGATGGGCAGCAGCCCGACCGGCCTCAGATAGACGCGGACGCCGCCCTCTCCCGCCCAGGGCGCGAAAGAGGCGAGCGAGCCAGCGGCGGACTTCGGGGCGGGCTTTGCGGTCGAAGTCATGGAGATGGGAGGCATGGCGACGGTTCGTGCAGCGGAACGGAAGACCGCAGCCTGTCACGCCGGGAAGCCCCGGCGCAAGAGACTGCGGTCTTCCATTTCACCGGAACGCCGTCGCGTGCGAGGTTACGCGCTCTTGGGAAGCGGGGCCAGGGCAGCCAGCATCTGCTTCTTGCGCTCCCCGTAGATGCTGCCGAGTTCCTCGGCGCGCTTGTCGTCGAGCGCCTTCTTGGCCTCCTCGAACAGTTCCTCCTCTTCCTCGTCGAGGTGGTGGCGGGTGACCTCGCCGAGCACTTGGAGCTTGGCCTTCCAGGCGGTGCTGTCGGCGGGCATGGCGTTCAGCTCGTCGAGGAAGCCATTGATGATGTGATGCTCGTTCAGTCCCTCGGTGGTCTCCTGCTTGGTGTTCTTGGCCTTGGACAGCGATTGGTAGAAGACGGCCTCCTCGATCTTGCCATGCGCCCACAGCTCGCGCTGCAGGTCCTCATAGGCGGCGCGCCCGTCGCCGTCCGCTTTCTCGGCCGCGTCGAGCAGGCGGCGGATGGTGTCGTGGTCCTGCTTGATCCGGTCGAAGATGCTGGTCATCGGTCCTGTCCCGTTGTTGCGGTGTCTCGACGGGACTCAACCCTGCCCCGGATATGGTGTTCCCGGTGCCAAAGGGGGTCAGCCATGCCGAACCATCCAGTGCAGGCTGAACAGCCGATTCTCGTCGGTCCAGCTCCGCTCCGTGCGCCAGCCCGCGCGGGCGGCGAGGCGGCGGAAGCCGGACACGGAGTATTTGTAGGAATTCTCGGTGTGGATCGTCTCGCCGCGGGCAAAGCGTATGGGATGACCGGCGACATGGGCAGTCTGGTCGTCCAGGCTGCGCAGATGCATCTCGATCCGCCCTCGTGCGGTGTCGTAACGGGCCATGTGGGCGAAGCGGTCCAGGTCGAAGGTGCCGTCCAGTTCCCGGTTGATGCGGGCCAGCAGGTTCATGTTGAAGGCGGCCGTCACCCCGCGGGCGTCGTCGTAGGCGGCCTCCAGCACCGCAGGGTCCTTGCGCAGGTCCACGCCGATCAGCAGCCGCGCCCCGGCCCCGAGCCGCCGCCCGAGCGTGTCCAGGAAGGTCATCGCCTCGGCGGGCCGGAAATTGCCGATGGTGCTGCCGGGAAAGAAGGCCATCGTCCGTTCCGGCGCGGCGCCCCGTGGCAGGGCGAAGCCCCGCACATAATCGGCGGCCACCGGCACCACCGTCACCGCCGGGTAGTCGCCGGCCAGCCGGGCGGCGGCGGCGATCAGGTGGTCGCGGCTGATGTCCACCGGCACATACATGGCCGGCGCGTCCAGCGCATCAAGCAGGATGCGCACCTTGACGCTCGACCCGCTGCCCAGCTCCACCAGGGTGGCGCCGCGCCCGGCCAGACCGGCGATCTCGTCCGCACGGGCTTGCAGCAGGGCGGTCTCGGTCCGCGTCGGGTAATATTCGTCGAGCGTGCAGATGGCGTCGAACAGCGCCGAGCCCTCGGCGTCGTAGAAGTACTTGCAGGGCAGGCTCTTGTCCGGGCGGGACAGACCCTCCAGCACGTCGGACAGGAACACGTCGTCCTGCGCCGGCCCCTGCGCGAGATGGGCGCGGGCGGCGGAAATTGCGGTCATCAAGCGTCCTCCGCGAGGCGCACGCCGCTGAACATCCAGCGTTGGTGCGGGTAGAAGAAATTCCGGTAGGTGGCGCGGGCATGGCCGTCCGGCGTGGCGCAGCATCCGCCGCGCAGCACATACTGGTTGGCCATGAACTTGCCGTTGTATTCGCCGACCGCCCCGACAGCGGGACGAAAGCCCGGGTAGCCGCTGTAGGCGCTGGCCGTCCATTCCCAGACATCGCCGAACATTTGGGCAAACCCCTCGCCCGCCGCCGCCGCCGGACGCAGCAATCCGCTGCCCAGCGTGTTGCCGGTGGCGGGAATGCCAGCGGCAGCGGTCTCCCACTCGGCCTCCGTCGGCAGGCGCTTGCCGGCCCAGCGGGCGAAGGCGTCAGCCTCGTAGAAGCCGACGTGGCAGACCGGAGCGTCCTCGTCCAGCGGATGCTCGCCAAGCAGGGTGAACTCCCGCCAGCCGCCGTCCTCGCCGCGCCGCCAGTAGGCCGGCGCCTCCCACCCCTCGGCGTTGACCGTGGCCCAGCCATCGGACAGCCAGAGCGCCGGGTTGCGGTAGCCGCCGTCTTCGATAAAGGCCCGCCACTCCCCGTTGGTCACCGCGCGGGAGAACAACCGGAAGGGGCGCAGCAGCACCTCGTGCCGCGGCCCCTCGTTGTCGAAGGCGAAGCCCTCCCCGCCCCCCTCATGGCCATGACCCACCGCGACGATACCGCCGTCCACCGCGATCCAACGCCCCTCATGGGCGGGGCCGCGCAAGGCCGGGCGGTAGGGCCGGTAGGCCGGCGCGACCGGGTTGCAGGAGAACAGGTGCAGCAGGTCCATCAGGATCAGTTCCTGATGCTGCTCCTCGTGAGCGAGGCCAAGCGTCACCAGAGGAGCCAGCCGTTCGGCGTCGCCACGCTCCAGCAGGGTCAGCATGGCGGCGTCCACATGGTCGCGGTAGGCCGCCACCTCGGCCATGCCGGGCCGCGTCAACAGGCCGCGCCGGGGCCGCGGATGGCGGGCGCCGACGGCCTCGTAGTAGGAGTTGAAGAGATAGCCGAAGGCCGGATCGAAGGGCCGGTAACCCGTCAGATTCGGGATCAGCAGAAAGGTTTCGAAGAACCACGTCGTGTGGGCCAGATGCCATTTGACCGGGCTGGCGTCCGGCATGGACTGCACCACCTGATCCTCCGGCGACAGCCCGACGGCCAGTTCCGCCGAGGTGGCGCGCACCCGGCGGAAACGGTCGGCGAGTCCGCCGGCTTTGGCGGCTGTTTTGAGCATGGGCGCTGTTTCCCTCCCCCGCCTGACAGGTTCCGGTAAAGCTGTGCCGCTTCGTTGGCCCGCCAACCCTCCTTTCGGAGTGGCCCGGACGCACCGCCCCGCAGCAACGCTCCGCCGGACCGTCTGTTCACAGCGGATGACGCACGCATTGCGACAATCGAACGATGGAGGAACGGCACCCATGCAACCGCGGCTCAAACCCATTGACGAGCAGGTGATCGTCATCACCGGCGCGTCGAGCGGCATCGGGCTGGTCACCGCCCGCATGGCCGCTCGGCAGGGCGCGAAGGTCGTCCTGGCCGCCCGCGACCGCAACGCGCTCGCCCAGGCAGCGGAGGATATCCGCGCCGAAGGCGGGGACGCGATCCACTGCGTCGCCGACGTGGCCGACCCCGACGCCCTGCGGCGGGTGGCCGACACGGCGGTCCGCAGCTATGGCCGGATCGACACATGGGTGAACAACGCCGGCGTGGCGATCATCGGCAAGCTCCTGGACACCGCCCCGGACGACCACCGCCGCCTGTTCGAGACGAACTACTGGGGCGTGGTCAACGGCTCGCAGGCGGCCATCCCCCATCTGAGGCGGAACGGCGGGGCGCTGATCAACATCGGCAGCGTGCTGTCCGACCGCGCCATCCCGCTCCAGGGCGCCTATGTCGCCACCAAGCACGCCGTGAAGGGCTTCACCGACGCGTTGCGCATGGAGTTGGAGGCCGAGGGCTCGCCCATCTCGGTCAGCCTGATCAAGCCGGCGGCGGTCGACAGCCTGTACGAGGACCACGCCCTGAACCTGCTGGACGCGGAGCCGAGCAACCCGCCCCCGGTCTACGCGCCGGAGGTCGTGGCGAAGGCCATCCTGCATTGCGCCCGCCGGCCGATGCGCGACCTCTATGTCGGCGGCGGCGCCAAGCTGTTCGCGCTGGCGGAAACCTTCGCGCCGCGGCTCACCGACCGAATCATGGAACGGACCCTGCCGCGCGTCATCCGCTCCGGCGGGCCGCTCCGCCCGCGCAACGACGCCCTGCATAGCCACGGCGACGACGGGCGGGAACGCGCCGGCCGGCATCGCTACGTGCGTGAAACCAGCCTCTACACGGAGGCGCGGATGCACCCTTGGCTCACCGCCGCGGTGGTCGCCGGTTTCGGGATTTTGGCCGGGACGGCGATGGCCCGCGGCTGGCTGCGGGACGACGGCGGGTTGGGCGACGGCGACGCAGCCGGGCTGAACCGCCACCGCAGGTCGATGCGGCAGCACAGGGACCGGATGGACGAGGAGCAGCGCACCATAGGCCACAACGCGAAGCCGGCTTGGCAGGCCGCGGAAGAGGGGATGGTGACCTTTCCGCGCTAACCGCCGCTACACCGGCTCCCTCGCCATCGGCTCCGCTTTCGAAGCGTGGTGGCCGCGGGCGGCACGCAGCGCCAGGATCGGTTCCAGTTCCTCCGCCAGGACCGGGCGGCTGAACAGATAGCCCTGGAAACTCTCGCATTTGAGGCTGCGCAGGAGCTGGAGCTGCGCCTCCGTCTCCACACCCTCGGCGACCACCGACAGGCCCAGGCTGCGGCCCAGCCCGACGATGGCGCGCGGGATCGAGTCGCCGGCACCGTCCTGCTCCAGATCGTGGATGAAGGACCGATCGATCTTCAGCTTGTCGATCGGGAAACGGTGCAGGTAGTTGAGCGAAGAGTAACCGGTGCCGAAATCATCCAGCGCGATCAGACACCCGCGCTGCTTCAGCGCGCGCAACGTCGCGATGGCCGAGGGAACATCGTCGATCAGCGTGCCCTCGGTCACCTCGATCTCCAGCTCCCAGCCCTGGAGGCCATTGCGGTCGAGCGCCGTGGCCACCTTGGCGGGAAGCTGCCCATCGCGGAACTGCTGGGCGGAGACGTTCACGGCGATCGGCACCGTCAGTCCGATCTGGTCGCGCCAGCGGCGGATCTGGGCGCACACCTCGTCCAGCACCCAGTCGCCAATGGCCTGGATCAGGCCGGTTTCCTCGGCCACGGGCAGGAAGCGGTTGGGCATGATGAGACCGGCTTCCGGGTGGCGCCAGCGCAAAAGGGCCTCCACCCCGACCACGAGATCGTCGGAAATGCGCAGCTGCGGCTGGTAGACCAGGAACAGCTCCCGGTTCTGCAGGGCGCGGCGGAGCGCCGCTTCCAGATCCAGACGTTCGCGGGACCGCGCGCCCATCTCGCGCGTCACGAAGCGGTAGGCGTTCCGTCCGGCGTCCTTGGCGTTGTACATCGCGATGTCCGCGCAGCGGATCAGACCCTCCGCATCCTCCGCGTCGTCGGGAAACAGGCTGATGCCGATGCTGGGCGACACCACGAAATTCCGCCCGCCGATGGCGAAGGGTGCGGCGAGCTGAGCCAGCACCCTCTCCGCCACCGCGGCGGCCTCCTCCGGCTTGCGGATGGCCGGGACGACGATCAGGAATTCGTCGCCGCCCAGCCGGCCTACCGTGTCCGTCGGCCGCATCCCGCCATGCAGACGCCGCGCCACCGACCGCAGCACCTCGTCGCCGAAGGAATGGCCCAGGCTGTCGTTGATGACCTTGAAGCGATCCAGATCGATGAACAGGACGGCGACCTTGCCACCGTCGCGCCGCGTCTCGCGGGCGGCTTGCGCGATGCGGTCGAACAGCAGGACGCGGTTGGGCAGGCCGGTCAAAGGATCGTAATGGGCCAGATAGTGAATGTGCTGTTCGGCCCGCCGCTTGTCGCCGATGTCCTCCACGAAGGCCATGACGAAGGGCGGGTCGCCGGGGGTGGACACCGGCTGGAGGTGAAGCGAGAAATGGCTGTGCCGACCGCCGGCCAGAAGCAGCCGGTCGACCTCCAGCCGCACGCTCTCTCCGGCGATGGCGGAGTCGATGGCGGCGACCACCGCCGGATCCTGGGCGCGCAGCTTCACGTCGATTCCGATCAGCCCGTCGCGCCCCACCCCGACCGCACGGGCGAAGGCCGGGTTGCAATCGGTGATCTTGGCGTCCGGCCCGATCAGGGCGATGCCCAGCGGCGCCTGGTTGAACAGCAGATCCAGTTCCGTCTCGCGACGGCGCAGCGAGGCGGTGATGCGCCCGGCGATCACCAGCGCCCGGTCGCGCGTCGCGGCCAGCGCCCACAGCAGGGTGGACAACAGAACGCTGAGCGACAGCCCCGCCGCCAGGACCAGCATCGGCTTCCAGCTGTCCACCCCATCCTCGAAGCTTGAGCGGCTTTCGTACCGGACCGACCAGACGCGGCTGCCCAGCGTGACGTCCCGGGTCGCCGTCAGCAGAGGCTGCTCCGACGGCTCCGGGCGGCTGCGGTAGAATGGAAACTCCCGCCGCCCTTCGAACACCGTCACGGCGACGTCGTTCATCCGTCCGAACACGGATTCGGCCAGCGGAGCGACGTGGATCGGTGTCATCACCAGCCCGGCGAGAGTCGCCCGCCGCTGCTCCTGCGTGGCGGGGCTCAGCCCGTCGCGATAAACGGCCTGGAACACGATGAAGGCGGGCGGCGAGGAATCACCCTCGTCGAGTTGCAGGGCGACGGCACGGGTCACCGCCGGTTCGCCGCTGTCCCGCGTCTGCTCCGCGGCGGCGCGACGGACCGGTTCCGACAGCAGGTCGTAGCCGAGCGTGCGCAGGGTGCGTTCGTTGACCGGGGCGGCGTAAAGGGTGACGAGCCGGACCGGGCCGGTCGCTTCCGGCCAGATTCGGAAGTTTCGCAGCCCGTCCATCCGGGCTTCCGTCACCAACTCCGGGCTCGTCCATTGGTCGGCGACCCGTGCGAAGGCGACGGTGGTGATGCCTGGGAAGCGCTCCGCAAGGTGCAGCCCGTCCACGAAGCGGTTCCATTCTGCCCTTTTCACTTCCGGATAGGCGGTGAAAAGGGCGGCGGCGGAGCGCGTCACCTGGACATAAACCTGGATCTGGTTCTCGAACCGTCGGTGCAGTTCTTCCACCCGCAGGGCGAAGCGGCTTTCGGCGTCCGCGGCAACGCGCTGCCGGGTGTCGTGCCAAGCCAAGGCGGTCAGGAGAAGGGCGGCCAGCAGGGCCAGCAAGGGAAGACGCTTCGGAAAAGCCACCGAATCCGTGGCGGACCCGCTGGGCGCGAGGTCGATCGGATCGGGGCTTGAAGACCTCTGCATGGCCGTACCGAAGCTGCCTGTCACGCCGCCTGCGGCGCCCGCCCGGGGCGCCCATGCCGCCCATGCCGTCCGCCCGGAACCCGCCGGAGGAGACGACGCGCGCCGGTAGACCTTAACCAGAATGTGGCCGTGCGGAAAGCGTATAAATATTTGCGCAATCGCCCTTCGCGTGCGACGGCGCTCAGAACTCCTGCAGCACCTTGGGGCTGTTCTCCAGAAGCGTCTCGATCATACCCAGGATCTGCTCGATCTTCGTGCGGGTGGCGTCCAACTCGTCGGCGGTCTTGTCGTCGATGCCCGCTTCCATCAGCATCATGTCGAAGGCGTTCAGCGTTTCCGAAAAGGCCTTCTGCTCCGCCTGAAGCACATCGAAGGCGCCGAGCGAACTGGTCAGCGCCAGGGGCGGGTCGCTGACGAAGGCGTAACTGATGTCGGTGAAATGGGCGATGGCGGTCAGCTTCTGCCGGATCACCCATTGCGGAAAGTTGGAGGGCAGTTCGTCCCCCGCCTCCTGCAACCGCTCCTGGATGGAGAAGACCAATCCCTGGATGTCCAGGTACGCGTTCCGGATCTCCCGGAAATGGGGAAAGGTCTTGGGCTTGCCGGCGTTGCGAACACGGCCCAGCCGGGCGTTGTCGTCGGTCAGCTTCCGCGCCATCTGGACCACGATGTTCGCCACCTTCCCCATCGCACCGTCACCCTTTTGTTTCGTAGCCGTCACCAATCCGCCATCACCGATCTATAGCATGCGCCGCCCGACCGTGGGCAGGCCGTTCATCCCGTCGGCGGCCCCTCCGCCTGCGGCAGGCGGTCGCCCACCCTGCGGAGCAGCGCCTCCCGCGCCGCGTCGTCGGATGCCGCGTCCAGCGCCCGGTGCAGGTCCAGCAGGAAGGCGGCATAGCGGTTGTGCCAGTCCCGCCCGGCGGTCACCGCTTCCGGCTCCAGCCGCGGCGGGCCACCCTCGGTCGTTGCCGGCGCCTGTGCCGGGACGGCGGCCGTCAGGTCGGCCACCTCGTCCAACTCGGGCAGGCGGATCAGCGCCGGGTCCCAGCCGCGACGGACCAGCGCGTCGCGCAGACCGGCACGGGCCTCTTCCTCGCCATGCACCAGGAACAGGCCGTGCTTCACCCCCTGCCGTGCCGCCACCCATGCCAGCAGGCTGCTGCGGTCGGCGTGACCGGAATAGACGTCCAGCGACCGGATACGGGCGCGCACCGCGATCTCCTCGCCATGAATGCGGACGTTCGCAACCCCCTGCTGCAACAGGTAGCCCAGCGTGCCCGGCGCCTGGTAGCCGACCAGCAGGATGGTGGCCTCCGGGCGCCACAGATGGTTCTTCAGATGATGACGGATGCGTCCGGCGTCGCACATGCCGCTGGCCGCCATGATGATGGCGCCGCCTTTGATCGCGTTGAGTTTCTGGCTTTCCGCGACGGAGCGCACGCGGTGCAGGTTGGACCGGGCGAAGGGATCGCCCCCGGTGCCGAGATCGCCCAAATGGCGGCGGAAAACTCCCGTGACCGCGTCGGCCAGCGGCGAGTCGAGGAACACGTCGACCAAGGGGATCTCGCCGCGCTCGAACAGCCGGTGCAGGTCGTAGAGAAGCTCCTGCGTGCGCTCCACCGCGAAGGCCGGGATCAGCAGCGGGCCGCCCGCGGCGAGCGCCGCCCGCACCTCGTCACGCAGCAGGGCCTGCCGCTCCGCCTCGCCAACCTCGACCCGCTCGCGGTTGCCGTAGGTGGTTTCCAGCACCATCCAGTCGGGCCGCGGGGGCCCTTCTGCATCGGCGTGGAAGGACTTGCCGCCCGGCCCAAGGTCGCCGGAGAACAGGATGGTTTCAGCCGTCGCGCCGCGCGTCACCTCCAGCTCCACCGACGCCGAGCCGAGAATGTGCCCGGCCTGCCAGAAGCGGGCGCGGATGCCGGGCAGCACCTTCACCCACTCCCCGTAATCGACGGCGTGCAGGCGGCGGATGGCGTCCTGGGCGTCGGCCTGGGTGTAGATCGGCTCCACCGCCGGGCGCCCGCGCTGGCGGTTGCGGCGGTTCAGCCGCTCCACCTCCGTCTCCTGGATGTAGCCGCTGTCGGGCAGCATGTAGGCCAACAGGTCGGCGGTGCCGGCGGTGGTGTGCACCCGCCCCTTGAAGCCCTGGCGGACCAGCTTCGGCAGCAGGCCGGAATGGTCGATGTGTGCGTGGGTCAGCAGCACCGCCTTCACGGCGGACGGCTTGAAGGGGAAGGGCCGGTAATTCAGCTCCTTGACCGTCTTGGTGCCCTGGAACAGGCCGCAGTCGATCAGCAGGTCGCCGTCGCCGGTCCGGATGCGGAAGCAGGAACCGGTGACCGTGCCGACGGCGCCGTGGAAGATGAGGGACAGTGTCATGGCGAAACCCCGCCTTGTTGTGCCCTGTCCCCCTATCCTGCCTGATGAAGGGTTACCGGCCCGTCAACAGGGCATCCTCAACAGGGGGCTGCCAGCGCGTCGGCGATCAGCCGGGCGAGCGGCAGGGCGTTGCTGGGGTGCGGAACCCCGTCGCAGGACAACGGCGTGCCCAGCCCTTCGGACTGGAAACGGGCCGCCACCGCGGCATCGAACAGGGCGTGAACCCCGAACACCCCGATGGACAAGGCCCCGGCGGCCCGCGCCGCCCGCGCGCAGGAGAAGATGGTCTCGCCGGAGCTGATGACGTCGTCGACGATCACCACCGGTCGCCCGGCCAGCGGCGCGTCTTCGGGCAAAGTCACCGTCACGTCGCGGTCGCCGCGCCGCTCCTTCCGCCCGACCAGCGTGGTGAGGCCGAGCGGCCCGGCCACCGCCTCGACCAGCGGGGCGGCCTCCTCGTCCGGGCCGACGATCACAGTGTCGGGCGCGACCCCGTCATGGCGCAGCCGCTCGGCGATGGCCCCGGCACCGCTGAGGCAGACGGAGGGCCGCCCGACAAACACCTCGTCCAGCGTGTGGGTGCGGTGCAGATGCGGCTCCACGCAGATGAAGCGGTCGAACAGCCGGCCCAGCCAATCCCCCACCACCGTCTGGCTCACCGGCTCGCCGGGGCGGAACACCGCGTCCTGGCGCATGTAGGCCATGTAGGGGGCGACGAGGCACAGCTCCGTGGCGCCCTGGCGGCGCAGGACGGAGGCAGCCAACATCAGTTCCACCAACTTGTCGTTCGGACGGTCGAGCGAGCGGTAGACCACCGCCCGCTCCACGGGGTCGGGAAGACGAACGAGGCTTTCGCCGTCCGGAAAGCGGTGCAGTTCGGCGATGTGGCAGGGAACGTTCAGGGCTTCGGCCAGACGCCGCGCGCCGTCGGCCGATTCCGGAAATCCATAGACGCCCGTATAGCGGGCCATGCTGTCCCCTCTGCGTTGCGCGCCCGGATCTGGGCGCCCCGTTCGGCCCGTACTATGCCGCAAGGGCCACGGCGGGGCGACCACGACCTTAGGCGCAACGTTACCGTGAAGGCGATAGGACGGCAGGGACGGACGCCCACAAATGACACTGCGCACGTCCACCGCTCATTGACCGCAGACGAAGGTATGAGGCAATTTCCCGCCATGCGCGTGCTCATCGCCGACGATACGGTTCTGATGCGCACCATGCTTTCGGAGCAGGTGGCGTCTTACGGACATGAGGTGATCCTGGCCAGGGACGGCCGGGAAGCGCTGGATCGTGCCCAGTCCGAACCCTTCGACATTGCCATCATCGATTGGGAGATGCCACGGCTGTCGGGGCTGGAGGTGTGCTGGCTTCTGAAGGCCGATCCACGCACCGCCTACAGCTACCTGATTCTGATGACATCTCATGACGAGCCCTTCTACGAGATGAAGGCGCTGGACGCTGGGGCGGACGACTTCATCCACAAGCCGGTCAACCGCGCCCACCTGAAGGCTCGGCTGAAGGCGGGTGGCCGCATCACCGAAATGCACCGGCTGCTGGTCGCGCAGGCGCAGACCGACCCGCTGACCGGCGTCGCCAACCGGCGCGCCCTTCTGGACCGTGCGGACCAGGAGATCCGGCGGGCGCTGCGCTCGCGGCAGCCCCTGTCCCTGCTGATCGCCGATATCGACCATTTCAAGGGCATCAACGACAGCCGCGGTCACGCCGCCGGGGACGAGGCATTGCAGCGATTCGTCCGGACGCTGGGCGATGCCCTGCGCCCCGGTGACCTGATCGGCCGCTACGGCGGAGAGGAATTCGTGGTTCTGCTCCCCAACACCGCTCTGGCGGATGCGTCGGTCGTGGCGGAGCGCTTGCGCCGGTTCGTCGCCGAGCAGGAAATGGGTCCGAACGGCGATTCATTCCGCATGACCGCCAGCTTCGGCGTCGCGCCTATTGCACTGGACGCTCCAAACGGCCTCGACGTCGCGCTCCGGGTGGCCGACGCCGCGCTGTATCGGGCGAAGGCCGAAGGTCGGAACCGCGTGGTCCCCTCTCCCTAGACCGTTCACGCTCCGCCTCTCCCGCCCGTCTCCGGCAGCGAAGCCAACGGGATGCGGAGGGAACAGGCGATGCGCCATGTCCATGTGGCGTTTCTGGAGGGGACCAAGGTCCTGATCGTCCGGCGGCGCGAAGTCAGCACTTGGTGGGGGCGCGGTCCGGCGGAGCCCCGGATCGTCGACGCCGCAGGCCAATGGGCGGTTCCCGGCGGCGGTTACGAGAGCGTCACCAGCCCCCTCACGGCACTTCAGCGCCTGTTCCACGAACAGACCGGCCTCGCCTTCCCCGATTGCCGGGCGGCGGAACCCTGGCGCCCCACCTCGCGGAGCTTCACGCTGTATTTCGTTCCGGTGACCGGGCTGGAGTCGCTGGCGTCCTCAATCACCCTGCGGGTTGCACAATCCGCCGTCACGCCCGGACGCCCGGCGGGCGGTGCCATCGTGAACTGGGAGCTGTCCTCGGCCCACGTCGTGCCGCTCGCCAAGGTGGTCGCCCATCTGGGGGTGCGCCAGCCGGTCTCGCACGAGAACCAGCTCGCCATCACCCGGCAGGCGATGCGCTCGCCCTCCTCCCAGTCGATCGAGCGCTACGCAACCATGGCCGCGATCATCGCCCTGCAATGAGCCCGTCTCGCTGGCCTCAGCCTTTGTTCTCGCCGGGCGGGGTGCGGACGGCGGTGACTGCGAGATACTGGGCCGCCGTCCGCAGCAGGAACTCCGCCACCGCCATGTCGCCCATGTCGCGGTCCGGGCCGCCAAGCCGGTGGCGGCGATCGGCGTCGATCAGGCCGGTGGCGATCACCTGCGCGGTCAGCCACGCCCGCTGGTCCTCATCCGGCACGCCGGCCATGCGCTCCAGCATCTCGTTGCAGGCGTGGTCGATCGTCCCCAGGCCGGGCCGGTCGGACGACAGGTAGCTGGTCTCGTTCTGCGGCGCCGGCTCCCCGACGTAGGAACGGGCGAGCAGCGCCGTCTCCAGGGTCAGCCGGAAGGCGGTGCGGCGTGGTCGCCCCTTCCGCCGCAGCCGCAACGCCATCATGGTGAAGAGCTGCGCGACCGCCTCCACCCGCTCCGCCGGCACCTCGTCGAGGATGTCGACGATCTCGGCGCTGACGGCGTTGCGCGGCGCCTTCTCGCCGGGCCGCACCACCGCGGTGGCGAAGACGGCGATCAGGGTGCGCAGGGCGTCGGCCTGCTCCACGGGAGAGATGCGGCCGATCTGGGCGGGGTCGAACATGGGGGGCGCTCCGCTCTGGCTGGGAGGGATCAACAACTCCTTCCAGCAATGTTGGAACGCGAGGGGCGGTCAGGAATCCCCCTCCTTCGGGTCGATGGTCTCCGCCCGTCGGCTGATGAGCTGGTAGAGCCCGAGCCCCAGCACCATGAAGACGATGACCATCAGGAGGATGGCCGGGTAGATCATGGCACTCATGTCCGAGGTCCGCGCCTCGAACACCAGCACCAGCCCTTCCAGGCTGGCGGCGATGATGATGGTGGTCAGGAACTTGGTCAGGGTGCGCCGCGCCTCGTCCGCGTGACGCAGTTCGCGGTCGCGGACGATCTCCTCCTCGTACAGATACTTGGCGATTTCGAAGATGGCGATGGCCAGCACGATCATGCCCACCCCGTCGAGCAGCCGGTGCGTCGCCGCCTCGATGTCAAAGGACGCGAGGCTGTGCAGCACTGAATAGGCGGCCACACCGACGAAGACCAGGGCGAACAGGATGAGCACGATGGTGGCCAGAAAATACATGGCCCGCGCCGCCATCTGGAATCCCTTCTCCACGATGCGTTTCCCCTTTTCGACGGCAAAGCGTGTCTTGCGGCAGGCAACTCTTGTGGCTGACAACGCGCCGCCCCGGCGTTCGGACCGCCGCCTTGCGGGTCACCCCGGAAGGGAAGATGGAACCGGCGGCACGGCCCGCGTGTTTGAAGTCAGGCAGCACAGGGGATTGTGCCTCCTCGACAGGCTCCGCCGCGCTCCCTGAAGCGGCGGAGCCTTTCTTTTCCTGCCCCTTGCGTTTATGGCTGCGGTGCCGGACCACGCCGACCACGGAACCGCCCCATGCCCGAAACCCCGTCGCCCTCCGCCGAATCCCTGCACGCCCTGCTCGACCGCTATCTGCGCTGCCCGTCCGAGCCGCTGCGCGGCGAACTGAACGAGGCTTTGGCCGCCTTCCAGACGGCCTGGATACACGCCCGCGCCGGGCAGGACGCCCCGTCAACCAATCGGCCTGCCCCCGCCGCGCCCGGCCGTGCCCCGGCGAAGCCGAAATTCCCCATCGCCGCCGCCGATCTGGCGGTGCTGGAAAGGATGGCCGAGGGCTGGGTGCCCACCGCGGCGGAGGTTCCCCGCTGGGTCTGGTTCGAGAACCGGGAGCTGGTGACGATGGAGCCCAACCCCGCCGGCAGCGGGCCGGAGGTGATGCGCCTCGCACCCGCCGGCTGGGCCGCTCTGGGCCGCCAACCGGGCTGAAGACAAGCCGACAAAGGAGGCGGGCAACAAAAAAGGGAGGCCGCAGCCTCCCTTTTCCTCACTTGGCGACCGGTTCCGGCTTACTTCGGAACCTTGCCCTGCACGCCCTCGACGTACCAGTCCATCTTCAGGATCTGCTCGTCGGTGGCCTGCTTGCCCTCGGCGATCACGACCTTGCCGGACTGGTCCTTCACCGGCCCCTGGAAGGAATGGCGCTTGCCTTCCATGATGTCGGTGCGGGTCTTCTCGGCCGCCGCGACCACGTCCGCCGGGATCGCCGGGTTGTACGGGGCCAGGAACAGCATATGATCCTTGAAGCCGCCCCAGGTGTCCTGCGACTTCCAGGAGCCGTCCAGAGCTGCCTTGACGCGGTTCACGTAATACTCGCGCCAGTCGTCGACGATGGCGGTCAGGTGCGCCTTCGGGCCGAAGCGGGTCATGTCCGACGACTGGCCGAACACCCACAGGCCGCGCTCCTGCGCGACCTGGATGGCCGCCGGGCTGTCGGTGTGCAGCGAGATCACGTCGGCGCCCTGGTCGATCAGGGCCTTGGCGGCCTCGGCTTCCTTGCCGGGGTCGTACCAGCTGTTCACCCAGACGACGCGCACCTCGGCCTTGGGGTTCACCTCGCGCATGGCGATGGTGAAGGCATTGATGCCGCTGATGACCTCGGGGATCGGGAAGGAGCCGATGTAGCCGATGATGTTCGACTTGGTCATCTTGCCGGCGATCTGGCCGATGACCGTGCGGGCCTCGTAGAAGCGCGCGGAGTAGGTGGCGACGTTGGCCGAGCGCTTGTAGCCGGTGGCGTGCTCGAACTTCACGTCGGGGTGGCGCTGCGCGACCTTCAGCGTCGGGTTCATGAAGCCGAAGGAGGTCGTGAAGATCAGCTTGTGGCCGGAGGAGGCCAGCTGCTCGATCACGCGCTCGGCGTCGGCGCCCTCGGGCACGTTCTCGACGAAGGTGGTGGTGACCTTGTCGCCCAGCTCCTTCTCCACGGCCAGACGGCCCTGGTCGTGCTGGTAGCTGTAGCCGTGGTCGCTGATCGGACCGACATAGACGAAGCCGACCTTCATCTTCTCCTGCGCGTCGGCCGCGCCGACGCCCAGCGCCAGCATGGCGGCGCCGGTGGCCAGACCCATCAGGGCCTTGCCCATGGTCCTTCTGTTCACGTGTTTGCTCCCTGATCCAATTGATTGAGCACGAACGTAAGACTTGCAAACATCCCGGAGCCCGTCAGGCATCGGCCCATCAGGCGTCCGGATGGAAAACCTTCCCAAGGCTGGCCGGCGCGTTCAGCCGGATCCGAGCGACATCGCGTGAAATCACCACCAGAACGATGACGGTAGCCAGATAAGGCAGCATCGACAAGAGTTGTGACGGAATGTCGATTCCCAGCCCCTGAACATGGAGCTGCGCGATGGTCACCCCGCCGAACAGCCAGGCGCCGAGCAGCACGCGGCCCGGCTTCCAGGTGGCGAAGACCACCAGCGCCAGCGCGATCCAGCCGCGCCCGGAGGAAATGCCTTCCGCCCACATCGGCGTGTAGTCGAGCGACAGAAAGGCCCCGCCCATGCCGCTCATGGCGCCGCCGAACAGCACGGCGAGGAAGCGGATGCGGATGACCTTGTAGCCGAGCGCGTGGGCCGCCGCGTGGTTCTCGCCGACCGCGCGCAGGATCAGCCCCTTGCGCGTGGCGTAGAGGAACCAGTGCACCGCCGGCACCGCCGCCAGCGCCAGATAGACCAGCGCGTCCTGCCCGAACAGCGCCTTGCCGATCACCGGCAGGTCGGTCAGGCCGGGGATGTAGAGTTCCGGCACGTCGGCAATGGGGATGCCGACGAAACCCTGCCCGATCAGCGCCGACAGGCCGACGCCGAACAGAGTCAGCGCCAGCCCGGTCGCCACCTGGTTGGCGAGCAGGAACAGGGTCAGCACGCCGAACAGCGCCGCCATGCCCGCCCCCGCCGCCGCACCGGCGACGAAGCCCGCGGTGGAACTGCCGGTCTGCACCGCCACGGCGAAGCCGCAGACGGCGCCGACCAGCATCATGCCCTCGACGCCCAGATTCAGGACGCCGGATTTCTCCACCACCAACTCGCCCAGCGCGGCGAAGAGTAGCGGCGTGGCGGCGGCCAGCATGGCCGCCAGGATCGGGCCGATCAGGGCCAGTTCGGCGCTCATGCCGCGGCCCTCCCGACGACAGCTCGCTTCGCGCCGAAGCGCACGCGGTAGCGGATCAGCACGTCGGTCGCCAGCAGGAAGAACAGCAGCATGCCCTGGAACACGCCGGTGATGGCCTTGGGCAGGCCCAGCGCGATCTGCGCCGCCTCGCCGCCGATGAAGGACAGCGCCATCAGGAAGCCGGCCAGCAGGATGCCCACCGGGTGCAGCCGCCCCAGGAAGGCGACGATGATGGCGGTGTAGCCGTAGCCGGGGGAGATGGTCGGGTTCATCTGCCCGATCGGCCCGGCGATTTCGCCCAGCCCGGCCAGACCGGCGAGCGCGCCGGACAGCAGCAGCGTCAGCCAGATGATCTTCTTCTGATTGAAGCCGGCGTAACCCGCCGCCGTCGGGGTCAAGCCGATGACCTTGATCTGGAAGCCGATGAAGGTCCGCGCCATCAGGAACCAGCCCGCCGCCACCGCCAGCAGGGCGAACAGCGACCCCAGATGCACGCGCGTCCCGGCGACAAGCAGCGGCAGCACCGCGTCGGCCTCGAACAGGCGGGATTCCGGGAAGGCGAAGCCGTCCGGGTCACGGTAGGGTCCGTGCATCAGGTAGTTCAGCAGATGCAGCGCCACATAGTTCAGCATCAGGCTGGTCAGGATCTCGCTGGCGTTGAAGCGTACCCGCAGGAAGGCGGGGATCGCCGCCCACAGGGCGCCGCCGGCCATGCCCGCGACGATCATCAGCGGCAACAGCCACCAGCCGCCCTCGCCGTAGAAGGCCAACGCCAGACCGCCGCCGGTGATGGCGCCGAGCGTGAGCTGCCCCTCGGCCCCGATGTTCCAGACATTGGCGCGGAAGCCGATGGCGAGGCCGATGGCGCAGAGCACCAGCGGGGTCGCCTTGACCGCCAACTCACCGAGGCCGCGCAGCGACATCAGCGGCGCGATGAAGAAGGCATGCAACGCCTTCACCGGGTCGAAGCCCATGGCCCAGAACAGCAGAAAGCCGCTGACGAGCGTGAGCGCGACCGCCAGCAGCGGCGTGGCGTAGACCATCGCGCGCGACGCCTCGCCGCGGGGTTCGAGACGGAGGAGGGTCATGCCCCGGCCCCCTCCCCAACCCTCCCCCGCCGTTGGCGGGAGAGGGAGCAGGTGCCGTGGCGGCGAAATCCCCTCTCCCGCGCCAGCGGGGGAGGGTTAGGGAGGGGGCTCGCAAGCGTCATCACATCCTCACACCGCACGGTCCACCTCGTCCTCGTCGGGCGGGTGGTTGAACAGGCCGCCCATCAGTAGGCCGATCTCCTCCACGCTGGTGTGGTGGGTGGGACGGCTTTCCGAGAGATGGCCGTGGAACAGCACGGCGATGCGGTCGCTCAGCACGAACAGCTCGTCCAGGTCCTGGCTGATGACCAGGACGGCGGCGCCTGCACGCGCAAGGTCGATCAGCGCCCGGTGGATCGCCGCCGCGGCACCCGCGTCCACGCCCCAGGTCGGCTGGCCGACCACCAGCAGGCGCGGCTTCTGAAGGATCTCGCGGCCGATGATGAATTTCTGGAGGTTGCCGCCCGACAGCGACCGCGCCTCCGCCCGGTGGCCGTGGGTGACCACGTTGAAAGCGCCGATGATCCGCTCGGCGTAGGAGCGCGCCCGCCCGAAATGCACCAGCCCGCTGCGCACCAGCGGCTCGCGGGCGTAGCCGGAGAGCAGCGCGTTCTCCGACAGGCTCAGTTCCGGCACGGCGCCGCGGCCCAGCCGCTCCTCCGGCACGAAGGCGAGGCCGAGCAGCCGCCGCTCCCGCGGGCCGAGATGGCCGGCTGGCCGGCCCTCGATGGCGACCGACGCCGGGTCCGGCACCAGCGCCTCGCCGCTCAGCGCGGCCATCAGCTCCGCCTGACCGTTGCCGGCCACACCGGCGATGCCCAGGATCTCGCCGGCCCGCACCTCGAAGGACACATCCTTCAGGTTGGTGGCGAAGGGGTTGTCGGAGGTGGTGGAGAGGTGCCGGACCTGGAGCTTCGCCGCCCCGGCCTCGCCCTGCGGCAGCCGCTCCGGCGTGGACAGCTCGGTGCCGATCATCATCTCGGCGAGGCTGCGCGCGGTTTCCCTGCGCGGGTCACAGCTCCCCACGACGCGCCCGCCGCGCAGCACCGTGGCGGTGTCGCAGAGCGCGCGGATCTCCTCCAGCTTGTGGCTGATGTAGAGGATCGTGCAGCCCTCCGCCGCCAGCCGGCGCAGGGTCTCGAACAGGCGGGTCGCCTCCTGCGGCGTCAGGACCGAGGTCGGCTCGTCCATGATCAGCAGCTTGGGGTCCTGGAGCAGGCACCGCACGATCTCCACCCGCTGCCGCTCGCCGACCGACAGGTTGTGGACGTGGCGGCGCGGGTCCAGCGACAGGCCGTAGCGTTCCGACACCTCGGCGATGCGCGCCGACAGCGCGTCCATCGGGCCGGGCTGGTCCAGGCCGAGCGAAATATTCTCAGCGACCGTCAGCGTGTCGAACAGGGAGAAATGCTGGAACACCATGCCGATGCCCAGCCGGCGGGCGCCCGCCGGGTCGGGAATGTGGGTGTCATGCCCGTTCCACAGGATCCGGCCGGCGTCGGCGTGCAGGACGCCGTAGATGATCTTCACCAGCGTCGACTTGCCGGCGCCGTTCTCGCCCAGCAGCGCGTGGATCTCGCCCGGCCGGAGGACGAGATCGACCTGATCGTTCGCCAGACAGCCCGGAAAGCGCTTGGTGATGCCGCGCAGTTCGAGCCGGTGCGGTGGGGATGACACGGATGGGGAATCCAAGGAGACGGACCGGGTAGGGGTGAAGTCGGCAGGGCATTGCCAAAGCCATGCCACTTTCGGAGAGTCTTGCCCGTCAAGGCCGTTCGCCGTCAACAGGGGAAGCGATTGCCCAGCCTGCGGTCATTCGCCCCGTGTCGGGCGCCTGTCGCAGCCCAACAAAGCGGCAGATGACCCAACAAATCAGCAGTTGCTTCGCACACGGACAGATGCCACGCCGCCGCACGGTTGACAAGAGGCCGCCGTCGTCATCAGCTATGGAAAGGGCCGCCATTTCCGGCGGCCTTTGCTTATGGAGCTTTTGGAATGAACCGCAAGTCGATGCTCGGCGATCCGCCGCCGATCCGAATCACCCCCCACGACCTTGGGCGTCTCGACGTCCTTCTCGCCCATCTCAGCCAGCCCGCCGGCGTCATCGACTTCCTCCAGCGCGAGGTCGACCGCGCCGATGTCGCGGATTATTCCAGCGACGGCGGCACGCCCTTCGTCCGGCTCGGCAGCCGGGTCACCTTCGCGGACGATCGGGGCACGCGGCACACTGCCACACTCATCACACCGGACGAAGCGGCCCGGCGGCAGGATGGCATCTCGATCCTGACCCCGGTGGGCGCCGCCCTGCTCGGCCTGTCCGAAGGGCAATCCATCGCCTATGGCACGCTCGACGGCCGCACCAAGTCGGTGCAGGTCTTGCGGATCGAACCTCCAGCCGGCTGACCGCCTACCTGAAGGTCCATCGACCACGGCTTGCACCGTGGCGCGTCCGCGGAAAAGGCGGACGCGCCATGCAAGGGCACAGACCTCGCCACCCTTGCCTCCCCTTCCCCCTTCGCCCAACTATCGGGGACTTGAACGGGACAATCGGAGCAAAGGCATGACGGCGGAACAGGCGGGCTATGCGATCCTGGAGGACCGGGGCGTCATCGCGGTCGCGGGCGAGGACCGGGCGGCCTTCCTGCAAGGGCTGGTGTCCAACGACCTGCGCCGCGTCGCGGCGGACCGCGCCGTCTACGCCCTGTTCCTGACCCCGCAGGGCAAGTTCCTGCACGATTTCCGCATCGCCGAATCGGACGGCGCCCTTCTGCTCGACCCCGAGACGGACCGGCGCGAGGAATTCCTGCGCCGCCTGAAGATGTACAAGCTGCGCTCCAAGATCACGCTGGAGGACCGGGCCGGCGCCATGCTGGCCGTCGTCCTGTTCGGCGGCGACTCGCTTGCGAGACTGGGTTTGCCGGAGGAGGCCGGGGCCGCGATCGCCTTCGCGGGCGGCATCGCCTTCACCGACCCGCGCCTGCCGGCGCTGGGCGCCCGCGCCTTCCTGCCGCGCGAGAGCGCCGCGGCGGCGCTGGAGGCGGCGGGCTTCGTTGCGCGCGGCGCCGAGGACTACGACCGGCTGCGCCTGTCATTGGGCGTTCCGGAGGGCAGCCGCGACCTCACGCCCGACAAGGCGCTCCCCCTGGAGAACGATCTGGACGACCTCAACGCCATCTCCTGGGACAAGGGCTGCTACATGGGGCAGGAACTGACCGCCCGCACCAAATACCGCGCCCTGATCAAGAAGAAGCTGTTCCCGGTGACGCTGGACGGCCCCCTTCCCGCCCCCGGCACGCCGGTGACGCTGGAGGGCAAGGAGGTCGGCGAGATCCGCAGCGGCCATGGCTCGACGGCGCTGGCCTTGCTACGGCTGGAAGACCTCACCCGTGCGGGGCAAGACGGATTGGTCTTGACAGCCGGAGAGGCCACAGTCACGCCGGCAAAGCCAGTCTGGGCAAGCTTCTGAGTTCTTCACCACTTTTATTCCCGAAACTTGCACGGACTAGCCGAAAGATTTTTTCGATTTTCCGCGTGACCATTCCCGCCGGGGCCCTGTTGTCGTTCTGCCTTACCGAGACAAACCAAGGCACTCGACAGAAACGCCGAAACACGGAGAGGAGTGAGTTATGCGGAGGGAAATCATCGCGGCTGCGTCCGTCCTGGCGCTGATGACCGGCACGGCGATGGCGCAAACCACGTCGCCGACCACCGGCAGCCCCACCACCGGCGCCCCGACCGCGACCGAGATGAACAAGAGCGGCAGCGCCCCGGGTAACGCCACGACCGGCAGTGCCGCGACCGGCAGCGCCTCCGAGCTGACCGGCGGCCAGATGGCCAGCGCCGAGAACATGATGGGCAAGAACGTCTACGGCACCGACAACGAGAAGGTCGGCGAGGTCGAGGACATCATCCTCGACAGCAACGGCAAGGCCCAGCAGCTCGTGATCTCCTCGGGCGGCTTCCTCGGCATCGGTGAGAAGCAGATTGCCGTGGACATCGGCAAGGCCAACTGGGACGCCCAGCAGGAGCGCGTCCAGCTCTCGGGCATGACCCGCGACCAGGTGAAGGAGATGCCGGAGTTCGAGTACTCCGACACCACCACCTCGCTGAACCGCAACAAGGACAAGGCCGGCGACACGGTGAACGGCGCGGCGAGCCGCTCCTCCACCGGCACCTCCGGCACCATGACCGCTCCGGGCGGCGCCACCGGCACCCCGCCGGCCGCTCCGTCGGGCACCGGCCAGTAATCGCCGGTCCGGTCACGAAAAGCCCCCGCGGCCAAGCGCCGCGGGGGCTTTTCCCTGTTTGGAGTCATGCTTACGGACGCGCGACGTGCCAGACGTTGTTCACCCCGTCACCGGTGGTGTCCCCCGGCTTGCCGTCCTTCGCCCAGCCGTAGAGCGGCTTGCCCTTGTAGGCCCACTGCATGGAACCGTCGTCCCGGGTGACGACCGAGTAGTCGCCCATCGCCTTGGCGCCCGCCGGGGCCATCAGCGGCGGCCAGTTGGTGGCGCACTGGCCGTTGCAGGCGGACTTGCCGCCCGCATCGCGGTCGAAGACGTAGAGCGTCATGCCCTTGCTGTCGGTCAGCACGGGGCCGCCGGCCGACTGTCCGGTCTTGGCGGGCATGGCGCCCTGCGCGAAGGCGGAGGGCGCGAAGGCGGACGGCGCCGCGAGGCCGAGCGCCAGCGCGATCGCCGCGGCGGCGGTGAAATGGGTGAAGCGATGCATGGACGGAACCTCCCTGTCGTGACGGGGCGGGTGATTGGACCCGGCCCTCACTGACAGGACGCCCGCCGCGGCGCTTTATTCCGTCCCCACCCGAAGGATGATCAGGCCCGCAGCAGATCGACGAAACGGCGGCAGGCGGCGATGTCCACGCGCAGGGCGGCGCGGCGCTTGGTCGTCTCCGGGTCCTCGCCCCAGGCCTCGATCTGGAAGGTCTCGTCGAGCTGCGACACGGCGAAGGCCTCCTCGGCGTCGATGTGCCCCTCGACCAGCGCCAGCGCGACGATCAGCGAACCGCAGGAACCCGTGGCAGTCTGGAGCGCCGACAGCGTCCAGTCGTCGTAAGCCTCGACCGCGTTGCGCAGGGCGCGCAGCGCTTCGGGCGGCTGCGGCTTGGGCATCAGCCCGGCGTTGACGTGCAGCGGCGCGTCGTAGCGCAGCGTCGCCCAGTCGAGCAGCGGCTGCCAGCGCTGCGCCTGCAACTCCACCAGGTTCCGGGGATGCTCCGCGCGGTAGCAGAGCAGGTCCGTCTCCGCATAGGCGGCCACGCCGTCGACGATGGCGGCGCGCCCCTTGCCGATCAGGTCCACCGCCGTGCTGGCGAGCTGCATCAGCGGCATGCTGTCCGGGGCGATGTCCTCAGGCTGCGCGTCCCATTCGGCGGCGACGGCCTGGGCCAGCGGCCAGCTTGCGAAGACCAGCGGCGCCTTGGCCGGGCTGCGGATCGGGCGGTTGTCCAGGCGCACCTCGAAGCCGCCGCCGGCGGCCTCGTCGACGGAGGCGGTCTTGTAGAAGCGCTTCATCAGGGTCCTTCGAAGTCTCTCTTAACGGTGCAACAGGTCCAGCACGGCGCCGGCCACCGCACGCCCGCGGTGGACGATGCGGTCGGCCCCGGCGGCCTCCAGCTCGGCCACCGCGTGATAGCCCCAGGAGACGCCGACCGACGCGACCCGCGCGTTGCGGGCCATCTGAATGTCGTAGGTGGTGTCGCCGATCACAACCGTCCGCGCCGCCTCCACCCCGGTTTCGGCCAGGGCGCGGTAGACCATGTCGGGGTGCGGCTTGCCGGGACCGATGTCGCTGGTCTGGAGCGTGACGAAGCGCTCGGTCAGCCCGTGATGGGCCAGCACGGCGTCCAGCCCTCGCCGCGACTTGCCGGTCGCCACGCCGAGCAGCACACCCTCCGCCTCCAGCGCGTCCAGCGTGTCGCGCAGGCCGGGGAACAGCGGCTCGTGCAGGTCGCCGCGGTGGCGCAGCGCCGCGAAGGCGTCCTTGTAGCTTTCCGCGACGGCCACATGGCGGTCGGTGTCCAGGTGCGGCAGCAGTTGCGATACCGCCTGCACCAGCGGCAGGCCGACCATGCGGCGCACCTCCAGCGGGTCCGGCTCGCCCAGCCCGTGGGCGGCCCAGGCGGTGGTCATGGCGTCGATGATGGCGAACTGGCTGTCCACCAGCGTGCCGTCGCAATCGAACAGGGCCAGCCGCAGCGGACGGGCATTCTCTGAGCTGCTCACGGGCATCGCCTCCGGGACGCGGGTCGTACCGGACTTATGCGGCTCGCATTGGGAAAGCGCAACTCACTTCGCCGGCTGCGACACCGGGGAACGCCAATGGAGCAGATGGACCGCCCCGCCCAGCAGCAGGCCCCAGAAGGCCGAACCCACCCCGACGAAGGACAGGCCGGAGGCGGTGACCAGCATGGTGACCAGGGCGGCGGTGCGGTTCGCCTCCACCTGCACGGCGCCCATCAGGGCGGCGCCGAAAGCGCCGACCAGGGCAAGCCCGGCCACCGCCTCGATCAGGATCGGCGGGGAACGGGTGACCATCACTGCCGTCACCCCGGCGAGCCCGGCGAACAGGATGTAGCCGATGCCGCCGACAAAGGCGGCCTGCCAGCGCCGCGCCGGGTTCGGGTCGGCGTCCGGGCTGGCGCAGAGCGCCGCGGTGATCGCCGCGAGGTTGACGGTCGGAGCACCGCCCAACGCCGTCAGGGCGGAGGCCGCCCCCGTCACCAGGAAGATTGGGCGGGTCGGCGGCGCGTAGTTGTAGGTCGCCAGAACAGCAAGGCCAGGGATGTTCTGCGAGGCCATGGTGACGACGAACAACGGCAGGGCGATGCCGACCATTGCTTCCCAGGTGAACACCGGCTGGACGAAGGTTACGCCCGGCCACAGCGCGCCGGACAGCGCCGCCCCACCGGATGAGTCGAGCGCCATCGCCCCGAGCGCCACCGCCACCGCGGCGGGCACGGCGTAGAGACGCGCCACCCGCCCCACCACCGCCCAGGTCGCCAGCACCAGCAGCGCCATTCCCGGCGCCTGCGACACCGCCAGGAAGGGGGCGAGGCAGAGCTTCAGCAGGATGCCCGCCAGCATGCCGTTGGCCAGCGGCTTGGGAATCGCCGCGATCCAGCGGCCGAGCGGCGACCACAGCCCAGCCAGGACGATCAGCACACCGGTCACCACGAAGGCCCCCACCGCGGCGGGGAAGCCGCCTTCCACCGCGCCGGTGGCGGCGAGCAGCGCCATGCCCGGCGTCGTCCAGGCGATGCTGATCGGCTTGCGCCGGTGCAGGCTGAGCCCCATCGCCGTCAGCCCCATGGCGAAGCCCAGCAGGACGAGGCCCGACACCACCTGCTCCGTGCCGGCGCCCACGGCGGTCAGGCCATGGATCACCACCGCCACCGAGCTGGCATAGCCGACCAGGGCCGCCAACAGGCCGGCGCCGACCGCGCGCAGGGAAAGCCCCGTCGAAAGGCCCGTCGCCGGGACGGTATCGGAAGAGGACATGGCTTGGGACCCTCCATCGGGGGTGCAGGACAATGGGGAAGGTGATAGATTGGATCCAATATCCTGGCAAGGGGAGATCACGCATGGCGGTCAACGACGGGCTGTCGCGCCTCGTGGCGCGCGCGCGGCCGCGCCACCGCACCACCACGGAGTTCGTGGAGGCGACGCTGCGCGAGGCGATCCTGACCGGGGTCATCGCGCCGGGCACGCCCTTGCGGCAGGAGGAGCTGGCGGAAACCTTCGGGGTCAGCCGCATGCCGGTGCGCGAGGCGCTGCGCCAGTTAGAGGCGCGGGCGCTGGCCGAGTTCCACCCGCACCGCGGCGCGGTCGTCGCGGAAATCTCGGCGGCGGACGGCGCCGACATCGGGGCGATCCGCATGGCGCTGGAACCGATGGCGCTGCGCCTGTCACTGCCCGGCCTGACGGCGGCGGAACTCGATCAGGCGGAGGAGTTGATCGCGGAAATGGATGGCGAGGCCGATCCGGGTCGCATGGGGGAGCTGAACCGGCGCTTCCACATGACGCTCTACGCGCGGGCCGGGCGGCCCCGTCTGCTGGCGCTGACGGAGCAGCATCTGCTGGCCGCCGACCGTTACCTGCGCTTCCAGTTCGCGGCGCTGGGCTATTTACCGCGGTCGCAGGACGAGCACCGCGCGCTGCTGGCGGCCTGCCGGGCGGGCGACGCGGAGGAGGGGTGCCGGCTCGTCACCGACCATGTCGGGCAGGCGGCGGAGCAGCTTACGGCGTTTCTGGAGGGCCGCGAGGCGGGGTGAGCCCCCCGCCTTATTCGACCCCCTCGAACGGGTCGCCCTTCAGGCTGGCGCTGAAGCCCAGATACTTCCAGGTCGTCAGCATGTGGTCGGGCAGCGGCGCCGTCACGTCGATCATCCGGTTGCCGCCGCGCGGGTGCGGCAGGATCAGGCGGCGGGCGTGCAGATGCAGCTTCTTCTGGACCTCGGCGCCCGGCAGATAGGCCCCCTGCCCGGCGTACTTCCCGTCGCCGAGGATCGGCGTGCCGATGGCGTTCATGTGGACGCGGAGCTGGTGGGTGCGCCCCGTGCGCGGCCACATGGCGACGAAGGCCGCCTGCTTGCCCAGGTTTTCCAGAACCGAGTAGTAGGTGACGGCACGCTTGCCGTCGTCCTCGTCGCCGGCCACCCGCTCGCCCTGCGGCCCGCCTTCCTTGGCCAGCGCGAGGTCGATCTTGCCCTGGTAGGGCTTCGGCACGCCGACCGTGGCGGCCCAGTAGATCTTGCGCACGTCGCGGCCGCGGAACTGCTCCGTCAGCTTGGACGCCGCGAAGGTGTTGCGCGCCAGCAGCAGGACGCCCGAGGTGTCCTTGTCCAGCCGGTGCACCAGCTTGGGCCGCTCCTTCGCGTCGAAGCGCAGGGCGTCCAGCATGGCGTCGAGATGCTTGGTGGTGTTGGTGCCGCCCTGAACGGCGAGGCCCGCCGGCTTGTTCAGCGCGATGACGTCGCCGTCCTTGAAGAGAACCAGCGCCTGGAGCGCCGCGATGTCCTTGTCCGACATGGCCGGCTTCTTCGGCGCGGGGGCCGCGGCGGCGCCCTCCGGCTTGGCCCAGTCGGCCAGCGGCGGGATGCGGATGGACTGGCCGGCGGCGAGCCGGGTCGAGGTTTCCGCCCGCTTGCCGTCCACGCGGATCTGGCCGGTGCGCAGCAGCTTCTGCAGATAGCCGTGCCCCACGTCGGGGAAATGGCGCTTGAACCAGCGGTCGAGGCGGACGTCGGCCTCGTCGGACGTCACGGTCCGGGTTTCCACGCTGGGGGTTTTGTTCTCACTCATCAAACGGGCACCGAAACAAGAGAACGCACGACCGCAAGGCCGGCAAAGAAACCCGCGATGGTCAGAACCATCGAGGCCAGGATGTAACCCGCCGCCGCCGGCAGGGCGTTCCGCTCCACCAGCAGCCCGACGTCGAGCGTGAAGGAGGAGAAGGTCGTGAATCCCCCCAGCACCCCGACCATCAGCAGCGCCCGCAGCTCCGGCGAGGGCGACCACACCAGCGCGGCCAGCTCCGCCAGCGCGCCCATGGTGAAGCAGCCCACGGCGTTCACGATCAGCGTTCCGTAGGGAAACTGCGTGCCCAGCCAATGGCCGACCGCCGTCATCAGAAGATAGCGCGCCATGGACCCGACAGCGCCGCCGACGGCGACCGCGGCGAGCGTGGACGGTGATGCGATCACGAAACCTCCGGAACGGACGGGACGACGGGCATCCCGCTCGGATAGAGCCAGAATTGCGGCGGCTTGTCACGCGCCGGGCGCAGGAATTCCGCTATTCCGGTCGCCCACGCCGAAGATCCAGCCCTCCTGCCGCCGCGCCAGCGCGTCCATGGCCGGCGGGCTCCACACCGCCGGCCGCCCGGCCAGCCAGCGCAGCCCCGCCGCGGAGACCAGCGCGTCCGCGTCATGGTCGCTCACCGCCCCGGACAAACCGGCGGGCGGCGCGCCGAGGGCGGCCAGAGCGGCATCGACCCCAGCCCCGTCGCGGATCTTCCGCAGGCCGAAGCCGGCGCGGATCAGGAACAGGCGCGGGTAGATCTCGCAGAACACGGTGCGGCCCGGCTCCGGCGGATCGAAGGGCCAAACCGCCACCCGGTCCGGTGCCGCCCGCTTCAGCGCGCGCAGCACGCGCATCCCGGCCAGCCCGCCCTTCCCCACCTGCTTGGCGCCGATCAGCTTGTAGGGGCTCTGCGGGCTGCCGTAGCCGTCGGCGCGGCACATCCGCTCGGTCAACCGGTGCGGGTCGCGGTACCAGTCCGGCTGCGTCCCGGCGCGCCAGAAATCGGCGCCGTAGTCCGGGTGCGCCGCGAAGCCGCCCCCGGCGAAGTCCGGTTCCGCCCCGGCCACCGCTTCCACCCGGTCCCAGAGGTCGAAGGCCGTCGCCGCGTCGGGGTCGGGGAAGTAGCGACCGGCCACAGCGAAGGGCAGCGAGAAGGCGCAGTCGATCCCAACCAGCGCCGGCCCGCGCTTCAGCCCGTCGAGCAGCCAGTCGAACACGGCGGTGCGCGACCATTGCCGCTCCGTGGGCGCGACGACCCGCGGCGGCCCCTCGGCACCGCATTCGGCAACGGCAACGCCGGCGTAGCGCTTGCCGGCGGCGCCCGACCAGTCGATGGCGATGAAGCGTGAGAATGCCGGAACCGCGTCCTCCGCCGTCATACGCACGCCTCTCCTGTCATTTCACGAACCCTGATTTCGAGCGCCCGTGCTCCGACACAAAAGTGCGAGAACACCAGCGCAACCATGACCTGCGTGTTCGAACGGCCCGGCCCGCTGGTAGCCACAGCGTGGATTCTGAGAATTGCCCACTCGAAGCAGTGAAACGTGCCTACTCATCCCCGTCCGCGGCTTTGCGCTCACGCAGGCGCGCCCAATAGTCCTGGCGCTTCTTGATCTCGCGCTCGAATCCACGCTCCACCGGCTGGTAGAAGGCGCGCCGCGCCATGCCCTCCGGGAAATAGTTCTGGCCGGAGAAGCCGTCCGCCGTGTCGTGGTCGTACTCATACCCCTTGCCATAGCCGATCTGCTTCATCAGCTTGGTCGGGGCGTTCAGGATGTGCTTGGGCGGCATCAGGCTGCCGGTTTCCTTGGCGGCGCGCAGCGCGCTCTTGTAGGCGGTGTAGCCGGCGTTCGACTTGGGCGCCGTCCCCAGATAGATGACGAGTTGGGCGATGGCCAGTTCGCCCTCCGGGCTGCCCAGCCGCTCGTAGGCCTCCCAGGCGGCGGTGGCCTGGGCCAGCGCGTTGGGATCGGCCATGCCGATGTCCTCCACCGCGAAGCGGGTCAGCCGGCGCGCGATGTAGCGCGGGTCCTCGCCCCCCTCCAGCATGCGGGCGTACCAGTAGAGCGCCGCGTCGGTGTCCGACCCGCGCAGCGACTTGTGCAGCGCGCTGATGAGGTTGTAGTGCCCCTCCTGCGCCTTGTCGTAGAGCGGGGCTCGGCGCTGGATGGCGGTGGCGAGCGCGTTGTTGTCGAGACGCGCGCCGTCCTCCGGCACCGGCAGGGCGAACAGCTCTTCGCAGAGGTTCAGGCAGAAGCGCCCGTCGCCGTCGGCCATCGCCTTCAGCGCGGACCGCGCGTCCGGCGTCAGCGGCAGCGGGCGGCCCATCTCCGCCTCGGCCCGCGACAGCAGCTTCTCCAGCGCCGCGTCGTCGAGCCGGTTCAGCACGAAGACCTGGGCGCGCGACAGAAGCGCCGCGTTCAGCTCGAAGGACGGATTCTCGGTGGTGGCGCCGACCAGCGTGACGGTGCCATCCTCCACATAGGGCAGGAAGCCGTCCTGCTGGGAGCGGTTGAAGCGGTGGATCTCGTCGATGAACAGCAGCGTGCCCTGCCCGGCCGCGCGCCGCGCCCGGGCGGCGTCGAACACCTTGCGCAGGTCGGCCACGCCGGAGAACACCGCCGACAGCGGTTCGAAATGCAGGTCGGTGGACAGGGCGAGCAGCCGCGCGATGGTCGTCTTGCCGCAGCCGGGCGGCCCCCACAGGATCATGGAGGCCAGCCGGCGCGCGGCGACCATGCGGCCGAGCGGGCCGTCGGGCTTCAGCAGATGCTCCTGACCAACCACCTCGCCCAGGCTGCGCGGGCGCAGCCGATCGGCCAGCGGGCGGGGGGCACCCGCCTCGAACAGGCCGCCGGTGGCTCCGGAGTCGCCGCGTTTGCTCATCGGTAAGCCATGACCCTTGCGGACACGGTCACTGGTTGGTGGGCGCGCCGCAGCGCTGGTAGCACATGCGCAGCGAATGCTGGCAATTGTCGGTCGGCGAGAAGATGCCGCCGCGGTCCGGACGGTCGAGCCCGCTCTGCGCGCGCGCGGCCACCGAGTCCATGCAGGAGTTGTTGCTGCGCTCGCACTGGGCGCGGCAGGAATCGTCAGTTCCGACACCGCCATCGAGGCGGAGCGACGGGTCTTCGACCCCACGGGCCGGGCGCGAGGCCGCGGGCGACCCGGCAGGGGCCGCGGGGGCCGCGGTGGAGGCCGCCGGAGCACCGCCCACGGCGGCGCCGGACGAACGCCCCGGCGCGTCCGCGCAGGCGGCGAGCGCAACCAGTGCGAGGGCCAGCACCGGCCCCAGAATGAGTTTCGGACGGAACATCTCGGCTTTGACTCCCATTGTTCTTGCGTGACCCCGGACGTTGGCGGATGGTCCCCCGCATTGGACCATGCCACGGGCTCGGCGCCCACTATGCCGGGAACGCAAGCGATAAGGGAATGCCTCAAATGAGTCCCAACAATCCCGGCCCGTCACCGCGCCGCCGGACATCGACCACCATTTTCGTGGCGCTGCTGATCGGTGGCCTCTTGCTGCTTATCGTGCGCATGCTCGCCATGCCCACTGTCAGCGCCGGCGAGGTCGTGCTGCCCCTGCTGGCCGGCATCGGCATGGCGCTGGCCATCGGCGTGATGGTCATGCGCGACCGCCGCGAGCGCAACGCCCTGCCCCCGTCGGAGCGCAACCGCCAGGACCGCGGGATGCCCGACTGAGTTTGGCCGGATTGACGTTCGTCGGAGAATGAGGGTGACGCGCGGGGCCGAGCCCCGCGCCGCTCACACGAACTTGAAGCTGAGCAATCCGCCGATGATGATGACCAGCAGAACGGTCGTCACCAGCATCAGCCGCTTCTCGATGATGTCGCGCACCTGCGGTCCGTAGAAGTGCAGCAGGATCGCGATCATGTAGAATCGCGAGAATCGTGCGACGATCGAGCACAGGATGAACACCGTCAGGTCGAGGTGCGCGAATCCCGCGGTGATCGTCAGCAGTTTGTAGGGTATGGGCGTGATGCCCTTGAGGATCAGGAACCAGGGGCCGAATTCGGCGAACATGTCCTGGAAGCGCTGGAACGACTCCTGCGCGTTGTAAAGGTCGATGATCAGCCGTCCGATGCTCTCGAACAGGTAGAACCCGACCGCGTAGCCGAACAGCCCGCCGATCAGCGAGGCCAGTGCGCAGATGTTGGTGTAGCGCCAGAGCTTCTTGGGCTCCGCCAGACACATCGGCACCAGCATGACGTCGGGCGGCAGAGGGAAGAAGGAGCTTTCCGCGAAGGAGACGGCGGACATCCACCAGACGGCGTCCTTGCGGGCGGAGAGCTTGAGAATCCGGTTGTAGAGAGGTTTCAGCATACCGCGCGCGCGGCGCCCTCCCGAAGTGACGGAACCCGAAAACCGGAAACCCTCCCTCCGGGGATGAACCCGAAGGGAGGGCCGGTCGGTCACCTATATCGTCGTCCGGCGCCCGGTGGGCAACGGCGGCGACAAGATTTCACGATCGCTCAACCGTGGGCTCAGCCCTCGGCCTCGACCTCTTCCTTGATCTCCACCGGGCCCGAATCCTGGCCCTTGGCGGCGACATCGCGGTCGACCAGCTCGATCACGCCCATGGCGGCGGCGTCGCCGTAGCGGAAGCCGGCCTTCAGGACGCGGCTGTAACCACCCTGGCGGTCCTTGTAGCGGTCGGCCAGAACGGTGAACAGCTTGGTCACCATCGCGTCGTCACGCAGCTGCGCGAAGGCGAGACGGCGGTTGGCGAGGCCACCCTTCTTGCCGAGCGTGATCAGACGCTCGACGATCGGGCGCAGATCCTTGGCCTTCGGCAGGGTCGTCTTGATCTGCTCGTGCTTGATCAGGGCGTTCGCCATGTTCGAGAACATGGCCTTGCGGTGGCTGGTGGTCTTGCTGAACTTACGTCCGGAAACGCCGTGACGCATGACGGTCCTCCTTCATGGCATGGCCCCCCTCGGGGAGCCGGTGGTGAACCCGACCGCCCAGTTTTCGGCTGGTACGGCGCGGGGCGGGCCGGTTGGTGGCCCTGGGAACGATTGCCCCCTCCCCGGCCCTCCCCCGCTCTCGCGGGAGAGGAAGCTTGTTCCCTCCCTCGCCGAGAGCGGGGGAGGGTCAGGGAGGGGGCAATGGAACTTGCGAGACTTAGTACGGCTCTTCCAGACGCTTGGCCAGCTCTTCGATGTTCTCGGGCGGCCAGTTCGGGATTTCCATACCGAGGTGCAGCCCCATCTGGGCCAGCACTTCCTTGATCTCGTTCAGCGACTTGCGGCCGAAGTTCGGCGTGCGGAGCATCTCCGCCTCGGTCTTCTGCACCAGATCGCCGATGTAGACGATGTTGTCGTTCTTGAGGCAGTTGGCCGAACGGACCGACAGTTCCAGCTCGTCCACCTTGCGGAGCAGGTTCTTGTTGAACGGAACCTCCTCGTGCTTCTCCTCGGCGACCGCGTGGGTCGGCTCCTCGAAGTTGATGAACAGCTGCAGCTGGTCCTGGAGGATGCGGGCGGCCAGAGCCACCGCGTCGTCCGGCTTCACGGCGCCGTTGGTCTCGACGACCATCGACAGGCGGTCATAGTCGGTGACCTGCCCGACGCGGGCGTTGTCGACCTTGTAGGAGATCTTGCGGACCGGCGAGAACAGCGCGTCGACCGGGATCAGGCCGATCGGGGCGTCCTCCGGACGGTTCTGGCTGGCCGGGACGTAGCCCTTGCCGGTCTCGACCGTCAGTTCCATGTTCAGGCGCGCGCCGTTGTCCAGCGTGCAGATCACGAGGTCCGGGTCCATCACCTGGATGTCCGCGCCGGTCTCGATCATCCCGGCCTTCACCTCGCCGGGGCCTTCGGCGCGCAGGCGCATGCGCTTCGGGCCGTCGCCGCCCATGCGCAGGCCCATCGACTTGATGTTGAGGACGATGTCGGTCACGTCCTCGCGCACGCCGGGGATCGACGAGAACTCGTGCAGCACGCCGTCGATGTGGATCGCCGTGACGGCCGCACCCTGCAGCGAGGAGAGCAGCACGCGGCGCAGCGCGTTGCCGAGCGTCAGACCGAAGCCACGCTCCAGCGGCTCGGCCACGACGGTCGCCGTGCGGTCGGCGTCGTCACCGGGCTGGATGTCCAGCTTGTTCGGCTTGATCAGTTCCTGCCAGTTCTTCTGAAGAGCCACGGTATTACCTCATGCCATCGGGGTGGACACACGTCCGCGGGGACCGGCCGTTCCCATCCGATGGCGCCGCGATGGCTGCGGCGCCTGTCCCGGAACGGCGGGTCCCCGCGGGTGCGGAGTAGCGATGCTTCTTAGACGCGACGCTTCTTCGGCGGACGGACGCCGTTGTGCGGGATCGGCGTGACGTCGCGGATCGAGGTGATCTGGAAGCCGATCGACTGCAGAGCGCGCAGCGCCGACTCACGCCCCGAACCCGGACCCTTCACCTCGACCTCGAGGGTCTTCATGCCGTGCTCCTGGGCCTTGCGGCCCGCGTCCTCGGCGGCGACCTGGGCGGCGTAGGGGGTCGACTTGCGCGAACCCTTGAAGCCCATCGTGCCCGACGACGACCAGGCGATGGTGTTGCCCTGCGCGTCGGTGATGGTGATCATCGTGTTGTTGAAGGAGGCGTTCACATGAGCGACGCCGGCGGTGATGTTCTTGCGCTCGCGACGACGAAGACGCTGCGAAGCGGCTGAGGGCTTGGCCATGGTCCGTGCGTCCTCTTACTTCTTCTTGCCGGCGATCGGCTTGGCCGGACCCTTGCGGGTGCGGGCGTTCGTGTGGGTGCGCTGGCCGCGGACCGGCAGGCCCTTGCGGTGACGCAGGCCACGGTAGCAGGCCATGTCCATCAGACGCTTGATGTTCATGGCGACCGAACGGCGCAGGTCGCCCTCGACGCGGTAGTCGGCGTCGATGGTCTCGCGGATCTTGAGGATCTCGTCGTCCGTGAGCTGGTTCACACGGCGCTCCGCCGGGATCTCCAGCTTCGTGCAGATTTCCTTGGCCTTGAAGGGGCCGATGCCATGAATGTAGGTCAACGCAATCTCCACGCGCTTCTGCGCGGGGATGTTGACGCCAGCGATACGCGCCACGCCTGCTCTCCTCGATATCTCAACGGCAGCCCTCATGGGCCGCCTACACACCGATTGATCCCCGATCCGGACGCCGAGGCCCGAAGGCCGGATGGCAAAACACGGATACGGGACGCACAATGTCTCCCGCCGGGCCGGTTGGGCCGCGGGAGGGTGCGACTATAGAAAAAGCCGGAAATCTGTCAAGGCCGTTCTGCGGCGTTACCGTGCTTTTCCCGGTGCCCGACCATTGTGGGGAGGCGGACCGCGGTTGACAAGCCGGACGGCAGAACTTGAGATGAACAGCCCGCCCCGAACGGAACAACCCGAACGGCACATATCAGAAGGCAGACCCATGACCCGCAAAGTCATCCCCTTCCGGCGCTTCCGCCTGACCAAGATCGTCGCCACGCTGGGGCCGGCCACCGCGACGCCGGAGATGATCCGCGCGCTGTTCGAGGCGGGCGTGGACGTCTTCCGCCTGAACTTCAGCCACGGCACGCACGAGGACCATGGCCAGCGCCTCGCCACGCTGCGCGCGCTGGAAGCGGAACTGGACCACCCCATCGCGGTGATGGCCGACCTCCAGGGACCGAAGCTGCGGCTGGGCACCTTCGCCGACGGCCCCGTCACCGTCGAGCCGGGGCACCGCATCCGCCTCGACCTCTCCACCGAGCCGGGCGACGCGACCCGCGTCGGCCTGCCCCATCCGGAAATCTTCGCCGCGTTGGAGCCGGAAGCGGAGCTGCTGGTGGATGACGGCAAGGTCCGCCTGCGCGTCGTCGATTGCAGCCCCGACCACGCCGACTGTGTCGTGCTCTCCGGCAGCCGCCTGTCCGACCGCAAGGGCGTGAACGTGCCGGGCGTCGTCCTGCCGCTGACGCCGCTGACCCCGAAGGATCACGAGGATCTGGCCTTCGCGCTCGACCAGGGGGTGGACTGGGTGGCCTTGTCCTTCGTGCAGCGGCCGGAGGACGTGGCCGAGGCGCGCAAGCTGGTCGCCGGGCGGGCCGCCCTGCTGTCGAAGATGGAGAAGCCGCAGGCCATCCAGCATCTGGAACGCATCGTCGAGCTGTCGGACGGCGTGATGGTCGCCCGCGGCGACCTCGGCGTGGAAATGCCGGCGGAGGACGTGCCGAGCATCCAGAAGCGGATCATCCGCGAGTCGCGCAAGGCCGGCAAGCCGGTGATCGTCGCCACACAGATGCTGGAATCGATGATCGGCTCCCCGGCCCCGACTCGCGCCGAGGCGTCGGACGTGGCGACCGCGGTCTATGACGGGGCGGACGCGGTGATGCTGTCGGCGGAAACCGCGGCGGGCACCTACCCCATCGAGGCGGTGTCGATGATGGACCGCATCGCCCGCCGGGTCGAGCAGGACCCGCTCTACCGCACCATCACCGACGCCCAGCACCCGGACCCGCAGCAGACCTCCACCGACGCCGTCACCGCGGCGGCGCGGCAGGTCGCCCACACCATCCAGGCCGCGGCCATCGTCACCTACACCACCAGCGGCTCCACCACCCTGCGCGCCGCCCGCGAACGGCCGGAGGTGCCGATCATGTGCCTGACCTCCAGCCTGGAAACGGCGCGGCGGCTCCAGCTCGCCTACGGGGTGCACAGCGTGCACTCCGCCGACGTGGCCGACTTCAACGAGATGGTCCAGAAGGCCGCCCGCTGCGCCTACGAGGACGGGCTGGCGGTGGAGGGGCAGCGGTTGGTCATCACCGCCGGCGTGCCCTTCGGCACCCCCGGCAACACCAACATCCTGCGCATCGCCTGGGTGGATGCGCAGTAAGGGGAAAGCCGTCAGGCCGGCGGACGCTCCGCCGGCACGACGCGGGGAAAGCGCAGGGTGAAGGCCGCGCCGCGGCCCGGCGCGCTGTCGAGCGCGATGCGGCCCCTCAGCCGGCGGGTGGCGATGTTGTAGACGATGTTCAGCCCCAGCCCGCTGCCGCCCGTGCCGCGGCTGGTGGTGAAGAAGGGCTCGAACACCTTGCCATGGAGTTCGGACGGGATGCCGCGCCCGTCGTCGGCATAGACCAGTTCCACCTCGTCGCCCCCCACCGCGCGCACAGCGACGCGCAGCGTTCCGTGTTGCCCCGGAGCGTAGCCGTGGATGATCGAGTTCATCACGAGGTTGGTCAGCACCTGACTGAGCGCACCCGGATAGCCGTCGATCAGCAGATCCGCCGGGCAATCCACCTCCACGCCGTGGGCCGCCCGCTTGATGCGGACGCCCAGGCTGCGCAGGACCTCGTCGATGTAGTCGCGCAGGTCGAAGACGCGGCGCTCCTCGCTCGCCTGATCGACGGCGATCTGTTTGAAGCTCTGGATGAGCTGGGCGGCGCGGTCGATGTTCAGCAGCATCAGGTGCGCCGCCTCCCCCGCCATGTCGAGGAAGTCGGCAAAGTCGGGCCGACGCAGCGTTCCCGCCTCGAAATCGCGCCGGATGACCCGGGTCCGTTCCGCCATCAGCGAGGCGCCGGTCAGGGCGATGCCGATGGGGGTGTTGATCTCGTGCGCCACCCCCGCCACCAGCGACCCCAGCGCGGCCATCTTCTCGGACTGGATCAGATGGGCCTGCGCCTCCTTCAGGTCATGGAGCGCGCGTTCGGCCTCCTCCCGCGCGGCGTGGGCGCGCTCCTCCGCATGGACGCGGTCCGACACGTCGGTGTGCGAACCGACGATGCGGAACAGCTCGCCGTCCGGACCAAGAACGCGGATGGCGCGGCTCAGCATATGAACCACGGTGCCGCGCTTGTGGCGGAAGCGCATGATGAACTGGCATTCGCCCATCGCGCCATTGATAAGGTCGCGGGCCATCCGGGCCGACAACTCGCGATCCTCGGGCAGGATCAGCTCGGTCCAACGGGCGGCGGTGTTGACCATCTCATCCTCGCCGTAGCCGAGCATTCCCCACCAGTAGGGCGACAGCCACAATTCCCCCGTGCGCACGTCCCATTGCCAGATCCCCTCGCGCGCCGCCCGGATCGCCAGTTCGAACAGCTCCCGGCTGGCGATGATCTCCCGCTCGGCGTTCCGCCGCTCGGTCACGTCGGTGTAGGTGACGACGAATCCGCCGTCGGGCAGAGGCCGGATCAGGCATTCCAGCACGTGACCGTCGGAACGGGTGCACTCCCAGGACCGCTCGTCCGGGGCGGGGCGGGCGGGAAGCGGCGCCGCGAGGGCCGCGGACGGGCCGGTCCCGGACCCGGTCAGGGCGTCGGGGCACACGCTCCCCGGCCCAAAGGCCACCCCCTGCCCGACCCGCCGGGCAATGGCGGCGTAGGGCGTGTGATAGCTCAGGAATTCCGGCTCCACCCCCAGCAACTCCGTAACACGCCCGTTCCAGGCGACCAGGCGAAGCCCCCGGTCGAAGGCCATCACTCCCTGGCCCAGCCCGTTCAGGACCGCCCGGCTCTGGTCCCACTGGGCTTCGAGCGCCTGTTCGGTGCGCTTGCGGGCAGAGATGTCGCTGATGCAGGCGAGCATGGCATCCTCGCCCCGGAACCGGAACCGCCGGGCGGAGACCATCGCCCAGAGATCGCTGCCATCGGGCCGGCACAGCCGGGTTTCGAACCCATCCACGCCGCCCGCCCCGTCGCACAGGGCGGAAAGCAGCCGCTCCCGCTCCGCCGGATCGGTGTAGAAGGCCTTGGCGAAGCTGCGCCCCACCACGTCATCGAGCGGCACCTCGAACAGCAGGCCGGCGGGCTGGTTGACCGCCATCACCAAGCCGTCGGACAGCCGGGTTACCACCAGGGGAACGGCGATGGCCTGCATGATCGCCCGCTCCGCCTCGCCGGCCCGGTCGCCCAGAAGGTCCTCCAGGCCGAAGAAGCCGCTGTCCTCCTGCGGGGCGCCGCCATCACCGGCAAGGGTCAACACCAAGTCGCCGCCCTCGCCCTCCGCCGGAATCAGGAGTCCGCGTTCCCTATACGGCTCGACCGCAAGCGCCACCGTCTCCCCGGCGCGCAGCCGCTCCGCCGCCGCGGCGGCGTCCTCACGCAACGGAAGTGCCTCCAGTAGGGCATCGAGGCTATCCCCCGGACAACCGCCCAGCGACGCCCGGAACACGGCGTTGGCCCAGATCAGGCGCCCGTCGGCATCGAAGCGGGCAAGGCCGGCAGCGGCCATCCGCAAACACTCCCCTTCATTCCCCAAGACGACGGCCGCCGGATGAGACCGGTCGGGCGCCCCCGAGTCCATCCGCTGCGAATTCATACAAAATGAATCTACACCAGTTTATCGCGGCGGCACCATGGCGCCTCCCGCATTCCTGTATGCGCACCCATGTTCTAGCCTCCGCCACCCCCGGCCCGGAAGGACCGTCCGCCGCATGTCCGAGTTTGCCGCCTACGGCGGGCTGTTCCTCACCGCGTTCCTGGCCGCGACCATCTTCCCGGCCCAGTCGGAAATCCTGCTGGTCGGCATGCACGCCACCGGCAACTACGACCATCTGGCGCTTCTGCTGTTCGCCACGGCGGGCAACGTGCTGGGGTCCGTGGTCAACTGGGCTCTCGGGCGCTACCTGATGCATTTCCAGGACCGCCGCTGGTTCCCGGTCCCCGCGTCCATGGTGGCGCGGGCCACCCGCTGGTACCAGCGCTTCGGGGTGTGGTCGCTGCTGCTGGCCTGGATGCCCGTCATCGGCGATCCGCTGACTCTGGTGGCCGGCATCCTGCGGGTGGACATCCGGATTTTCCTGCTGCTGGTCACCGCGGGCAAGGCGGCCCGCTACGCGGTGCTGGTCCTGGCCGTGTGAGCGGCCTACATTCACCCCATGGATGACCAGACCGCCCTTGCGGAGGACGCACCCGTCTGCGCCTCCCCCCTGCGGCGCCGGCTGTGGCTGGCGCTGGGCTACGCCGCGGTCGGGCTGGGCATCGCGGGCACCGTGCTGCCCCTTCTGCCGACCACCCCGTTTCTTCTGCTGGCCGCCGGGGCCTTCGCCAAGAGCAGCCCCGCCCTGCGCGACCGGCTGTACCGTGACCCGCGCTTCGGCCCGCTGCTGCGCGACTGGCAGTCCGAAGGAGCGATCCCCCGCAAGGCGAAGGCGGCGGCGCTGATCGGCATGAGCGTGAGCTGGGCGATCGTGGCGCTGACCTCCAGCCGCCCGCTGGTTCCCATCCTGGCCGGCACCTGCATGGCGGCGGTGGCCGTCTACATCGTCACCCGCCCCTCCCCATCCCGGCCCGCACCGCAGGACGCGGCGTCCGACGACGCAGCGGCGGTGGAGGACGGAAACGTTTCCGCATTGCGAAACGAAGCTTGAGCCAATCGGCCGATGGACGTATTACAGCCGGAAATCCCGGCCGGTCACCAGCGCCGCTGAAAAATCCTTATAACCCATAGGGATTCTTCAAATCCGTTCTCGTCTTGATCCCGATCAAGAAGCGCTCGGGTCCCGTCCGCTATTGTCCGGTCTTGCGTCCCTATCCGGAGCCAAGGCAGACGATATGCCAGACGGAAGCGCTGTCACGCCGGCAAAAATCCAGTTTTTCGAGAGCCAGAAGAAGATCCACCCGAAAGCCGTCTCCGGACGCTACCGGCGGTGGAAGACCATCCTGACCTGGGTGCTTCTGGCGGTCTTCTTCATCGCCCCCTGGATTCGCTGGGAACGCGGCCCCGATGCGCCGGCCCAGGCGGTGCTGTTCGACCTGACGACGCCGCGCTTCTTCATCTTCTGGATCGAGATCTGGCCGCAGGAAATCTACTACCTCACCGGCGTGCTGATCGTGGCGGCGCTGGGCCTGTTCCTGGCGACGGCGCTGGCCGGGCGCGTGTGGTGCGGCTTCACCTGCCCGCAGACGGTGTGGACCGACCTGTTCGTCTGGATCGAGCGCGCCTTCGAAGGCGACCGGGCGGAGCGCATCCGCCTGGACAAGGCCCCCTGGACCGCGAAGAAGGTCCTGCGCAAGACCGGCAAGCACGCCGGTTGGCTGGCACTGTCCGTCATCACCGGCTTCGGCTTCGTCGCCTTCTTCACCGACGCGCCGCGCTTGGCCGTCGATCTTCTGACCTTCAACGCGACCTACGAGGCGGCGGGCTTCTTCGCGCTGTTCGCGGGCATGACCTACGTCATGGCCGGCTGGACGCGCGAGCAGATGTGCTACTACATGTGCCCGTGGCCGCGCATCCAGACCGCGATGCTGGACGAGCACAGCCTCGTCGTCACCTACGACACGCTGCGCGGCGACACCCGCGGCCCAAAGCGCAAGTCGCAGAGCTGGGACGAGCGCCGGACCAAGGGTTTCGGCGACTGCATCGACTGCGGCCAGTGCGTGCAGGTCTGCCCGGTCGGTGTCGACATCCGCACCGGCGAGCAGGCGGACTGCATCAATTGCGGCCTGTGCGCCGACGCCTGCGACAACATCATGGTGTCGCAGGAGTTGCCGAAGGGCCTGATCCGCTTCGACAGCCTGGCCGCCCAGGACACCCGCGCCCAGGGCAAGACCTACCAGTGGCGGCTGATCCGCCCGCGCACCATCGTCTACGGCCTGCTGATGCTGGTGATCACCGGCGCCATGGCCTGGAGCTACGCGCTGCGCCCGCGGCTGGACATCGCCGTGCAGCGCGACCGCGCCCCGCTCTTCGTCACGCTGCAGGACGGCACCATCCGCAACGCCTACACCTTCAAGGTCTCCAACAAGACCCGCCAGGACCGCTCCTACACGCTGGCCGCCGCCGGAATCGCCGGTGCCGAGGTGAAGGTGGTGGGCGAGCGCGACGAGGACAGCGGCAGCGCGGTCAGCCACATCTCCGCCTCGCCGGACAGCGTGGCGACCTACCGCGTCTACGTCACGGTGCCGCGCGACTCCGTGCCGGACGCCTCCACCCCGGTCACCTTCCAGTTGACCGACACCAACAACGGCGACCGGGACAGCTACAAGAGCGTGTTCCTGGCGCCGGGCAGCAAGTAAGCCTGCCGGACATTCCATAAGGACCGCCGCCCATGACCTCCGCGAAGCCCGCCCGCATCGGCATCGTCACCGTGTCCGACCGGGCCAGCCAGGGCATCTACGAGGACAAGGGCGGCCCGGCCATCCGGGAGGAGCTGACGCGCATCGTCGCCTCCCCCTGGGAGCCGGTGGCCCGCGTCATCCCCGACGACCGCGAGGGCATCGCCGCCACCCTGATCGAGCTGGCCGACCGGGAGCGTTGCGACCTGATCGTCACCACCGGCGGCACCGGCCCCGCTCCGCGCGACGTGACTCCGGAGGCGACGGAGCAGGTCTGCGAAAAGATGATGCCCGGCTTCGGCGAGCTGATGCGCTCGGTCAGCCTGACCGTGGTGCCGACCGCCATCCTGTCGCGCCAGACCGCGGGAATCCGCGGCAACAGCCTGATCGTGAACCTTCCGGGCAAGCCTTCGGCCATTCACGATTGCCTGATGGCGGTCTTCCCGGCAATTCCGTACTGCCTCGATCTGATCGGCGCGGCGCGCATCGACACTGACCCATTGGTCTGCAAGGCATTCCGCCCGAAGTCCTGAGCTTTTGCCTATACCCTTTTTGCGCGTGCGGAGAGGAATACCATACGCATGGCCATGTTGCCTTGCGGGAACCCGTGCTCACCTTTTTCGTTCGAGGGGAGCGGGGTCCCCGATCAAGGTGAGCCAGCCATGCTGTTCGATTTCGAGCCTTCGGGCATCAACGACACCTATCTGCGCCTGACCCGGCGCGGTGTTTCCTGCATCGTCGCTCCGGCCGGGGCGTGGAACGGGTTGCTTCGGGTCAACTACATCGTCGCCGGGTCGCCCGGCGGCGCCGATCCGCACATGATCTACCGCTGCCTGGACATCGGGTGGGACGACGGGCGCTTCTGCTGGAAGGGGCGCGCCGCGCCGGTCATGACCACATCCGCCATGGTCGACATCCTTCAGGAACGCGGGCTCGTCACCAGCGGCGAGGCCGAGCGGTTGCTGTTCGGCATCAACAGCCCGGCGTCGGGCGGGTCGTCGGACGAGACGCTGATCGCCCGCGCCATGCTTCTGGGCTGCACCTTCTCGCCGATCTACGAGGACGCGCCGCTGAGCAGCGGCCCGCCGCGCGTGGGCGGTTTCGCTCTGCGCACCCTGGCCGATCCCGGCGCCTTCGTGCTGACCGCCCGCGACGGACTTCCCGTGCTGGACGCGCCCGCCCGCGACGCGCTGAAGCGCCTGATGGCCGAAAACGGCATCACGGTCTGACCGCGGCTTTTTCTCCAACGCGCCAGATTTTTGTTTGGAGGGTTTCTATTTGACGGCGGTCAAAGAAGGGTGACCGCCCCCGGCGCAGTGTGACGGCATGACCGATGCCTCCAACGCGCGGGGAACGCCATGACCAGTTCCGTTGCCGACCAGCCGGACCGTCCGCCGGTCCCCCTGATCTTCGCCTATGGGTTCCGGCCCTTCTTCCTGCTTTCCGGCCTTGCCGCACCTGTCCTGCTGGCCGCCTGGATCGCCGTGCTGGCGACCGGGTCCTGGCCGGACGGCGCCGTCCCGGCGGCCTCCTGGCACGCGCACGAGATGCTGTTCGCCTTCGTGGTCGCCGCGGTGGCCGGTTTCCTGCTGACCGCCGTGCCGAGCTGGACGGGGACCAAGGCGCTGTCCGGCCTGCCGCTCGCCGGCCTGACGGCGCTGTGGCTGGCCGGGCGGGTGGCGCTGCTGCCCGTCCTCGGCGTGCCGCTGCCGGTTGCGGCCATCCTCGACCTCGCCTTCCTGCCGGCGCTCGGCGTCGCGCTGGCCGGGCCGCTGGTGGCGGCGGGCAAGATCCGCAACACCGCCTTCCTCGCCCTGCTGGGCCTGCTGACCGCCGCCAACCTGCTGTTCCATCTGGACTGGCTGGGCGTGCTGCCGGGCGGCACCGCGCTGGGCGAGACGCTGGCCATCGGCGTCGTGCTGATGATGGTCGCGGTGATCGGCGGGCGCATCGTCCCGGCCTTCACCCGCAACGCCCTGCGGCTGCGCGGGCTGGATGGCACCGTCGTCTCCCGCCCCTGGGTGGAGAAGGTGACGCTCGTCTCGACGCTGTTGATGATCCCTGCCGACCTCGCTCTACCGGGCAACGCTGTCACCGGTCTGCTGGCGCTCGTCGCGGCACTCGCCCACGCTCTGCGGCTGGCCGGTTGGCAGCCGGCGAAGACGCTCGACCAGCCGATCCTGTGGGTGCTGCATCTCGGCTACGCCTGGGTGCCGGCGGCGCTGGCGCTGAAGGCGGCGCATCTGCTGGGGGCGGGCGTGGAAAGCTCCGCCTGGATCCATGCCCTGACCGCGGGGGCCTTCGCCACGATGATCGTGGCGGTGATGACGCGGGCCTCGCTCGGTCACACCGGGCGGATGCTGGTGGTGACCCGCCCGACCGTGGCCGGCTACATCCTGCTGACCGCCGCCGCACTGCTGCGGGTGCTGGCGCCCGAGCTGCCGGGCGGCCTCTACTGGACCGCCCTGGAGGGGGCCGGCGCTGCCTGGATCGCGGCCTTCGCCTGCTACCTGTACGTCTACGCACCCATCCTGCTCGCCCCGCGGGCCGACGGCCGCCCCGGCTGAGGTCCACCGGGCTGTAGAAGGCCCATCGCGCGTGGGCTGCGTTTCCCGATGAGGCTGGTGGCGAAGCGGCGCTGGAGGTCTTCCGGATCACGGAAGATCTCCGCGCAGCCAGCCTTGCGCAGATCCTGCTCGGCAAAGCCGCCGCACAGAACCCCCACCACGGTCAGCCCCGCCCGCCCCGCCGCCTTGGCATCCCAGGGGCTGTCGCCGACCACCACCGCCTCCTCGGGCGGCAGGCCAAGCCTCTCCAGAGCCGCCTCGAAGATGTCCGGATGCGGCTTCGACCGCTCGGCGTCGTCGGACGAGGTCTCCACATCCACCAAGTCCGTGATCTCCGCCGCGCGCTTGTAGCGCTCCAGCTCGTCCCCCTTGGCGGAGGAGGCGAGCGCGATGCGCAGACCCTCGGCGTGGAGATGCTGAAACAGGCCGCGCACCCGGCGGAAACCGCGGACCTTCGGCATGTATTTGCGGGCGAACAGCTCGTGCCGGAAATGGTCCAGCTCGTCCTCGATGCGATCCAGATCCTTCTCCGGCACGAAGACCGGCATCAACTGGTCGCCGCCCTTGCCGATCTGGGAGCGCACCGCGTCGAAGTCCGCGTGGTAGCCGAAATGCCGGATCGCCTCTACCCAGGCGTGGGCGTGCAGATCCACCGAGTCGACCAGGGTGCCGTCCACGTCGAAAATGACGGCCTTCAGAACGCCGCTCATCGCCGCCTCCTCACCAAGCTTCGTGCGTATTTTCCGGGGTATTCCTTCTCGAACAAGTGGCGCGGCGCGGCGTTCCTCGGACCGATGTGCGGTGCGATAGAATTTGTCACATGGACCCGTCATAGCTGTGATCCGTTCACCCCTTACACAGATTGGGAAGAACGGACATGCCCAAGACGTTGAAGAGCTACGCCGCCCTCATCGGTCGCGCCCGCCACGCCGTCCAGCGCCTCAGCCGCCGCCGCGCCCAGCGCGTCCCGATGGAGCATCTTGACCTCGGCCTGTTCCAGAGCGACATCCGGCTGTAGCGCTACCCTTTCGGATGGGGTTCCACCAACCGGAGGGGCTCCCTTCACGCCACGCGATCGCGCTCCGCAATAGGACTCCCCCTCCGTCCTAGGCGGGCAAGCTGAATGTTTCCGCCGGAACCGGCGCGCTATCGTCGCGCCGTCCATCCAGCGGAGCCTCAGCCCCCATGACCGCCACCTTCGAGTCCGCCAGCGTCGAGACGACCAGTTTCGAGGATCAGTATTTCTCCGGCGCCGCCCTTTACGGCGACGACTTCGACGCGGCCCGGATCGCCCGCTGGTACGGGGTCGAGGCGCGGGCCCCAGAGGAGGAATTCGCGCGCACGGCGCCCGAGCGGCCCGGCTACCGCTACGAATACCACGCGCTGAATCACCGCCACGCCTTCCGCTTCCTGGCCGGGCGGCGCTTCCGGCAGGCGCTGGCCTTCGGCTGCGCGGCGGGGGACGACGTAGCGCCGATCGCCGGGCAGGTCGACCGCTTCCTGGCCGTGGAACCCATCGAGCGTTTCTGGCGGACCGACATCGCCGGCACCCCCGCCGAGTACCGCCGTCCCACGCTGGGCGGATGCATCGACTGCGCGGACGGGGCGAACGACCTGACCGTCTGCCTGCACACACTGCACCACATTCCGAACGCCGGCGCGCTGCTGGCCGAGTTCGCCCGCGTCACCGCCCCCGGCGGGCTGTTCATCCTGCGCGAGCCGATCAGCACCATGGGCGACTGGCGCCAGCCCCGCCGCGGCCTGACCGCAAACGAGCGCGGCTTCCCCGTGCAATGGCTGGAGGAACGCTTCGCCCGGCTGGGCTTCACGGTGCGGCAGCGCCGCTTCTGCTCCTTCCCGCTGACCGAGCGGTTGGGGCCGCTGCTGGGCGTCTCCCTGCCCTACGGCAACCCTTTGCTGGTGCGGCTGGACGAGGCGGCCTGCGCGCTGACGCGGTGGAACATCGCCTACCACCGCGACTCGGTCCGCAGGAAGTTTGCCCCCGGCGCCGTCTATTACGTGCTGGAGCGCGACGCCGTCACGACGACGCCAGCGCGTCCGTGAAGGTCGCGGCGTCGACGTTGCCGCCGCTCAACACCACGGCGACGGTGCGCCCCGCCGCCGGCAGCTTGCCGGTCAGCACGGCGGCCAGCCCGACCGCCCCGCCCGGCTCGACCACCAGCTTCAGCACGGTGAAGGCGTAGGCCATGGCGGCCTTCACCTCGGCGTCGGTGACGGCAAGGCTGCCGGACAGCAGGTCCTTCATCACCGGGAAGGTCAGGGCGCCCGGCGTCGGGGTCAGCAGCGCGTCGCAGATGGAGCGTTGCCCGGCGGCGTTCTCCACCCGCTCCCCGGCGGCCAGCGAGCGCGCGACGTCGTCGAAGCCCGCCGGCTCCGCCGCCCACAGGCGGGCGTCTGGGAAGCTGTGGCGGACCGCCGTGGCGACCCCGGACATCAACCCGCCGCCGCTGCACGGCGCGATCACGTCGTCGGGAACCGCGCCGATGGCCTGCGCCTGTGCGGCGATCTCCAGCCCGACCGTGCCCTGCCCGGCCATGATCTGCGGGTGGTCGTAAGGCGGCACGGTGGCGGCACCCCGCTCCTCCGCGATGGCCCCGGCGATGGCTTCGCGGCTTTCGGTCCAACGGTCGTAGAGAACCACCTCGGCGCCGTAGCCGCGGGTGTTGGCGATCTTCAGGGCCGGGGCGTCGCTGGGCATGACGATGACCGCCGGCATGCCGAGCAGCGCCGCCGCCGCCGCGACACCCTGGGCGTGATTGCCCGACGACCAGGCGACCACCCCGCCCCGGCGCTCCTCCGGCGTCAGTTGGGACAGGCGGTTGAAGGCCCCGCGGAACTTGAAGGAGCCGCTGCGCTGCAAAACCTCCGGCTTCAGCAGAACTCGGCCGCCGACCCGCTCGTTCAGCAGGGCGTTCTCCAGCAATGGCGTGCGCACGGCGAAGCCGTCCAGCCGCGCCGCGGCTTCCACGATGTCCTGGTGGCCGATGGCAAAGGAATTCGACGCGGGCATGGCTCAGCGGCCTCCGGAGACGTTGAGAAGGGCGCCGGTCACGTAGGACGCGGCGTCGGACAGCAGCCACAGCACGGTTTCGGCGACCTCGTCCGCCGTCCCGGCGCGCCCGGCGGGCGGGATCAGAGCGGGGTTGTCGAGCCGGTTGCCTTTGCCGGGGATGATCTGGATGTCGGTGTCGATCAGGCCGGGCCGCACGCAGTTCACGCGGATGCCCTCCTTCGCCACCTCGCGGGCGAGGCCGACGGTCAGGCTGTCCACCGCGCCCTTGCTGGCGGCGTAGCCCACATACTCGTTGGGCGAGCCCAGCACGGCGGCGATGGAACCGACGTTGACGATGCTGCCGCCTTGCCCGCCGTGGCGGGTGGACATGCGGCGCACCGCCTCCCGCGCACAAAGCACGGCGCCGGTCACGTTGATGTCCAGCATGCGGCGCAGATCGTCCGGCGCGGCCTCGTCGAGCCGTCCATAGGGGCCGATGATGCCGGCGTTGTTGACCAGCCCGGCGATGGGGCCGAAATGGTCCTCCGCCGCGTCGAACAGGGTGCGGATGTCCTCTTCGCGAGCCGCGTCGCCCCGCACCGCCTGGGCCTGCCCGCCGGCTTCGCGGATCGCCGCCAGCGTGGCCTCCGCCGCCTCGGCGTTGCCGATGTAGGAGAAGGTGACGGCGTAGCCGCGCTGCGCCGCCATGCGGGCGACCGCCGCCCCGATGCCCCGACCGCCGCCGGTGACGACAAGAGATTTGTGTGCCGATGACATGATTCCTCAGCCCTCCTGCGGGTTGCCGGCCAGCCGGTCGAAGATCCGGACGAGCGCGCCGTCGCTCTCGCGCCCCAGCCCCACCGCGGCGGCCATGGTGAAGAGTTGCAGAGCGGAGGCGGCCAAGGGCGTCGGAACGGTCATCCGCCGCGCGGCGTCCATCACGCTGCCCAGGTCCGTCCCGACGATGCTCAGCGGCCGTTGCGACGGGATGTGGAAGGGACCGGCGGCGATGATCTCGGCCAGCCGCTGCGGATCGACCCCGGCGCGGACGCCAAAGGCCGTGGCCTCGGCCACCGCGGCGGCGTGGATGCCGGTCAGCATCTGCTCCACGGCCTTCACGGCGGAGCCCTGCCCGTGTTCGGTGCCGACGCGGTGCAGCGTGCCCGACGCAGCGGCGATCAGGTCGGCCGCCCGCGCGAAGGCGTCCTCGGGGCCGGAGGCCATGACCACCATGCGCCCTTCCGCCGCGCGCACCGGGCCGCCGCCGACCGGCGCGTCCAGCATCAGCAGGTCCCGCTCGGCGAGGCGGCACCCGACGGCGGCGGCCATGTCCGGCGGGACGCTGGTAGAGAGGACGACCACGCCGCCCTTCGCCAGGGTCCCGGCCACCCCCTCGGCGCCGAACAGCACCTCCTCCGCCTGCTCCGCCGTGGCGACCAGGACGATGACGCGGTCCACCCGGCGCCCGACGTCGGCGGGGGAGCCCGCGGCCTCCCCGCCATGGGTGACGAGGCTCATGCATTTGGCGGCGTCGAGGTCGCAGCCGACGACCCGGAAGCCGGCGCGGAGCAGCGACAGCGCCACCCCCATGCCCATGGAGCCGAGCCCGACGACGCCCGCGCTGCGGACCGGTTCCAATGCGTCGCTCATGATCCCCCCTGCGGTCGCGCCCGCGTCTTCCCATGGCCCGTTAGCAATGGCCGTTGCGTCGGAGTGTCGGGGGCGCGGCGGAGAGCGTCAAGTGGTGGATGGCTCAGGCCCGTATCCGCTTCGGCACGCGCAGCAGCACCCACAGGACCAACAGATGCGCCCCCATCCAGGCCAGCGCCGCCGCGGGCATCAGCAGGTCCGGCGCGGTGCTGGCCGCGGCGACGCGCAGCGCGGCGGCCAGCCCGACCAGAGCGATGGCGGCGGTGGCGGGCCGGGAGAAGTCCGGCGGCAGCGCCTCCCGCTGCAGGGTCGCGCGCACCATCATGGAGGCGGCCAGCGTGCCGAGCGCGCCCGCCCCGATGACGTGCCAGCCCGCCCCGCCGGTGAGCGGAGCCAGTCGCTCGACGCCGAGAAACAGCCAGCCGAGCCCGAGCCAGCCGTAGCCCAGATGCAGGCTCCACAGGTCCGGGCGCTTCAGCACGGCGCCCGTCCGCCAGCGCGCCAGACGCGCCCAGGCCGTCACCCCGGCCAACGCCGCGCCCGCCGCCCCGATCCATGGCAGCGGACCGGTCGTCATCCCGACGGCCACGGTCAGGGCGGCCAACACCGCCCCGGCGACGCCGGCCCATTCCAGGCGCGGCTGCACCCGCTCGACCAGCATCCCGCCCTGCTTGCGGACTTCTCCCGCCGTGGCTGACGGGATGATGCGCCCGCCCATCACCAGCATCAGGATGCCGACGAGGTGCAGCGCGAACAGGGCGCCCGTCCGCCCGCCATCGCCGCCCCACCAGACCAGCGCCTCGGCCAGCGCGAAGGCGCCGATCACCGGGCCAAACAGCATGTTATGGCCGCTCTTGGCCGCGCGCAGGAAGGGCATGCCGGCCACCACGAACAGCGCCACCGGATAGGCCAGCGCCAGCGGTGCGGCAAATTCCGGCGGCAGGCCGCCCAGCACCGCCAGCCGCCCGGCCAGCCACGCGGCGAAGGCGACGCTCAGCGCCACCCCCGACGGCCGCGTCAGCAGGAAGCCGCCGACCACCGCCAGCGCGTAGCCCATCAGCATCTCGTGCGCGTGCACCGCCGGGGTCCAGCCGATGCCGAGCCAGCCGAAATAACCGGCCACCCACAACGGCACGCTGAGCGCCCCGTAAAGCGCCGCAGCGGGGAAGAACAGGCGGTGCCCCCAGGGACGCTGCGGTGGGGGCGGAACGAAGGCGCTCATGCCGCGACAACGGCCTTCGGGATGGCGGGACGCAGATGCTCCTCGCCCCAGGCCTTCAGCGCCAGGATGATCGGCTCCAGGCTCCGCCCGCGCGGCGACAGGCTGTATTCGACGCGCGGCGGCACCTCCGCATAGACGGTGCGGACCAGCAGCCCGTCCGCCTCCAGCTCGCGAAGCTGGGTCGTCAGCATGCGCTGGGTGACGTTCGGGACGCGGCGGCGGATTTCGTTGAAGCGCAGCGTGCCGTCCAGCAGATGGTAGAGGATCAGCCCCTTCCACTTCCCGCCGATGAGAGCGAGGACACCTTCCACCGGACAGCCCGGCGAGCAATCCAGGTTGGCGTGCGGGACGCGGGCCATGACGGTATCCTTTTCGACACTATGTGCGTTTCATGTGCATTCTTGCGCCCCGGTGCTGCAAGGCGCAAGTCTGTCGGCGGAGCACAACACGCCGCAACAAGCACGCAACAACAAGCACAAGGACTTGAGGCCATGCGCGCCGTCGCCTTCACCCGATCCCTGCCCATCGACGCCCCCGACGCCCTGATCGACGTGGAGCGTCCCCGCCCCGAGCCCCAGGGCCGCGACCTTCTGGTCGAGATCGAGGCCGTCTCGGTCAACCCCGTGGACACCAAGGTCCGCCGCAACATGCCGCCGGCGCCGGGCGCCATGAAGGTGCTGGGCTGGGACGCCGCCGGTATCGTAGTCGCCGCCGGGCCGCAGGCCACGCTGTTCAAGCCGGGCGACGCCGTCTTCTACGCTGGGGCCATCGACCGCGACGGCACCAACGCCGAGTTCCATCTGGTGGACGAGCGCATCGTCGGGCCGAAGCCGGCCAGCCTCGATTTCGCCCAGGCCGCGGCATTGCCGCTGACCAGCATCACCGCGTGGGAAGCCATGTTCGACCGGCTGGACGTGCGCCGCCCGGTGCCGGGGGCGGCAAACGCCATCCTGATCGTCGGCGGGGCCGGCGGCGTCGGCTCCATCGCCATCCAGCTCGCCCGGCAGCTGACCGACCTGACGGTGATCGCCACCGCGTCCCGCGAGGAGACGCAGGCCTGGTGCCGCGACCTCGGCGCCCACCATGTCGTCGATCACCGCAAGCCGCTGGCCGCCCAGGTGGAGGCGCTGGGCATCGGCGCCCCGGCCTTCGTCTTCTCGACCAACGACACCGGCGCCCACCTGCCGGAGATCGCCGCCCTGATCGCCCCGCAGGGCCGCGTCGCGCTGATCGACGACCCGGCGGGGCTGGACGTCATGGTGCTGAAGCGCAAGAGCGTGTCGCTGCATTGGGAGTTCATGTTCACCCGGCCGGTGTTCGGCACCGCCGACATCGACGCCCAGCACGCTCTGCTCAGCGAAGTGTCGCGCCTCGTCGACGCCGGCACCGTCCGCACGACGCTGGCCGAGACGTTCGGCACCATCAACGCCGCCAACCTGACGCGCGCCCACGCCCTGCTCGAAAGCGGGCGGGCCAAGGGCAAGATCGTGCTGGCCGGCTTCTGATCCGCGCCTTGCCTTTTCGGCGGGGGACGGCCAGTCTCCCGCCGAAAAGGGCGGAGCGGAGGAGCGCGCATGGCCGGGATGAACGGAAGCGGAGGCCGGGCGCGGCCCGCCACGGCGGCAGCGTCCTGGACGGCGCCATGACCCGCCTGCGCATCCGCATCGACTTCGACACGGGCGGCTCGGTCGGGCCGGGCAAGATCATGCTGCTGGAGCGGATCCGGAAAACCGGCTCCATCTCTGCCGCGGCGCGGACGCTCGGCATGTCCTACCGCCGCGCCTGGCTGCTGGTCGACGACCTGAACCGCATCTTCGCCGAACCGGTGGTCTCCGCCGCGGTGGGCGGCAAACATGGCGGCGGGACCGCGCTGACCGCCTTCGGCGAACGGGTGATCGAGCATTACCGTACGGTGGAGCGCGACGCCTTCGCCGCCGCCGCCCCCCGGCTGGAGGCGCTGGAGGGGATGCTCAACGCCGAATACGGCGCGGGAAGTGACCCGGCGGACGACGGCAGCTTTTCCGGCGACCCGGCGCTGAAGCCCGGCTGCAAGCCAGCCTGACAGTTCCTTCCAGACGGCGAGAGGGGTTGGGGCGGCGGGGGAGCCGTGGTATGGGAAGGCGGATTTTCCACCGCCCTTTCCCGCACCGTTCACGCCAAGGATTTCCGCCATGCGCCCGGTCAAGATCGCCCCGTCCATCCTCTCCGCCGATTTCGCCCGGCTGGGCGAGGAAGTGCGCGCCATCGATGCGGCGGGCGCCGACTACATCCACATCGACGTGATGGACGGCCATTTCGTCCCCAACATCACCATCGGCCCGGCGGTGGTGAAGGCGCTGCGCCCGCACACGGCGAAGCCCTTCGACGTGCATCTGATGATCTCTCCGGTGGATCCCTACATCGCCGCCTTCGCGGACGCCGGCGCCGACATCATCACCGTCCATCCGGAGGCCGGCGCGCATGTCCACCGCACCATCCAGCTCATCAAATCTCTGGGCAAGAAGGCCGGACTGTCGCTGAACCCGGCCACCCCGCTGGAGGCCGTCGACTATCTGCTGGAAGACCTCGATCTCGTTCTGGTCATGACGGTCAACCCCGGCTTCGGCGGGCAGAGCTTCATCGCCAACCAGCTTCCCAAGATCCATGAGCTGCGCCGCCGCATCGACGCGCTGGGCAAGCCCATCGACCTCCAGGTGGACGGCGGCATCAACGGCGAGACCGCCCGCATCGCCATCGAGGCGGGAGCCGACGTTCTGGTCGCCGGAACCGCCACCTTCACCGGCGGGCCGGACCGCTACGCCGCCAACATCCGCGCCCTGCGGAGCTGATTCCAGCCCTAACCCTTCTCCCTCCCGGCCATGCTCCAGGTGGGTTTATCCGCAAGGGGGTCCTCCTTCGGGCAGAACCAAACGCCGTTTTGGGCGTTATGGCTGCGTGGGATCGAGGACATCGATACTGGAGGGAGAGAGGTTATGGGTATTCTGTGGACGATCATCATCGGCTTCCTGGCCGGCATCGTCGCCAAGTTCCTGATGCCGGGCCGCGATCCGGGCGGCTTCATCATCACCACGCTGCTCGGCATCGCGGGTGCCTTCGTCGCCACCTATCTGGGCGAGGCCGTGGGCTGGTACCGGGCGGGTGAAGGCGCCGGCTTTATCGGCGCCATTGTCGGCGCCATCATCATCCTGGCCATCTACCGCATGATCGCCGGGCGCCGGACCACCGTCTAACCGGCGGCAACACGGCAGCACACATGCAAAGGGCGGCCCGACGGGGCCGCCCTTTTCGCATGTCCAATCCGAACCGCGTGTTACGCCAGCGCCACCGGGCTCGGCATGAAGACCGCGCGGGAGATCGCCGCCTGGATCGCCTCGTTGGTGAAGGGCTTGCGGACGATCTGGCCGAGATGGCGGGCGTCCGCCTCCTCCAGGTCGCCGTCGAAGGCCGTGACAAAAATGGTCCGCATGGCGCGCTTCTGGCGCAGCCGGCGGGCGACCTCCACCCCGCTGCCGCCGTCGGCCAACCGGACGTCGAGCAGGGCCAGCGTCGGCTTCTCGGCCTCCAGCAGTTCCAGGGCCTCCTGCTCGTTGTTGGCGGTGCCGCAGACGACGTGGCCCATGTCGGTGACCAGCGAGCCGATCTCCATCGCCAGGATCGGGTTGTCCTCGACCACCAGAACCCGCTGGGTCAGGGCGTTGCGCACCTTGTCGCGGGCAACGGTCAGCCGGTCCTGGCCCTCCGGCGCGGGGATCTGGAGCACTTGGGCGGCTTCAGGAACCGTCAGCCCTTCCAGCGTGATCAGCAGATACATGCGCCGCTCGCCTTCCGGCAGGGACGCCAGCGCCCGTTCGATGGGGTGCGGCGACGGGGTCGGCAGCCCGTCCCCGTCCTCGTCGAACAGCAGATTCAGCAGGGCGTAGAGCGGCACCCGCGCCCCGGCTTCCAGCCCGAAGCGGGACGGGGCCATCACGGCGACCTCGACGCAGCGCGTCACGAGATCGTCACCGCGTTCGGTCGCTCCGGTCAGCGCACGTGCGTAGCGGCGCAAGTAGGGGAGATGATCGTAAAGCTGGCGTGCGTAGACTCGCATGACCCGTTCTTCCGCGCCGGTGGGTGGGTCCGTCCGGCCTTCGGCACCGAAGGGCGCTGGCCGGTCGGCTTGATTAATAACTTGTTAACACTCTGAAACAGTATCACGCCCCCCAAGGAGGGCGAACCGAAAAAAAGGCCGAGTCCCCCTTCCTCCGTTGGCAGAGGCCAGATGGCCGAACCGGACCGCAGGACCTACCGCGCCTGCTCCCTCTGCTGACGCGACCGCCACTGCCAGGGCTTCTCCACCTGCCCCGCCCACAGCCCCAGCCGGCGGCTCTGCGCGAAGGCCTCGCTGGAGGCGTAGGCCGGCGAAAGGCTGCGGTAGGCGAAGGCCCAGCCACGCGCCACCATGGCCGCCCCCAGATCGACGCCGAGCACCCGGCATTCGCCCAATTGCTGGCCGTTGCGGTCGCGTTCGGCGATGGTGCAGGTCACCTCCTGGTCCTTGATCAGGCCGGCCAGCACCGCCGTGGCGATGCGGAAGCAATCGAGTTCGTGCCCGTAACGATTCCGGCATTTCTGCCCGACGTCGGGGGCGTCGATTCCCATGAGGCGAACCGGCGTCCCTTTGATGGACAGCGTATCGCCCTCCATGGAGACACCCTGCCCTTTTAACGTCTCGTTGGGGGTGTTGGCGACCTTGCCTTTGGTCGTCCCTCCCTGGGCATACGCCGTTCCGGTTGAGCCGACGAGAAGAATCGCCACCAAAAGACTTCGCCAGTCAGAACAAGGTCGGCGCGTCATCGGGCGGTGCATCGTCCAAGGGAGCCGCGCAGGCTTCGTCGTCGTTGCGCACGTTGTTGACGCGCGGCCCCACCGGATGAGCCTCCAGCAGCGCGTCCGGCGCCGGCTTCAGAAGCCCTTCCAGCACCGGCAGCGGGGCGGCGGGGTCCAGCCACAGGTCCCAGTCCGTCTCGTCGAGGATCACCGGCATGCGCTCGTGCAGCGGCTTCAGCACCGCGTTGGCCGTGGTGGTGACGATGGTCAGCGTCTCCAGCGGTTCCGCAGGGGCAGGGCCGCCCTTCGGCCCGTTCCAGCGCTCCCACAGGCCGGCGAAGGCGAAGGGCGCGCGGTCGCGGCGGCGGATGGCGAAGCCCTGCTTGCGCTTGCCCTCGGCCTTCCACTCATAGAATCCGTCCACGGGGACGAGGCAGCGCCGCTTGCGGAAGGCCTCCCGGAAGGACGGCTTCTCGGCCAGCGTCTCGCCGCGCGCGTTGATCAGCCGCGCCCCGATGGACGGGTCATCCGCCCAGAAGGGCACGAGTCCCCAGCGCAGGGTCACCAGATGACGCCCATCCTCCTCCCGCCGCACGGCGGGCACAGGCTGGGTGGGGGCCACGTTCCAGCGGGGCTGGAGGTTCGGCAGTTCGGGGAAGCCGAACAGCCGCTGGACCTCCGCAGCCGGCGTGGCGAGTATCATGCGTCCGCACATGGCCTAAGAATAGGTGGCCCGGCGCCCCCACGCCACCGCCGGCTTATGCCCAACCGAGGGTTTTCGCCGGCCAAGGCTCCGCCTATCTTCTCCGGGTGTCTCTCCACGCCATAGGAAAGCCCCGCCCCATGATGAAGTTCGGCATCGGCCAGCCGGTCCCCCGCACCGAAGACGCGCGCCTGCTGACCGGCGGCGGGCGCTACACCGACGACGTGTCGCTTCCCGGCCAGACCTTCGCGGTCTTCGTGCGCTCCCCCCACGCCCACGCCGACATCCGCGGAATCGACGCGGCGGACGCGGCGGCGCAGCCAGGGGTGCTCGGCGTCTTCACCGTCGCCGACCTGGAGGCCGACGGTGTCCAGCCGATCCCCTGCGCCGCAGCGCTGACCCAGCGCGACGGCTCCCCCTACGTCGCCCCGCCCCGCCCGGCGCTGGCCAAGGGACGCGTGCGCCATGTCGGCGATCCGGTCGCCGTGGTGGTGGCCGAAACGCTGGACGCCGCCCGCGACGCGGCAGAGCTGGTGATGGTCGATTACGACGACCGGCCCGCCATCGCCGGCACGGCGGAGGCTCTGGAAGCGGGCCGCCCGCAGGTGTGGGACGAGGCGCCGGGCAACCTCTGCTTCGACTGGGAACAGGGCGAGGAGGCCGCGGTGGAGTCGGCGATTGCCAAGGCCGCCCGCGTGGTGGAGCTGGAGATCGTCAACAACCGCGTCGTCGCCAACCCGATGGAGGGCCGCGCCTGCCTCGCCGCGGTGGAGGCGGAGACCGGCCGGCTGGTCATCTACGTCACCAGCCAGGGCGTGCACGGGCTGCGCAAGCAGTTCGCCCAGCTCTTCGGCCTGCCGGAATCGAAATTCCGCGTCATCACCACCGACGTCGGCGGCGGCTTCGGCATGAAGCTGTTCAACTACCCGGAATACATGGTCTGCCTGTTCGCCGCGCGCCGCCTGAACCGGCCGGTGAAATGGGCAGCGGAGCGGACCGAGGGCTTCCTCAGCGACGACCACGGGCGCGACCATGTCAGCCGGGCCCGACTGGCGCTGGACGGCGACGGGCGCTTCCTCGGGCTGCGGGTGGACACGGTCGCCAATCTGGGGGCCTACCTGTCGAACTACGGCCCCTTCATCCCGACCGACGCCGGGTCGGCGATGCTCGTCGGCTCCTACACCACGCCGGCGGTCTATGTGCGGGTGAAGGGCGTTTTCACCAACACCCAGCCGGTGGACGCCTACCGCGGCGCCGGCCGGCCGGAGGCGGCCTATCTGCTGGAGCGGTTGATCGACCACGCCGGGCGCGTCACCGGCCTCGGCCCGGCGGAGATCCGGCGGCGCAACTTCATCCCGCCGACCACCATGCCCTACGCCACGCCGATGGGCCAGACCTACGACACCGGCGAATTCGAGCAGAATCTGCGCGACGGGCTGGAGCTGTCCGACCACGCCGGCCTGCCCGCCCGCAAGGCGGCGGCGAAGGCCCGCGGGAAGCTGCGCGGGGCCGGGATCGCCACCTACATCGAGGCCTGCGCGGGCGGCGGCGCGGAGCAGGCCACGGTGCAGGTCAACGGCGACGGGCGCATCGTCCTGATGATCGGCACCCAGACCAACGGCCAGGGCCACGAGACCGCCTACAAGCAGATCATCGCCGACCGGCTGGGCGTCCCGCCGGAGGATGTCGAGGTGATTCAGGGCGACACCGACCGCGTCGCCTGGGGCGCCGGTACCGGCGGCTCCCGTTCCGTCCCGGTGGGCGGGGCGGCGCTGGCCGAGGGTGCGGCGCGCGTGGTGACCAAGGCGACCGAGGTGGCCGCCGACCTGCTGGAGACCGCCGCGGTGGACGTCGAGTTCGTCGAGGGCCGCTTCAGCGTCGTCGGCACCGATCGCAGCGTCTCCTTCAAGGAGGTGGCCGCCAAGGCCGCCGCGCAAGGCCCCATCGCCTTCACCGAGGTGGCCCGCTGGACGCCGCCGGCCAACACCTTCCCCAACGGCTGCCACGTGGCGGAGGTCGAGGTCGATCCCGACACCGGGGTGGTCGAGGTCGTCGGCTACACCGTCGTGGACGATTTCGGCACGGTGGTGAACCCACTGCTGGTCATGGGGCAGGTCCATGGCGGCGTCGCCCAGGGCATCGGGCAGGCGCTCCAGGAGCGGGTGGTGTTCGACCCGGACAGCGGCCAGCTGCTCAGCGGCTCCTTCATGGACTACCAGATGCCGCGTGCGGTGGATGTGCCGGACATCCGCATCAAGCTGAACTGCGTGCCCAGCACCACCAACGCGCTTGGGATGAAGGGCGCCGGTGAGGCTGGGGCCATCGGCGCGCCGCCCGCGGTCATCAACGCCCTCGTGGACGCGCTCTCGGACTATGGAATCGAGCACATCGACATGCCGGCGACCCCGCTGTCCGTATGGGCCGCGATTCAGGCGCGTAATAAAGCCGCCGCCGAATAACGAAGAACGGAGTAGTAACGTCATAGACCCTTTTTCCAGGCCCGATGTCACACCTTGCGTCGAATTAATTTGAGACAATATACGCACTATAATGAATTAACATAGAATCACCCCAAGAGAGAAACGGGCATGACGGCGGAGCGGATCAAGGGCGGCGGGTGCGGCGGGCAGTGCACCGAGGGTTTGGGGTTCGATTTCACCATGGCTTTCCAGCCGATCGTCGATGTCGGCGGTGGGCAGCCGTGGGCGCACGAGGCGCTGGTGCGCGGCCTCGACGGCCAGGGGGCCGGCTGGGTGCTGGGCCAGGTGACTGAGGCCAACCGCTACGCCTTCGACCAGGCCTGTCGGGTCAAGGCCATCGAATTGGCCGCCAGTCTCGGCCTGGGCCAACAGCCCGACACCCGGCTGTCGATCAACTTCCTGCCCAACGCCGTCTATCAGCCCGAAGCCTGCATCCGCGCCACGCTCGCCGCCGCCAAGCGCACCGGCTTCCCGCCGGAGCGCATCATCTTCGAGGTGACGGAGAACGAGCGGGTCGTCGACGGCGCGCACCTGAAGTCGATCTTCACCGAATACAAGCGTCAGGGCTTCCACACCGCCATCGACGATTTCGGATCGGGCTACTCCGGCCTGAACCTGCTCGCCGAGTTTCAGCCGGACATCATCAAGCTGGATATGGAGCTGACCCGCTCCATCGACACCGACCGCGCCCGCCGCAGCATCGTCAGCGCGATCCTCACCGTGTGCCGCGATCTGGGGATCACCCCGGTGGCCGAGGGCATCGAGACGCCCGGCGAGGCAAAGGCGCTGCGCGATCTGGGAATCACGCTGATGCAGGGCTACCTGTTCGCCCGCCCGGCGGTCGAGACGCTGGTGGCGCCCACCATGGACTTCGCGCCGGCGATGGCCTGAGCGGGCTACAGCATCCGCGGGCGGCGCACCGCCCGCGGCCGTGGGGCGGCGTAACGCCCCCTTTGCTCGGTCGCAAGGTTCAGCGCCTCGTGCGCGATCAGGCGGCGGTAGTCGCCGTCCACCCGCGAGAACATGGCGAAGGCAAACTTGACCGCGTCGGGGGTCGGGCTGGTGGCGGCCTCGCGGAGCGCGTTGCGCAGCATGCGCAGCTCCAGCACGCCTTTGACGCAGATGCGCTCGACCGCCTGAGCCAGGATGTCGATCGAACACAGGGACGCCTCGTCGTCGAGCCGGTACTGCACCCATCCCCCGCCAGGAAGAACCGTCACGGACCGGCCGGGTTCTAGCTTGGGTTGGGCGGGAATGCCAGAGTTTCGGTGTGGTGGTGGTGCGGGGAGTGGTTGCTACGAGCCCCCCTCCCGACCTCCCCCGCTGCGCAGGGGGAGGAGTTAAGCCCTCCCCTGCAAAGCGGGGGAGGGTTTGGGTGGGGCCCCTACGCTCCCCTTCCCTTACCGCCCTGGCGGACGGATGCGCCAGATCGCCGCCGGGTTCTGCTGCGGGTCCAGCCAGACATGCTGGAACTTGCCGATCCAGGTGAAGCGCTGGCCGGTGAACAGGTCCTCCACCTGGACATGCGCGCCGTCGTCCAGCCCCAGCTCCCACAGCGGAACCTCGATGGTGCCGCCATGGCCGTTGTGCGGGTCGAGGTTCACAGCGATCAGGATGACGTTGTCCTTGCTCTCGGTCATCTTGCCGTAGAGCAGGATGTTGTCGTCGTAGGCGTTGTAGAATTTCAGGTTCGTGAACTTATGAAGCGCCGGGTTCTCCGCACGGATCCTGTTCAGCCGCGTCACGTAATCGACGATGTTGCCGGGTTTGTTCCAGTTCCAGTGCCGGATCTCGTATTTTTCGGAGTGGTTGTACTCCTCCTTACCCGGATAGGGATCGGCCTCGCAGACGAAATACGGGGCGTAGAGGCCGTAGACGCCCGACAAGGTCCCGGCCAGCACGGCGCGCATCATGTGCGCCGGCCGCCCGCCATGGACCAGAATCGGCGGCAGGATGTCCGGCGTGTTGGCGAAGAAGTTGGGCTGCATGTAGTCCTTGGACTCGCCCTGGGTCAGCTCCGTCAGATACTCGGTCAGCTCCGCCTTGGTGTTGCGCCACGTGAAGTAGCTGTAGGACTGGGTGAAGCCGATCTTCGCCAGCCGCCGCATCAGCTTGGGCCGGGTGAAGGCTTCGGCAAGGAACAGCGCGTCGGGGAAGCGGTCCTGCACCTCGCGGATCATCCATTCCCAGAAGGGGAAGGGCTTGGTGTGCGGGTTGTCGACGCGGAAGATGCGCACCCCCTCGTCGCACCAGAACAGCACCACGTCGCGCAGCGCGTACCACAGGTCCGGGTAGGCCTCGCGGTAGAAGCTGACGTTGACGATGTCCTGGTACTTCTTCGGCGGGTTCTCGGCGTAGCGGATCGTGCCGTCGGGGCGCCAGTAAAACCACTGCGGGTGCGACTTGATCCAGGGATGGTCGGGGGAGCACTGGACGGCGAAGTCCAGCGCGATCTCGATCCCGTGCCGCCGCGCCTCCTTGACCAGCCGGCGGAAGCCCTCGAAGTCGCCGATCATCGGGTCGATGTCGGCGTGCCCGCCCTCCGTGGCGCCGATGGCGTAGGGCACGCCGGGATCGTTCGGGCCGGGGTTCAGCGTGTTGTTGCGTCCCTTGCGGAAGCTGCGCCCGATCGGGTGGATCGGCGGGAAATACAGCACGTCGAAGCCCATGCCCCGGATGAAGGGCAGCATGGTCGACACGTCGTCGAAGGTGCCGGGCCGCGACGGGTCCGGGGAGGCCGAGCGCGGGAAGATCTCGAACCACGCGGAGTAGCGGGCCGCGGTGCGGTCCACATAGACCTCCAGGTCGCAGCCGTAGCGGGACAGATACTGCCGCTCGCCGTATTTCGCCATGGCGTGGCGCGGTTCGTCCGACAGGGCGTAGGCGATCAGCTCCGGCCCATGGAGGCTGGTCATCCGCTCGACCACCCGCTCCAGCACGGCGCGGCCCTCGCCTTCATTCTGCCCGACCGCGTGCTCGACGAAGCGGCGGCCCTCGATCAGTTCCAGGCTCACGTCCATCCCGACGTCGTGCTTCTTCTTGAAGTCGGCGCGCCAGCTCTCCCAGACGTCGCGCCACGCCAGGATGCTGTATTGGTAGCGCGTGTTGCGGGTCAGCGGCAGCTTGCCCACCCAGCGGTCGTTGTCGACGAAGGTCATGGGCACCTCACGCCATTCCTCCTCGTCGACCGGGCGGTAGGTGACGGCGGCGCCGAGGACGAAGGTGCCATCGGTGTAGATGTCGGCCCACACCTCCATCACGTCGCCGACCACCCGCTTGACCGGGAAGCGCCCGCCGTCCAGCTCCGGATAGACGTTCTCGATGGTGACTCGGCGGGAGGCCAGCTCGTCCATCCAGGCGCGGGTGCCGGCGTCGTGTTCCGCCCCGCGCTCGCCCAGATGGTTCAGCTCGATGGGGCGGCTCTGCGCCGGGCGGGCGCGGAAGACGCGCATCTCCAGCGGACGCAGGCGCAGGTCGCGGCCCGGCTCGAAGGGCAGCGGCTCGGCCTCCGGGGTCACGTCCTCGAAGTCGGCGAAGCCGCCGCCGGTGCTGGCCAGCAGCGGGCCGGGGTCGATGGCGTGCGGCTGGTTCTCGTCCGGGTTGATGAGCAGGACGTTGCAACCCTCTCCGCTCCCGTTGGCCCAGCCGCCGGTGTCGCGGATCAGCCCGATCACCGGATTGTGGGGAGAGGTGACGCGCCGCTGCGGCCCTTCGACGTTCAGCGCCGGGCTGTCCGCCTTCATGGCGTTGACCGCCCCGATGAAGCCGGTCAGGTCGAGCTTCGGGTCCTCCCAATCGTCCGGCGTGGTGTTCACCACGTCCAGCTTCCGGGTGAAGCCGTACTCGTACCCCACCGGCATCATCACGCCGGTTGAGAAGGAGGCGGCGAACAGGTAGTGCATCTTCAGCTGGGCGGCCAGCCGTTCGGTGTCCTGGCTGCCGACCTCCGCCGCCAGACGGTCGGTGTCGTGGCTTTCCGGGAAGGCGATGGAGGGGGCGATCCAGCGGAACTCGTCATACTGGTCGAGCAGCCAGTCGGATTTGAAGTCCCACCATTTGGCGCTGTTGAACAGGAAGTCGAAACCCGCTCCGCAGAGGTCGCGCACCTGTTCCACCGTGCAGCCCAGCGTCTCGGCGAAGAATTTCACCTCGGGATCGACCTCGCGGGAGCGGTCGATGAGCGTCTTCCACACCTCCGCCGGGATCTGGTAGGCGGCGTCGCAGCGGAAGCCTTTCACCCCCAGCCCGATGAAATGGCGCAGGTAGCGCGTCCAATAGTCCGTCAGCCCGGCCCGCACATCCGCCCGCTCGTAGTCGAGCATGGCGAGGTCGCCCCAGACGGTCACCCGCGTCGGGTCCACCGGGTCGACGGCGCGCGGGCTGTAGAGGTCGCCGTTGGCGTCGCGCCGGTACCAGTCCGGATGCTCGCCCACCAGGATCGCGTCCTTGGCGGTGTGGTTGATGACGAGGTCCAGCATGACCGACTGTCCGTGCCGCCCCGCCTCGGCGATGAAGCCGCGCAGCAGCTCGTCCGGATGCTCCGGCGCGCCGCCCTGGATGCGGTCGTGCAGCCGGTAATAATCCTTCACGGCGTAGAGGCTGCCGGAGAAACCGGGGTAATGGATCGGGTTCAGGAACAGCCAGTCGAAGCCCATGCCCTGGATGCGGGGCAGATGCCCGGCCCAGTCGCGCATCGGGCCGACGAGCGTGGGAAACAGGTTGTAGATTCGCGGTCCGGCGGTGGCCATCGGGGAAATCCTCCTGGTCGGCAGCGGCACGCCAGCCGGTCGCCGCTGGTTGACAAGCGTGGCGCCCCCCGTGGATCGTCCGGACGACCGTCACCGGCCGAAGGACCATCACCGGAAGGACCATCGCGAGGTTGCAACGCGCGCCCTGCGGGGCGCACGCGCTCAACCCCTGCGAAGCGCGAAGGTTCCGAAACCTGACACTTGGGCCAAAACACTTGGGCCAGACATTTCGAAAGGTGCGTGCATGGGCAACGGAAACGGCAAGATCCGTCTCGACAAGCTCGATATGACGGCGGAGGGCATCGGCAGCAAGGACGACTACGAACGCCGCCTCGCCAAATTGCAGAAGGACCTGCTGCACATCCAGCAGACCTATTGGCACGAGAAGCGCCGGGCCATCCTGGTGTTCGAGGGCTGGGACGCCGCCGGCAAGGGCGGTTGCATCCGCCGCCTGACCGAACCGCTCGACCCCCGCGGCTTCCACGTCTGGCCGATCGGCGCCCCGGCGGCGGACGAACAGGGCAAGCACTACCTCTACCGCTTCTGGACCAAGCTGCCCGCCCCCGGCACCTTTGCCATCTTCGACCGCTCCTGGTACGGCCGCGTGCTGGTGGAGCGGGTGGAGGGCTTCGCCGACAAGGAGCAGTGGAAGCGCGCCTATGACGAGATCAACCAGTTCGAGAAGATGCTGACCGACGATGGGGCCCGCATCATCAAGATCTTCATGCACATCACGCCCGACGAACAGCTCAACCGCTTCCGCGAACGGCTGAGCAACCCCTACAAGCGCTGGAAGCTGACCGAGGAGGATCTGCGCAACCGCGCCCGCTGGGACGACTACAGCAAGGCCATCGAGGCGATGTTCGACAAGACCTCGACCGAGACGGCGCCCTGGCAGGCGGTTCCCGCCAACTCCAAATGGCACGCCCGCCTGAAGGTGATGGAGATCGTGACGGAGGCGCTGAGCCGCGGCGTCAACGTCGCCCCGCCGCCCATCGACCTGACCGTCGCCCGGATCGCCGCGGAGGTCCTGGGCGTCCACCTAACCTTCGACGCGAAGGAAAAGGACTGACCGCCGGCGCTCCTGGCCTCGGTCACTTCGTCGCGGTGGGCGCGCGGGCGGTTGCCTGACGCGCCGTCATCTCCTAGCGTTGGTTGGCGGGGACAACAATAAGCAGGGTGTGTTCGATGGACGAGGTCAAGACGGGTGCCGGGGCCGGGGCCGGGGCAGAGGAGACGCCGCGTAAGAAGCGCAAGGCGCTGAAGCTGAAGGACCTCGGGCTCGGTGTGCCGGCCACCGGCGGCGAGGTGCTGCGCGACGCCAAGGAGGTCGCGGCCATCGAATCCCACTGGCGCGGCCTCGGCGGCGGCAAGCCGGCGAAGGGCGGCAAGAAGGTCAAATACATCGACGAGCTGGCCCGCCTGCAGTTCGAGCTGATCAAGCTCCAGGAATGGGTGCGGGTCAACGGTCTGAAGGTCTGCGTGCTGTTCGAGGGGCGCGACGCGGCGGGCAAGGGCGGCGTCATCAAGCGCATCACCGAAAGCCTCAACCCCCGCGTCTGCCGGATCGTGGCGCTCGGCACGCCGACCGAGAAGGAGCGCGGGCAATGGTATTTCCAACGCTACGTGGCGCAGCTTCCCGCCAAGGGTGAGATCGTCCTGTTCGACCGGAGCTGGTACAACCGCGCCGGTGTCGAGCATGTCATGGGCTTCTGCACCGACGCGGAGTACCAGGAGTTCCTGCGCGCCTGCCCGCTGTTCGAGGAGATGCTGGTCCAGTCCGGCATCATCCTGATCAAATACTGGTTCTCGGTCAGCGACGAGGAGCAGGAGAAGCGCTTCACCGAGCGGATGCGCAACCCGATCAAGCGCTGGAAGCTGAGCCCGATGGACCTCGAATCGCGCAAGCACTGGGTCGAGTACTCCAAGGCCAAGGACGCCATGCTGGAGCACACCGACAAGAAGCTGACCCCCTGGTACATCGTCGACGCCGACGACAAGAAGAAGGCCCGGCTGAACTGCATCAGCCATCTGCTGCAGCAGATCCCCTACCAGGACATCGCCCCGGTCGAGCTGGACCTGCCGCCGCGGCAGAGCGACGACGGCTACAAGCGGCCGAAGAAGTCCAAGCAGAACTGGGTGCCGGAGGTGTACTGACCGTCACCACCACCGAACGGGCGGTCAGTCCCGCCCGTACAGGCTGCGCTCTCCCAGCTCCTCGCCGCGCTGCCGCTCCAGCTCCTGGCTGTAGCGGCGCAGGGCGTAGGCCTCGGTGACGTAGCCGACGATCCGCCGGTCGGTGGGCGACGTCACGACCGGCAGGGACTCCACCTCGGCGCTGCAGAAGCGCTGGAGCACGCTGCGCACGTCGTCGCCCGGCCGCAGGAAGTCGTCGGCGTGCTTGGCCAGTTCGCTGACCGGCGTTTTTGCGTCCTCCTCGCCGAGCGACGGGTCGTGCACCGCGCCCATGTCGATGATGCCGGCGTAGGACCCGTCCGGCTCCACCGCGAAGACGGTCTTGGCGGCGCCCAACGGGTGCAGGCGGCGCAGCGTGTCCAGCGTCTGGGTGGTCAGGATCGTCTTCACGTCGCCGCGCATCAGCCGCATCGCCGTCAGCTCCGACACCCAGCCGACGTCGTAGGCGCCGCGGATCGGCACGCCGCGCAGGTGGAAGCGCCACGTCGCGAAGGAGTAGCCGAAGGCCTGCCGGACCACGGTGGTCGACACCAGCACGCCGATCAGCACGCCGGACGCCGCCCAGAAATCCTGCGTCGCCTCCAGCACCAGAAGCACCATGGTGACCGGCGCGCCGATGATGCCGGCGGCCACCGCCCCCATGCCGGCCAGCACCAGCAGCATCCGGTCGAGCCCCAGTCCCGGCACCAGCAGCTCGACCACCCCATAGGCCAGCCCGCCGAACAGCCCGCCGAGAAGCAGCGAGGCGCTGAACAGCCCGCCGCGGAAGCCGGAGCCGAGCGACAGGGCCGACGCGACGATCTTGGCGGCCAGCAGCACCGCCATCGCCTCAAGCCCGCGGGCCAGCTGCGACGGGTCGGCGCCGGGCCCGGCCCCCAGCACCTGCGGCACCACCAGGGCCAGCGCGCCGAGCGCGAGACCGCCCAGCGCCGGGCGCGCCCAGACGGGGATGGGCAGCGCGCGGAAGCCGCGCTCGGCCACCGTCACCGCCTGCATGGCGAGGATGCTCAGCCAGCCCGCCAGGAAGCCCAGCACCCCGCAGGCCACATAATCCCAGCCCTCCACCGCCGCCGGACGGCCGAAGAACAGGGCCGGGGACGGGTCGGACAGCCAATGAGCCACCGCCACCGCGGCCACCGAGGCCGCCCCGATCGGGGCCAGCGTGGCGATGGTGTAGCCGCCCATGACCAGCTCGAAGGCGTAGAAGGCGCCGGCCAGCGGCGCGCCGTAGGCGGCGGAGATGGCCGCCGCCGCTCCGCAGCCGACCAGTGTGCGCAGATCCGCCCGCCGCAGATGGAGCTTTTGACCGAGCGTCGAGGCGATGCCCGCCCCCGCCTGGGTGTAGGCCGCCTCCATTCCCACCGACGCGCCGGAGCCGTTGGACAGCAGGGTCGCCAGGGTCAGGCGCAGGCTGTCGATCAGCGACATCTTGCCACCGTAGAGCGCGTTCGCTTCAACGGGATCGACGATGTCGTTGGAGCGCCAGCGCCGCACCAGCTTCACCATCACGCCGAGCAGCAGGCCGCCGACGGCGGGAACCAGCAGGGTCCGCCAGGGGTCGGCCAGCGCGGCCTCGCCCAGATCCTGCCCATGGGCCACCGAAAAGACGACGGACTGCGTCCAGACCACGGACTCATGCAGCATGGCCACGGCCAGCCCGACCCCGGCGCCGATGGCCCCGGCGAGCATCAACACGCCCAGGACGCTGTCGCGCAGGCTCCGCCGTGTCAGCACCCTGAGGAACCGCCGGCCGGGGTTTCGCGCTCTGGTCAGGGCGCCGGCCGCTTCCCCCGCGGCGCCCCGGATTCCCGTCATGTCATCCGGCATGCCGGACAATGTGTACCCTGCCTCCGCGCCGTCAACCGCGCGGCGCGGCCCTAACCCTTTAGGGCTTGCCCGTCTGGGCCGCAGCCGGGAAGGCGCCGGATGGCTGAGCCGAAGGCTGGGCAGACGGCGGATTGACGGCGAGGCGGCGCAGCACCTCCGCCAGATTGTCGCGCACCTTGTCGGCCAGCCCGATGTCGGCCTCCTGCGCCTCGTGGAACAGGATGGTGAACAAGCGGCCCGGCGACAGGAAGAAGGTCAGCGAGACGTGCATCTTGCCTTCCTTCAGCGCGCAGTCCACCGATCCGGTGCGCAGCATCAGGCCGGGAAGGTCCTCGACGGCGCTCAGCGACGCGGTCGGCGTGCCGCCTTCGCAGCGCTTCTTCATCGCGTCGACGTAGCCGGCGGACAGGTCCTCCAACTTGGAGCCCTCCTCGACCATCCGCTCGCGGATGCCGCCGACGATCGGGCCGATGCGCCACGCCATGTCGGCGGGACGCTCACCCTTCGGCACATTCTCCAGCGACACGCGCTTGACGTCGCGCACGCCGGCCGCCTTCAGCAGGTCGGCCAGCCCTTCCGGCAGTTCGTCGGGGCGGGTCGCGACCTTCTTGGTGCGGGTGTCGATGGACGGGACGGCGCCGGCCTTGTCCACACAGGTCTTCAGATCGGTGAGCACCTTCTTGGTGCCCTTCAGGGCGAAGGCCATGCGGTCGGCGTCGGAGGAGAACACCACCTCCTTGCCATTCATCAGGGCGGTGTAGAGTTCCTCGTCCTTGCCGTTGGGGATGACCAGCATGTCCGGCTTGGGCGCCAGCGCGCGGCGTTCGCGCGTCAGCTTGCCATCCACCACGACCTTGACCTTCCACTGCTCGCCGCCCGGCAGCTCGGCGCCGGGAATGCCCATGCCGAGATTGACCTCGCCCTTGATGTTCCGCGCGATCATCAGGACATGGCCGGTGTCGAAGCGGCCCTCGATGGCGCAATAGGCGAACTTGCCGTCCCGGTCGCGCGACGGGCCGCCTTCCCAACCGTCCTCAAGCTCGGCCGGCCCGGTCTTCTCGGCCGGATCGGCGGCGGCGGGCGCCGAGGGCCCGACGGTGCGGGGCGCCGGCGCGGGACCCGAGGACGGCGCCGGGTAATACATGGTCGGCGGGTTGACGGGGACCAGCTCCGCCACCTGCGCCCCATCGGCGTGGGCGGCGGCGGCGCCCAGCAGAAGAAGGGAGGAGAGTGCAGCAGCGACGGCTTTGTCCAACATGGCAGAGGTAATCCTTACGGGCAGGGCGACGCCGGAAGCTAGCCCCGCCATCCGGGATCGGCAAGCGCAAGACGAGAAAGTCACGACAAAGATCCCGGCCTGTTGCCGCAATGCCGAATTGCGTCCGGCACCACCCTCTCCAACGAAATCAGCCTCCCAAAAAGGCGTCCCGCAGCGCGTCGGTGGGCAGATTTTCCACCGGCCCGTCATGGACCGCCCGGCCAAGGCGCAGCAGCACGACACGCTCGGCGGCGGACAGGGCGCGGGCGGCGCTCTGCTCGGCGAGCAGAACCGCCGTCCCGGTCACGGCGATGGCGCGGACGGCGGCGAAGACCTCCCCGGCCAGCTTGGGCGACAGGCCGAGCGACGGCTCGTCGAGCAGCAGGACCCGCGGGCGGCCCATCAGCGCGCGGGCCACCGCCAGCATCTGCTGCTGCCCGCCGGACAGGCGCCATGCCCGCTCCTCCGCCTTGCCCGCAAGCGCCGGGAACAGGGCGAAGACGCGCTCCAGGTCCTGAGCGCGCCCGGCCCGGCCCAGCCAGCTCGCCACCTCCAGATTGTCGCGCACGCTCATGCCGGGAAAGACCCGCCGCCCCTCCGGCACATAGCCCAGGCCGCGGCGCACCCGCCGTTCCGGAGCGAGGGCGCCGATCTCCTCCCCGGCCAGCCGAACCCGCCCGCCGGTCGCCGGGACGAGGCCGAGGATGGCCTTCAGCAGCGTGGACTTGCCCGCCCCGTTGGCGCCCAGCAGGGCCACCGCCTCCCCCGCTCCCACGGACAGCGACAGGCGGTCCACCGCCAACGCCCCGCCATAGCCGGCGGTCAGCCCCTCGACCTGCAACAGGGGTTCGCTCATCACGCCCCCTCCCCCAGATAGGCGGCGACCACGGCAGGGTCGCTGCGCACCCCATCCGGCGGGCCTTCGTAGAGCGGGCGCCCCTGGTCCAGGCACAGCACATGGCCGGCGAGCGGCAGCAGGAAGCCCATGTCGTGCTCCACCACCAGCAGCGCGGTGCCCATGGCGGCGATGGCGCGCAGATGACCGGCCAGTTCCGCCTTCTCCCCGTCGGTCAACCCCGCGGCCGGCTCGTCGAGCAGCAACACGGCGGGCTGGCGGGCCAGCGCGCGGGCAAGCTCCACCCGACGGCGCAGCGCCGCGGGCAGACCGGCGCAGGGCTTGGCGGCAAGGTCCGCGGCGCCCAGCCGCTCCAACGCCCACAGGGCGTGGGCCTCGGCCTGGGCGATCGAGCCGTCGCGCTCCAGCCGCGCCGCGGCTACGGCGGCCAGAACGCTGGCGCCCTCCGGCAGGCTGACCGCTTGGAAGGTCCGGGCAATCCCGGCGCGGGCGATGCGGTCGGGCCGCTTTCCCGCCAAATCCACATTGCCCATCAACACCCGCCCGCCATCCGGAGTCTCAAGGCCGGAGATCAGGTTGACCAGCGTCGTCTTGCCGGAGCCGTTGGGGCCGATCAGCCCGGTGATGGTCCCGGCCTCCAGGGTCAGCGACACACCGTCCACCGCCCGCACCCCGCCGAAGCCCTTGGTCAGCCCTTCCACCCGCAGCAAAGGTCCATTCGGAATGGCCATTTCCGGCGGAGCTTCGGGCTTCGGCAGGGGTGCTGGGCGGGCCGGGAACAGCCGGTCAAGCAGGCCGGTCAGCCCGTGCGGCGCCAGCACGATGGTGGCAAGCAGCGCCACGCCGTAGACGATCAGATAGCTGCGCTCCAGGAAGCGGAACCACTCCGGCAGGTGGAGCAGCAGCACCGCCCCGAGGATCGCCCCGGCCACCCGTCCGCGCCCGCCGACCACGGCGATGGTCAGGACGGAGACCATGACGGGGAACTCCAGCACCTCCGGCGAGACGACGCGCTGGGTGTGCACGGCCAGCGCTCCCGCCGCCCCGGCATAGACGGCGCTCAGCGTGAAGGCGGCCAGCCGCAGCCCGCCGACGTCCAGACCCAGCGTGCCGGCGGCCAGCGGGTCATCGCGCACCAGCGTCAGCGCCCGCCCCCAGCGCCCGCGCGCCAGCCTCCAGGCGAGCAGGCCGCCCAGCGCCACAAAGCCCCAGACCACCACCGCCAGCGGCAGGCCGCGCGGCACCGCCCAGCCGAACAGGACGATCCCCGGCACCCCCGGCAATCCGTTGGCGCCTCCGGTCAGGCCGGGGCTGTTGACCGCCAGCAGGTGAACGACCTGCGCGATGCCCAGCGTCGCCAGCGCGAAGTAATGGGATTCCAGCCGCAGCACCGGCAGCCCGACGAGCAGGGCCAGCAGCAGCGGCACCAGCAACGACATCGGGAAGGTCGCGGCGAAGCCAAGCCCCCATTGGCTGCCCAGGATGCCGGTGACGTAGGCCCCGATCCCGAAGAAGGCGCCATGCGCCAGCGACAGCGCGCCGCCCAGCCCGAAGACGATCTGGAACCCGATGGCGGCCAGCGCGTACACCCCCGCCACGGTCAGCACGCGCAGCCCGTAGGGCGACGCGTACAGCAGCGCGTACGCCGCCAAGCCCGCAACCATCATCCCCTCCCCTGCGAAGCGGGGGAGGGTCAGGGTGGGGGCAAATGCCATTCCTTTCCGCAGCTTATGCACGGCGCCGCGCCGCCTCGCCGAACAGCCCCTGCGGACGGACGACCAGAATGACCAGCAGCGTGGCGTAGAGCAGCCCCAGCGCCACCGGATAGGACAACACCGACGATACCCCGACCTCGAACAGCGCGATCAGCAGCGCGCCGGCCACCGCTCCGGGGACGGAGCCCCAACCGCCGATGGTCACCGCGATGTACGCCTTCAGGATCAAGTCGCCGCCCGCCGTGGGGGTGACGAAGTAGCGGTTGGCGAGCAGCAAGCCCGCCGCCCCGGCGAAAGCAGTGCCCAGCGCGAAGGTGACCAGGATCATCGCCGTCACCGGCACGCCGCAGGCCCGCGCCATCTCCGGGTCCTGCGCCGTGGCGCGCAAGCGGCGGCCGAGTTGGGTCCGCCCGAACAGCCATTGCTGCCCGGCGATCAGCAGCGCGGCGACGGCGATGATGGCCAGCGACTGCTCCGCCACCACCAACCCGCCAAGGTCGAGCGTTCCCCCGCCCAGCAGCGGCGGTGCCGCCCGCGGCTCCGGCCCGAACAGGACGGAGGCGCCGTTCTGCAGGATGATGCCCGCCGCGATGGTGCTGATGAAGACCGCCACCGGCGGGCGGCGGCGCAGCGGCAGATAGGCCGCCGCTGCCAGCACAAGACCCAGCCCGGCCATCAGCAGCAGCACCACCGGCAGCAGGAGAAGCCCGGGCAGCGGCAGATACCCCGGCAGATAGGGCGCCAGCGCCACGCCGAGCAGCCCGCCGGCCATCACGAGATCGCCCTGCGCGAAATTCACCGCCGCGGTGGCGTTCAGCACCAGCACGAAGCCCAGCGCGACCAGCGCGTAGGCCGCACCCAGGGCGAGGCCGTTGACGAGAAGCTGCAGGGTGATCAAGGCTGGCTCACTTCACCATGCCGGTCACCACGCCGGTCAGGTTGTCGTAGCGCTTGGCGATCGCCGGCACGCGCGAGGCGCCGTCGTAGCAGACGATCACCGCGGAATGCGCCATGTTGCCCTTGCCGTCCGACTTGTAGGTCATGGCGAGGCCCTGGTGGGTCCCGGCGGACAGAGCCTTGCGCACCGCCTCCGCGCTGTCCGCACCGCCCTGCACCGCCGCCAGCACCATGCGGATGCCGTCATACTGGCCGAGCGCGAAGGCGTCCGGCTCCGCGTTGAAGGCGGCGCGGTAGGCGGCGGTGAAGGCCTCCACCTCCGGGCTGCCGCCGGAGATCGGCGAGGCCGCCGTCTCGGCGCAGACACCCTTCAACTCGGCCGGCTCCAGAAGCGCCGCCGTGCTCGGCTGGTGCATGGCGGAGCCGGCGACGATCGGCACCGCCACCCCGTTGGCCGCCGCCTGCCGGATGAACAGGGCGGTCGGGCCGGAATGCAGGTGCAGCACCAGCACGTCGGGCTTGGCGGCCAGCGCCTTGGTCAGGACCGGGAGCAGATCCTTGGCGGCGGGGTCCACCCCCTCCTCGAACACCGGCTCGACGCCGAGCTTTTTGAAGGCCTGCTCCAGATGGGCCTTGCCACTCTGCCCGTAGGCGGTCGTCTGGTAGATCACCGCCGGGCGCTTCTTGCCCAATTCCTCCGTCACGTAGCGGGCGTGGGCCTCCTTGGTCACGGCGTCGCCGGGGAAGAAGCGGAAGACCCAGGGATTGCCCTGCTCGGTGATGCTCGCCGTGCCCGACACGGTGACCAGCGGAATGCCGTAATCCTGGGCCAGCGGCAGCATCGCCAGCATCTGCGTGCCCAGCATGCTGGCCGCCACCGCCGTGACCTTGCCGCCCGCCGCGCGCTCCAGCGCCGTGACCGCGGCCTCCGGCGAGGTGCCGGTGTCGATCACCTCCGACCGCACCGCCACGCCCGCAGGCGCGTCCTTCAGCGCCAGGACGGCGCCGTTGCGCTGGCTCGTCCCCTCCAGCGACAGGAAGCCGGTCAGCGGCACCAGCACGGGGACCGAGGCCTCGCCCGCCCGCGCCGCGCCCGGCAGGAGGGACGCCGAAAAGGCCGCCGTAAAGATCGTTGCCGAGAGGATGGAAAGGAAGCGCCGCATGGATATGTCTCCTCCTGCCCGGCGAAGAACCGCGCGAGGACGAGGAGGCCTGGGGTGTAGCGGCGGCACAGCCTCGAACGCTTGGCTCCCTTCGCTGGCATGACCCAGATCAGGTTCGATGGGTGTGGTCTCAGCCCGCCTTGCGGCAGGCACCCCAGCCGTTCGTGTGCACAGTGTGTGCCCGGCGCGCGGCTGTCAAGCGGCGGCCCGGCGCCTTTTCACAATTTCGCAACGCAACAGACACCGGAGAGTCGCGCTTCCCGTGGTTCCTTCCGCCGCCCCAACCGGACAATCGCCCCGAACCATGCGGCCCACCCCGTTGCACAGCACCGTCACCCTGCACCCCTTCGCCACGGCGCGGGGCGGCTGCGGGCTGCGGGCCGTCCTGTCGGGGCGGATCGACCACGCCGCCCTGCCCGGCCTGACGCCGCTGCTCCGCCGCGTCGCCGAGGCACGGGCCGTGACCCTGTGCGTCGATCTGGAACGGGTGGAGGTCCTCGATTCCTGCGGCATCGGCGTTCTGCTGGCGCTGCGCAACGCGGTGCTCGACCACGGCGGCGCCATTGCCTTCGAGAACCACCCGCCGCGCATCCGGCGCGTGCTGGAGCGCAGCCGGATCGTCGCGCTGACGGACTGCCCGCGCGCCATCGACGGCGGGGTTGCGCTTCCCGCCGCCGCCTGACCCGTCAGTCGCCGCGGCGCAGCGTTTCCCGATAGAGGATGTAGAGCCCGCTGGCAATGATGATCCCCGCCCCGGCCAGGACCGTGGGGGTCGGCACGTCGCCGAAGACCAGGAAGCCGAGCAGCGTCGCCCAGATCATCCCCGTGTATTCGAAGGGCGCCACCACCGCGGCGCGGCCCAGGCGGAAGGCCTGGGTCATCAGCACCTGCGCCGCCCCGCCCAGCGTGCCGACCAGAAGCATCAGCCCGAGGTCGAACCCGCCCGGCCACACCCAGTCGGGAATCGCCGCCACGCCGCTCACCACCGTGGTGGTCAGCAGCAGATAGACGACGATGGCCGTGTTGCTCTCCGTCCGCGACAGGCCGCGCACCGCGATCATCGCCAACGCGTAGAAGAAGGCTGCGGCCACGCCGACGGCAATCGGCAGGAGCGGCGCGTCGGCTTCCGGGCGGGCCATCACCACCACGCCGCCGAAACCGACCAGCACCGCCGCCCAGCGCCGCCAGCCCACCGGTTCGCCGAGCAGCGGCATCGACAGCGCGGTGATGAACAGAGGCCCGGCGAAGCTCAGCACATAGACCTCGGCCAGCGGCAGATGCCGGAAGGCGTAGAAGAAGCAACCCATCGACAGCAGCCCGGCCAGCGAGCGGAAGACGTGGGCGACGGGCCGCCGGGTGCGCATCCCGCCCCAGCCACCGCGCGCCACCGAAATGCCGCCGACCAGCACCAGCGCCACCACCGACCGCGCGAACATGAGTTGCGCCACCGGATAGCCGCTGCTCAAGTATTTGATGAGCGTGTCCATGCCCGCGAACAGGAAGATGGCCAGCACGAAGCAGCCGATGGCACGGCGGGTGTCATCGTTGTTTTCGGCGGCGGCAAGAGCGGCGGCTTGGGTCATGATTGCACAGTATCTGAGCAACCATACCGCTGCCCAGTGCCGCAACCGCAGATCTGGCCCGCGCCACATCGCCCGGGGAAGGCACCGGCGATTCACGCTTCGTGAATCGACGGGCGGGCGCTTGGCGAAGCGGAGCCGGCCTTTCGCGGATCGGTGATGGCCCCGCCCGACGCTTTGGACAGTCTGGCGGGCATCCCCATCACCGCAAGGGTCCGCCATGCCGACCGTAGCCTCGCTCACCGCCACACTCGCCACCAAGGTGAAAGCCGCCGCTTGCCGTTTCCTGCCGGAGCGGGTCATTGCCCCGATCCTTGCCCGCCGTCTGGTCGAGCGGGAGCCGCACCGCTGGCCCGCGCCCGCTGTCCATGGGCAGAAGGACGGCGTCGTCGTCGTGGGCGCCGGCATCGGCGGGCTGACCGCGGCGGCCTTGCTGGCGGAGGCCGGGGTCCGCGTCACCGTCCTGGAGGCGCACGACCGGCCAGGCGGCTACTGCTCCTCCTGGGAGCGCAGGGTACGGCTGCGCGACGGGACGGTGGGGCGTTTCACCTTCGACGCCGGGGTGCATGACATCAGCGGCACCCGTCCGGACGGCCCGCTCGGGCATCTGCTGCGCACGGTCGGCGCGGCGGACGGCGTGCGCTGGCATCCGGTGACCCGCGGCATCGTCCGCGACGGTGTGCTTCAGCCACTGCCCGACGACGCCGCGGGGTTGGCCGCCCTGATCGCGCGGGAGCATCCCGGCAGCGCCGCCGGGGCCGTCGCCTTTCTGGAGGAGATGCGCGGGGTTTACCGCGACCTCTACCGCGGCTGCGCCGAGACCGGCCTTCCCCACATCCCGGACAGCGTCGCGGCGATGCGCGCCTACCCGCTGGAATGCCCGCAGGCCTTCCGCTGGCAGGACCGCGGCTTTCTGGAGATGCTGGAGCATTACGTCCCCGACGCCGGAGCCCGCGCCCTGCTGTCCAGCCTGACCGGCTACCTGTCGGACCGGCCGGAGCGGCTGGGCGCCACCCAGATGGCGCCGATCTTCGGCTATGTCTTCGATGGCGGCGCTTATCCGGAGGGCGGATCGCAGCGGCTGGCCGACGCGCTGGTCGCGGCGATCCGCGCCAAGGGCGGCGAGGTCCGGCTGCGCACCCCCGTCCGCCGCATCCTGGTCGAGGGTTGCCGGGCCGCCGGGGTCGAGATTCTGGACGGGGAGCGCATCACCGCCGCAGCGGTGATTTCCAACGCCGACGCGCGGCGAACCCTGTTGGAACTGGTGGGGGAAGAGCATCTGCCCGCCGGTTGCGTGGAGCGATGCCGGGCGCTGCGCCCTTCGACCTCCGCCTTCCTGGTCACGCTGGCGCTGGACATCCGTCCCGACCTGCCGGCCATGACCTTTCTGAAGGATGCCGGGATGGCGGTAGCCCTGCCCTCCGCCCACGACGCAAGTCTCGCGCCGCCGGGCTGCGCCTCGCTGACGCTGATGCGGCTCGACCCGGTGGGCGGCGCCTGGGACCGCTCCGCCCCCGGCTACCGCGCGCGGAAAACGCGGGAGGGCGACGCGATGATCGCCGCCGCCGCCGCCGTGATCCCGGAGCTGGAGCGCCACATCCTGCACCGGCAGGACGCCAGCGCCGCCACCTTCGCCCGCTACGCCCACACGACGGAGGGGGCGATCTACGGCACCGATCCGGCGCTCCCCACCAAGTCGCCGCTGCCCGGCCTGCTGCTGGCCGGCGGTGGGGTCTTCCCCGGTCCGGGGGTGGAGGCCTGCGTCATCTCGGGCCGCCGTGCCGCAGAGGCGCTGGTCGGGCCGGTGCGGGCGCGGCAAACCGAGGACGAACGCCGCGCCGCGTAAGCCGGCATGTTACAGCCGGATGCGATCGGCGATCAGCGGCCCGGCCGACGGGGCGGTGTCGGCCACGGTGAAGGCGCGGCGGAGCAGCGCCGCCGCGTCCTTCGCCTGCGCCGCGCTGCGCGCGTGGACGACGGCGAGCGGACGCTCCGCCGGCCCCACCGAGGCGCCCAACCCGGCGACGTCGGCCAGCCCGACCGCGAAGTCGATGGGATCGGTCGTCTTGGTCCGCCCGCCGCCCAGGGCCACCACGGCGATGCCGACCGCCCGCACGTCGATGGCCGCCACCACGCCCGCCCGCTCGGCGAAGACCGGCTGGACGACAGGGGCCGCGTCCAGATGGCGGTCCGGCGCGTCCAGCAGGTCCGCCGGGCCGCCCAACGCGTGGACCATGCGGGCGAAGCGCTCGGCGGCCTGCCCGCTGCTCATCGCTTGGTCGAAGCGGGCGCGCCCCGCCGCGACGTCCGGCGCCAGCCCGGCCAGAACCAGCAGTTCGGCGGCCTGGGCGGCGGTGACCTCGTAGAGCCGGGAGTCGGCCGCGCCGCCGCGCAGGATGTCGATGCACTCCCGCATCTCCAGCGCGTTGCCGGCGGTCAGGCCCAGCACCTCGTTCATGTCGGTCAGCAGGGCGACGGTGGGCAGCCCGGCGCCCTCGGCCACGGTGACGAGGCTGTCGGCCAACTCCCGCGCCTTGGCGATGTCGGGCAGGAAGGCGCCGGAGCCGAATTTCACGTCCATCACCAGGGCGTCCAGCCCCGCCGCCAGCTTCTTCGACAGGATCGAGGAGGTCAGCAGGTCGATGGTCTCCACCGTCGCCGTCACGTCGCGGATGGCGTAGAGCCGGCGGTCGGCGGGGGCGATGTCGTCGGTGGCGCCGATCACCGCGCAGCCGACCTCCTTCACCACCCGCTCCAGCGTCGCCCGGTCGGGCTTGGCGCGGTAGCCGGGGATGCTCTCGAACTTGTCGAGCGTGCCGCCGGTGTGGCCGAGCCCGCGGCCCGACACCATGGGCACGAAGCCGCCGCAGGCGGCCAGCGCCGGGGCGAGGATCAGGCTGACCTTGTCGCCGACGCCGCCGGTCGAATGCTTGTCGACCACCGGTCCCGGCAGATCCAGATGGTCCCAGCGCATCACCGTCCCGGAATCCCGCATGGCGAGCGTCAGGGCCACCCGCTCCTCCAGCGTCATGCCACGGAAGAAGACGGCCATGGCGAAGGCCGCAGCCTGCCCTTCGGTCACCGAGCCGTCGGTGATGCCGCGCACGAAGGCGCCGATCTCCGCCGCGTCCAGGCATGCGCCGTCGCGCTTCTTGCGAATCAGTTCCTGGGGAAGCATCCGTGCGTCCGTTCCGTGGTCTGGTCTGTCGCGCGGATCAATAGCCGGCGGTGGCCGGCTGGGCAACCACCCCACCGCCCTTGCCGTCACCCTTTCCGTCTTTGCCGTCCTTGTCCTTGCCCTCGCCTTTTCCCTCACCCTTGCCGCCATGGCCGGCGGTGGCGAGCAGCGAATCCAGCAGCGCCGACGCGCCGAAGCGGAAGGTGTCGGGCTTGGCCCAGCCCTTGCCCTGGATCGCGGTGGCGAGCGCCAGGAAGGCCGCCGCCCCGTCGGCGTCGCGGATGCCGCCCGCCGCCTTGAAGCCCACCGGCTTGCCCGACTCATGGATGACGTGAAGCAGCAGCGCCGCCGCCTCCAGCGTCGCCGCCGGCTGCACCTTGCCGGTGGAGGTCTTCAGGAAATCCGCCCCGGCGGCAATGGAATCGCGGGCCGCCCAGGCCAGCAGCTCCGGATCGGGGAAGCAGCCGGACTCCAGGATCACCTTCATCGTCACGTCGCTCCCGCAGGCCTCGCGGCAGGCACGGATCACGTTCATCGGCTGGGTGCGCGCGCCGTCGATGAAGGCGCGGTAGGGAAGCACCACGTCGATCTCCTGCGCGCCGTCCTTGATGGCCGCCTTGGTCTCCGCCGCCACCGTCGCCGCGTCCGCCTCGCCCGAGGGGAAGTTGACGACGGTGGCGATCTTCACGCCGCTGCCCTTCAGCGCCTTGCGCGCGGTCTTGACGAAGCGGGGCCAGACGCACACCGCGGCGACCTTGCCGGCGGGGGTGACGGCGCGCTTGCACAGCGCCTCCACCGTCTGCTCGGTGTCGTCGTCGTTCAGGCTGGTCAGGTCGAGCAGGCCGACGGCGCGGCCGGCCCCCTTGGCGTCGGCCTTGACGGTGGCCGCGCTGTCGAGCGCCCGTTGCAGATCGGCGGGAAGTTTCATGACCGGCGTCCTTCGTCTATGTTCAGCCCGTCGAGAAAGCCGGCCAGCAGCCGCTCCAGGTCGGAGGCGGCGGCCGAAGCGGCGCGCAGGGTCTGGTCATGGTCCACCGGCCCGTCGCCGAGTCCCACCCCCAGGTTGGTGATGACCGCGCAGCCCACGACCCGCAGGCCGCAATGCCGCGCGACGATGCATTCGGGCACCGTGGACATGCCGACCGCGTCCGCCCCCAGGACCTTCAACATCCGGACCTCGGCCGGCGTCTCGAAGGAGGGGCCGGGATAGGCGGCGTACACGCCCTCGACCAGATCGATGTTCAGCTCCAGCGCCCGGCGCCGCATCAGCGCGCGCAGGGCCGGGTCCCAAGCGTCGGTCATGCTGGGAAAGCGCGGGCCGAAGCTGTCCTCGTTGGGGCCGGTCAGCGGGTTGGCGCCCAGCATGTTGATGTGGTCGGAAATCGCCATCAGCCGCCCCGGCCCGACCTCCACCCGCAGCGAGCCGGCGGCGCAGGTCAGCACCAGCGTGTCGCAGCCGGCCAGCTTCAGCGCGCGGACCGCCGTCTTCAGCGCGTCGAAGCCGTTGCCCTCATAGGCGTGGACGCGGCCCTGCATGCAGGCGACGGGCTGGCCGCCAAGATGGCCCAGCACCAGCCGGCCCATGTGCCCCTCGACGCTGGGCAGCGGGAAGCCGGGCAGGTCGCCGTAGGGCATGACGGTCGCCCCCTCGATCCGGTCGGCGACCCCGCCCAGGCCGGAGCCGAGCACGATCCCCACCCGCGGCCGGAAGCCGGGGACCCGGTGCAGGATTTCCGCGGCGGCGCGTGCGGCGGTCATGGCGGTCAGTTCCCCTCAGAAGTCGAGATTGTCGGGGCCGAAGGAGTGCGGCAGCAACTCGTCCAACCGAAACGTTTGGCGAAGCCCTTCCGGTCCACAGACATGAATCGGCGTGTCAGGGCGGGCGAACTCGCGCAGGCGCTGGCGGCAGCCGCCGCAGGGTGTGCACAGCCGGCCGTCGCCGGTCTGGCCGCCCATCACCGCGATCGCCTGGATGCTACGGTCCCCGGCCAGGATCATCGCCCCGATGGCCGAGGCCTCGGCGCACTGACCCTGCGGGTAGGCGGCGTTCTCCACGTTCGCCCCCGCGTGGATGCGCCCGGATGCGCCCAAAATGGCCGCGCCAACCGAAAAATGGGAATAGGGCGCGTAGGCCTGCGCCATCGCGTCGCGGGCGGCGGCGATCAATGCGCCATGGGATTCGGTCGGTTCGCCCATCACCGCTCCTTCACGTAGGGGACACCGCTGGCCCGGGGCGCCACCGCCCGGCCGACGAAGCCGGCGAGCAGAAGCACGGTCAGCACATAGGGCAGCATCTGGATGAACTGCACCGGGATCACCCCCACCACCGGCAGCGGCACGCCTTGCAGGCGGACCTGCACCGCGTCGGTGAAGGCGAACAGCAGGCAGGCGAACAAGGTCGGCCAAGGGCGCCATTTCCCGAAGATCAGCGCGGCCAGTGCCAGATAACCCTTGCCCGCCGTCATGTCGCGCACGAAGCCGGCGCCGTGGGCGGTGGACAGATAGGCGCCGGCGATGCCGGTCAGCACCCCGGTGACGATCACCGCCTGATAGCGCAACCGCGTGACCGACAGACCCGCCGTGTCGACCGCTGACGGGTTCTCCCCCACCGCGCGCAGCCGCAGCCCGAAGCGCGAGCGGGTGAACACCCAGTGGGTCGCCACCACCAGAAGAACGGTCAGCCAGATCAGCACGTTAGCGTCGTCGATCAACTCCCGGTAGACGGGACCGAGGACCGGGATGCCGGACAGCGCCTCGACCCCCGGCAGATGGACCTGCGGCAGCCGGGCCTCCCCCGGCAGCAGCGGAGTCTGGCCGCCCTGGCGGAACCAGGCGTAGGCCAGAGTCGGCGCCAGCCCGGCGACCAGGATGTTGATCGCCATGCCCGACACCACCTGATTGCCCTTGTGGGTGATGCAGGCGAAGCCATGGACCAGCGCCAGCGCCACCGAGGCGGCGACGGCGGCGCCCAGCCCCAGCCAGGGGTTGCCGGTGGACGAGGCGACGGCGGCGGCGAAGAAGGCGCCGGCCAGCATCTTGCCCTCCAGCCCGATGTCCACCACCCCCGCCCGCTCGCTGTACAGCGCGGCGAAGGCGGCGAGCACCAGCGGAGTCGCCACGCGGATGGTGGCGTCGGCCAGCAGCAGGACGACGAGCAGGGCGTCATCCATGCGCTGTTCCCCCATCATGGCCTCCGCCGCGGCGGCGGAACAGCGCCTCGACCCGCGGCTTGAACAGGTTCTCCAGCGCCCCGGCGAACAGGATGACGAGCCCCTGGATGACCATCACCAGCTCCCGGTTCACGGTGGGGTATTCGAAGGACACCTGCCCGCCCCCCTGCGCCAGCACGCCGAACAGCAGCGCCGCCAGGATGATTCCCACCGGATGGTTGCGCCCCATCAGCGCCACGGCAATGCCGACGAAGCCCACCCCGCCGGTGAAGTTCAGCAGAATGCGATGCTGCACCCCCATGATCTCGTTCACACCGACGAAGCCGGCAAGCGCCCCGGAGATCGCCATGGCGAGGATGATGTTCCGCGCCGGGGAAATGCCGGCGTAGACCGCCGCCCGCTCGTTCCGCCCGACCGTGCGGATCTCGTAGCCCCAGCGGGTCCGCCACAGGAACAGATAGAACAGCGCGCAGCAGGCCAGCGCCCACAGGAAGGACAGGTTCAGCGGCGAGGCCGGGATGGCGACGCCGATCCAGCCGAGCGCCCGGTCCATGGTCGGCAGCCAGACGCCGGGATCGAACTCCCGCGTTTCCGGCGACTGCGATCCGGGGCGGATCAGCACGTCCACCAGCAGATAGGTCATGATCGCCGCGGCGATGAAGTTGAACATGATCGTCGTGATGACGATGTGGCTGCCGCGCCTGGCCTGGAGCCAGCCGGGAACCGCTCCCCAGGCCGCCCCGAACAGCGCCGACAGGGCCACCGCCCCCAGCGCCGCCACCGGCCAGGGCCAGCCGGTCAGCGCCAGACCGACCAGCCCGGCCCCCAGCCCACCGAGATAGGCCTGCCCCTCCCCGCCGATGTTGAACAGCCCGCAATGGAAGGCGATGGCGACCGCCAGCCCGGTGAAGATGTAGCTGGTTGTGTAGTAGAGGGTGTAGCCGATGGCCTCGGGATAACCGACCGCCTCGGTCACCAGCAGCGCCAGCACGTCCAGCGGGTTCTCGCCGATCACCAGGATGACCAGCCCGGACAGGACCAGGGCAGCGAGCAGGTTCAGCAGCGGCAGGAGCGCGTAGCCGACCCAGCCGGGCACCTCGCCCGGCCGGCCGAAGCCCCGGCTCGTCACCCCCTGCGCCGCGTCCTGCGCCATCCCGGCTCCATCCGTGGTCACGCCCGTTCACCAGCCGGACGGCTCGAACGTCCCTGCCCACTGGAAAGTGCCCCGCGCACGGGGCCAGCGCAAGCGGGAGCGTTCGGGGTCAACCTTACGCTGCCTCCGCCACCCCGGCCATCATCAGGCCGAGGCGCCGCTCGTCCGCGTCGTCCGGGGCGACCTCGCCCACCAGACGGCCGTCGAACATGACGAGGATGCGGTCGGACAGGGCGCGGATCTCGTCCAGTTCCACCGACACCAGCAGAATTGCCTTGCCCTGGTCGCGCAGAGCCACCAGACGGCGGTGGATGAACTCGATGGCGCCGATGTCCACGCCGCGGGTGGGCTGGCCGACCAGCAGCAGGTCGGGGTTCCGCTCCATCTCGCGGGCCAGGACGATCTTCTGCTGGTTGCCGCCGGAAAAGTTGGCGGCGGGCAGGCGCGGGTCGCGCGGGCGCACGTCGTAGGCGTCCATCTCGGCGGCGCAGCGGTCGAACAGCGCGCGGCGGTCCATCAGCAGTCGCCCGTTGAAGGCCGGATCACCCTGGTGGCCGAGGATCGCGCACTCCTGCGCCTCGAAGCTCGTGACGAGGCCGACCCGCTGCCGATCCTCCGGCACATGGCCGACGCCGAGCGCGCGCAGCCCCCGCGCGGTGAAGCGCTCGGGCGTGGCGGTCAGTTCCTCCCCGCGCAGGCGGACGGAACCGCCGGCCGGCCGGCGCATCCCGGCCAGCGCCTCCAGCAGCTCGGACTGACCGTTGCCCGACACGCCGGCAATGCCGACGATCTCCCCGGCGCGCACGGTCAGCCCGACGCCCTTCACCCGCTCCACCCCGGCGCCATCGCGCACGCGCAGGCCGGCGACCTCCAGCACCGCCGGGCCGGGCGTGACCGGCGCCTTCTCCACCCGCAGCAGCACCTTGCGCCCAACCATCAGCTCGGCCAGTTCCTCGCGGCTGGTTCGGGCGGTGGCGACGTTCGCCACCACCTGCCCGCGGCGCATGACCGTCACGTTGTCGGTCAGCTCCATGATCTCGCGCAGCTTGTGGGTGATGATGACGACCGTCTTCCCCTGCTCGCGCAGCGCGCGGAGGATGCGGAAGAGGTGGTCGGTCTCCTGCGGGGTGAGGACGCCGGTCGGCTCGTCGAGGATCAGGATGTCGGCGCCGCGGTAGAGCGCCTTGAGGATCTCCACCCGCTGCTGAGCGCCCACCGGCAGCTCACCGACCGGGCGGTCGAGGTCGACCTCCAGCCCGTAGTCGCGGGCGAGCCGGGTCATCTCCACCCGCGCCCGCGCCATCCCGGCGGCCAGGGTGACGCCGCCCTCCGCCCCCAGCAGCACGTTCTCCAGCACCGTAAAGGGATCGACGAGCATGAAATGCTGGTGGACCATGCCGATCCCGGCGGCCAAGGCATCGCGCGGGCTGCGCACCGCCACCGGGCGGCCGTCCACCAGGATGGCGCCGCCGTCGGCGGGCAGATAGCCGTAGACGATGCTCATGATCGTCGACTTGCCGGCGCCGTTCTCGCCGATCACGCCGTGAATGGTGCCCTTCGGCACGGCCAGCGACACGTCGCGGTTGGCGTGGTTGGCACCGAACCACTTGTTGACGCCGCGGGTTTCCAGGGCGGGAGAGTGTTGGGGCATGGGGTATCTTTTATGGAAAGGTTCTTGCCCCCACCCTTCCCACGGCTTCGCCGCGGGCCCCTTCCCTCCCCCGCTTCGCAGGAGAGGGGGCTTAATCCCCTCCCCTGCGTCAGCGGGGGAGGGTTAGGGAGGGGGCAATGGTCGACGACGCGGAAACTCAGCTCACGGCTGATACGGCGTCACCACCAGCTCACCCGCGATGATCTTGCGCTTGGCCTCCTCGACGGCCTTTTCCATCTCGGCCGTGACCAGTTTGCGGTTGTTCTCGTCGAGCGCGTAGCCGACGCCCTCCTCCTTCAGCCCGACGACGCGGTGGCCCGGCGTCCAGCTGCCGTCCCTGGCCGACTTCATGCAGTCGTAGACGGTCACGTCCACCCGCTTGACCATCGAGGTCAGGATCTTGCCCGGATGAATCCAGTTCTGGTTGCTGTCCACCCCGACGCCCAGCTTGCCGCCGTCCGCCGCGGCCTGGAGAACGCCCAGCCCGGTCGCCCCGGCCGCCGCGAAGACCACGTCGGCGCCGCGCCCGAACTGGCTCTTGGCCAGCTCCGCCCCGCGGGTGGGGTCGTTCCAGGCGGCGGGGGTGGTGCCGGTCATGTTTGTGAAGACCTCGCCGTCCGCCTTCACATGGCGAACGCCCTGCTCGTAGCCGGTCAGGAAGTTGCGGATCAGCGGAATGTCCATGCCCCCGATGAAGCCGACTTTCCCGCTCTGCGAGGCCAGCGCCGCCAGCATGCCGACGAGGAAGGACCCTTCATGCTCCTTGAAGGTCACCGATTGGACGTTGGGCAGCTCCAGCTTGTCGTCGATCAGGCAGAATTTCGTGTTGGGATACTCCCGCGACACCTTGTCCACAGCGGCGGACTGGGAGAAGCCGACCGCCGTGATGACGGTGGCGCCGCGCCGCGCCATGTTGCGCAGCGCCTGCTCGCGCTGGCTCTCGCTGGTGACTTCGAACTCGCGGTAGACGATCCCGGTTTCCTTCTTGAAGCGCTCTGCCCCGTTGTAGGCGGCCTCGTTGAAGGACTTGTCGAACTTGCCGCCCTGGTCGAACACCACCGCCGGCATGAACTCGTCCGCCGCCAGGGCCGGGCCCGCGGCGGGAACGGTCGCCGCCGTCAGCGACAGGGCCAGGATGCTCAGAATGCGCGTCATCGTCATCGTTCCGCTTCCCCGTTCCGGTTTGCCCGCCTGCCGGGTCGTGACTCCCAGGATATCCAACCCTCCCGACCCGTAACAGGGGGATTGCCGCCGCAGGTCACAGGCCGGACGGGCCCCCCTCCCGCGACGCCGGTTGACGGAAGGGCGGTAGGCCGCTATCACGCCCGCCATTGTCCGCAGGGGGAATCGCATATTGGATGAGGTGATCGGCGTGCATGGTCTGGTGGTGCTGCTGCAGGGCATCGTCCTTGGGATCGCCATCGCCGCCCCCGTCGGTCCCATCGGCTTGCTCTGCATCCGGCGCACGCTCCAGCACGGACCGCTGATGGGCTTCTTCACCGGGTTCGGTGCGGCCGTGGCCGACACCATCTACGGCGCCATCGCCGCCTTCGGCGTGTCTGCCGCCCTGGACTTCCTTCAGGGGCATGAGATCGCCTTCCAGCTCGTCGGCGGCATCTTCCTGCTCGTCGTCGCGATCCGCACCTTCCGCCAGAAGCCCGAGGATGAGGAGCGCGAGGCCGCCAGCGCGCCCGACACGCCGTCCTTCCTCGGCGGTTTCATGACCGGCCTGTCGCTAACCCTGACCAACCCGGCGACCATCATGGCCTTCATCGCCATCTTCGCCGGCTTCGGGCTGGGCGGCAATCTGGGGCGGGTGGACGCCTCCACGCTGGTGGCCGGAGTCTTCATCGGCGCATCCTTGTGGTGGTTCACCTTGTCCATGGGCGTCGCCGCCGTTCGCCACCGCATCTCCGACCGCGGGTTGACCCGGCTGAACCATTGCACGGGGGTGGCGCTGGCGGCCTTCGGTCTCTGGGCGCTCGGCATGGCCGTCACCGGTATGGCCGGCTGGGCCATGGGCTGATCCCTACGGGCTGAGCCTTAAGGACTGAGCGGTGCCCCCGCCACGGGAGGATCGCCGTCCGGTCCACGCGACGATTTCTGGGCGCGACGGATGCCGTGGAAATGGCTGGCCAGCCGGTACAGGTACAGCCCGACCAGGACCACCAGCAGGCCCACGGTGAAGTAGCCCACGAGGCTGTGCGCGAAAGGCCAGCGGGACAGCATGTAGCCGGTCCAGGCGAGCAGCAGAGTCCACAGGATCGAGCCGGCTCCGGAATAGAGGCAGTAGAGCGGGATCGACATCCGGCAGGCCCCCGCCGGGATCGAGATCAGCGTCCGCACCCCCGGCACCGGCTGGGTCAGGAAGACGGCGATCCCACCATGCTTTCCGAACCACTCCGTGCTTCGTCGGACCTTCTTGGGGTGGATCGTCAGCCAATGGCCGTAGCGTTTTAAAAAGGCTTCCAACCGGTCGCGGCCCATCAGACGGCTGGGCAGGAACCAGACCAGCTGCCCGGCCAGCGAGCCCAACCCACCGGCCAAGGCAACGCCGAGCAGATTGTACTCGCCCTGCGCCGCCGCGATGCCGGCCAATGGAATGACCGATTCCGCGGGAACCGGCGGGATGACCCGCGCCAGGACCAGCAGCAGGAAGATGCCGACGTAATTCATCGTGTGCATCACATCGACCAGCCAATTGGTCAGTCCGCCAGCCATTTTTGCCCACCCAGATTTTAATCCTTCAAAAAACAAACCGGCGGGCCGTCGGTTCCTGAACGATATCGCGGCGCAAAACCGCATGTCACATCCAGATGATAAATGTTTAGATGTAAAATAGGTAAGAAACTTACACACTACCGTATGCAGTCGAGGGTCTCCGTTCGATACCTGCCATGGCGCATCCAATCCGCCATGTCAAAAAAGAGAGAACCACCATGCTTCTAAGCAACCTCAAGATATCCACGAAAATCTTGTCCATCATCATCTTGCTGGGAGCCATCTGCGCGGGCATCACGGCGACGTCAGTCTCCGGATTGGACGCGCTGAGCCGCGCCACCGACGAGATCAAGGCTTCCGGCGATGACATGAGGGTCGGCGCGCGGCTGAATCGCTTGGTGGCTGAACTGCTCCGCGACGAATACCGCCTTGCCGCCAACCCGGCCGACCTGCCGGAGGTCCTGCCCTCCATCACGACGGGCCGCGAAACGCTGTCCACGAACCTCACGAGGGTCAAGGAAACCGCCGACCCCGAGCAGAAGCGCTTGCTGGCAGACTTCGAAACGGCGCTGTCGCTCTACAAGACTCAATTGGAACAGACTCTGGCTGTCGCCCGTCAGATCAACGCGAAGGGCGCCGTCGGATTCCATCAGGACATTCTCTCTTCGGTCGAGAACAGTGCCGTCGCCGCGCGGAAGCTCCAGGATCTGAGCGTCAAATACACCGCCTACACCGACGACAAGGCGGCACGGCTGTCCGACGACGCCTCCCAACTGGCGGAGCGGCGGGCCGTCCAGCTCATCGCGGCGGCCGCGGTCGGCATTCTCGTCGGGCTGCTGCTGGGCTGGCTCATGTCGCAGTTCGGCATCGTCCGCCCGGTGACCGCCATCGTCGCCTGCCTGCGTGGGCTGGCCGACGGCAAGCTGGACACCGAGGTGTACGGCACCGACCGCAAGGATGAAGTCGGCGCGATCGCCGCCACCGCGGACGTGTTCAAGCGCAACCTCCTCCACAGCCGCGCGATGGAGCGCGAGGCCAAGGAGGCGGAGGCCCGGTCCCAGGCGGAGAAGCGCGCGTCGATGCTCGCGCTGGCCGGCCGCTTCGAATCGCAGGTGGGCGTCATCGTCAACGACGTCGGCGGCGCCGCGACGGAGCTTCAGGCCACGGCCGCACAGCTCGCCTCCGCGGTCGAGGAGGTCGGCGCCCAATGCAACGCCGTGGCCGGAGCATCGGAGGAGGCCAGCGCCAACGTGCAGACGGTCGCCTCGGCGTCGGAGGAGATGTCCGCCTCCATCCACGAACTGGCCGAGCGCGTGACCCGTGCCGCCGCCCGCTCCAAGGCCGCGGCGGATGGGGCCAATCTGGCCCAGGCCCAGCTCGATTCCCTGTCCGCCGCCATCGAGCAGGTCGACCAGATCGTCGCCTCCATCAACGCCGTCGCCGCCCAGACCAATCTGCTCGCGCTGAACGCGACCATCGAGGCCGCCCGCGCCGGGGAGGCCGGCAAGGGCTTCGCCGTGGTGGCGAGCGAAGTGAAGAATCTCGCCAACCAGACCCACGCGATGACCGAGCAGATCGGCAACCAGATCGCCGCGGTGAAGAGCGCCTCCGGCCGGACGGTGGACGCGATGCGCGCCATCATCACCCAGGTGGAGGACATCGACCGCTCCACCGCGGAGATGGCCGCTTCCGTCGAACAGCAGAGTGCCGCGACCGGCGAGATCAGCCGCAACGCCCAGCAGGCCGCCAGCGGCACCGCGGAGGTGTCCAGCAACGTCGCCGGCATCCAGCAGGCGGAGTCGGAGACCAGCACCGCCACCCACAGCGTGAAGGAGGCGGCCGACCAACTGGCCGAACGCGCATCGAGCCTGAAGCGCGAGGTGGATCAGTTCCTGTCCGAGGTGCGCGCGGCCTGACCGGCCGCGCGTCTCCAGAGCCCCTAGCCCCGGGTTCCCCCCGGCGGCGGGGGCGGCGGGGCGCTTTCCGCCACGGCGGCGCGGCCCGGATCGCGTTTCTGGCATTCCAGAAGGATGTCCCGCGCGATCGGCGCCGCCGCGGTGGACCCCCCGCCGCCATGCTCCACGAACACCGCGCAGGCGTAGCGCGGGGAGCTGACCGGCGCATAGGAGATGAACAGCGCGTGGTCGCGCTCCCGCCAGGGCAGGTCCTCGTTCTTCTTCACGCCGGTGCTGCGCTCGGCCATGGTGATGCGGCGAACCTGGGCGGAGCCGGTCTTGCCGGCCATCTCATAGCCGGGTTCGGTGATGCGCGACTTGTAGGCGGTGCCGTTCGGCGCGTTGGTCACCTCGTAGAGGCCGCGCAGGACGAGGTCGAGATTTTCCTTCTTGACCCCGATCGGCGGCCAGCTCGTCTGTTCGCCCGACAGCGCCTTGATCTGCTTGGTCAGGTGGGGCTTCACCGCGAAGCCGCCGTTGGCCAGCCGCGCGGTCATGGCGACGAGCTGCATCGGCGTGGACAGCACGTAGCCCTGCCCGATCGCCGCGATCAGCGTTTCGCCCTGCGCCCAGGGCTTGCCGAGCGCGCCCTTCTTCCAGTCGATGGAGGGGATCAGGCCCGGCCGCTCGTGCGGCAGGTCCAGCCCGGTCAGCTGCCCCATGTCGAAGCGGTTGGCCATCTCGGCGATGCGGTCGATGCCGATGCGCCGCGATACGTCGTAGAACCACACGTCGCAGGAATGGCGCAGCGCGCCGACGACGTCCACCGTGCCGTGCCCGCCCTTCTTCCAACAGTGGAAGCGGTGGTCGCCGAGGTCCATGTGGCCCGGGCAGAAGACCGTGTGGTTGCGGCTGATCAGGCCAGACTCCAGCGCCGCCAGAGCCACCACCGGCTTAAAGGTGGAACCCGGCGGGTACTGCCCGGCCACCGCCTTGTTGTTCAGCGGGGTCGCCTGGTTGGACAGCAGCTCCTCCCACAGCTCGGCGCTGATGCCCATGGTGAACTGGTTGGGGTCGTAGCTGGGATGCGAGCACAGGGCGTAGATGCCGCCGGTGTGCACGTCCATCACCACGCAGGAGGCGCTGACCTCCTGCGACAGCCGTTGCTGCACGAATTTCTGCAGGCCGATGTCGATGGTCAGCTGGACCTCGCGGCCCGGCTGACCCTCGTCGCGCGACAGCTCACGGATAACGCGCCCGACCGCATTGACTTCGAGCTGGCTGGTGCCCGCCGTGCCGCGCAGCGCCTTCTCGTGATACTTCTCCATCCCGGCCTTGCCGATGCGGAAGCCGGGCAGCGACAGCACCGGGTCGCCGTTTAGCTCCGCCTCCGACACGGCGCCGACATAGCCCAGGATGTGGGCGGTCGCCTCCGCCTCCGGGTAGTGGCGGATCTCGCCGACCTCGATGGCGACGCCCGGCAGGTCCGGCGTGTTCATCTCGATGGTGGCGACCTGTTCCCAGGTCAGGTTCTCGCGCACGGTGACCGGCACGAAGCGGCGCTTGCGGTGCAGCTCGCGCATCACGCGGCGGCGGTCGCCATCGGTCAGCGGGACGATCTTGGAGATCTTGTCCAGCGTGTCCTGGATGTTGCGCGTGCGCTCCGACACCACGACGACGCGGTAGTTCTGCTGGTTCACCGCCAACGGCGCGCCGAACCGGTCGACGATGGTGCCGCGCGACGGAGCGACCAGCCGCAGGCTGATGCGGTTCTCCTCCGCCAGCATGGTGTAGCGCGCGGATTCCACCACCTGAAGGTAATAGAGCCGCCCGACCAGAGCGGACAGACCGGCGAGCTTCAGCCCGCCCAGCACGGCGGCGCGGCGGGTCAGCAGGCGGTAGCGGTCGGTGTCGCGGTCCATCGCAGTCAAAGGCTCACATCCTCTGCCAGATCATCCCTGCCCGTCACCCTTGCCGGCTATCCCTGCAGAAACGCACGGTGGACGCGGATCAGCATCCAGGCGATCGCCGGGAAGAAGGCCATGGTCAACAGCGCCTGGAACAGCGCCGGCCGGAACGGCAGCACCGTCGCCTGGAGCGCCGAAAAGGCCAGCCATTGAATGCAGGCCACGCCCATCATGACCAGCCCGAAGCCGAACCACATCAGGGCGAAGGTGCTGGACGCCAGCACGCGCCGCTGGCTGGACACCGCCCAATGGACCAGCACCAGCACCAGCGCGTTCACCCCCAGCGGTCCGCCGGTCAGCAGGTCCTGCAGCAACCCGATCAGGAAGGCGGTGCCCGGCCCCATCAGGTCGGGCCTATGAATCGCCCAATAATAGACGGCGATGGCGGTCAGGAAAGGCGCCACCGACGCATAGCCGGGCAGCGGCACCGGGATCATCCCGGCCAGCGCCAGCATGACCGTCACCGCGAACGGGGCGAGATTCCGCCCCGTCTTGTCCAGCCGCTGCCACAGGGTCAGCGTCATTTCGACTCGGATGACGGTTCCGACTCGCTTCCCGGCAGGCTGAACTCGACCAGCTGCAGGTGCTCGACCCGCGAAAGATCGACGTTCGGTTGCACCCGGACGCCACGTTCACCAGCCGAGGACACCACGCCCACCGGCAGGCCCGGCGGGAACTGCCCGCCATGACCGGAGGTCACCACCCGCTCGCCCACCTGCACCGGGGCTTCCGGCGGCAGGTAAAGGAGCCGCGTCTGGTCGGAATTATCGCCCGCCATCACCGCCCGCTGGCGCGAGCGCTCCAGCACCACGGGGATGCGTGTGTTGATGTCGGTCAGCAGGAGGACGCGCGCCGACCACTCCCCGACCTCGATCACCCGGCCGACCAGCCCGCTGCCGGCGATGGCCGCCTGCCCCTTGCGCACCCCGTCGCGGCGGCCGGCGGTGACCACCAGCGTGCGCAGGAAAGAGCTGCCGGGAGCGGCGATGACGCGTGCCGTGATGAAGGAGGAGGACGGCTCCGGCGTCGCCTTCAGCAGCGAGCGGAGGCTGATGTTCTCCGCCTCCAGCCGCAGCGCCGCCTGCTTCCACTGCAGCAGCCGCGCGTTCTCCGCCTTCAACCGCTGGTTCTCCTCGAAGGCGTTCTGCACCTCGACCACCGACTCCACGACATGGGCGGCGGTGGCGGCGGGGCGCGAGATCGCGTCGAGGATCGGGGCGAAGGCGTCGGTCACCCGAGCGCGCGCGCTGTCCACCGACAGCGCGTCGATCCGGCCCACCATCATCAGGGCGATGGAAGCGAGCACCAGCAAGAGAAAGGAGAAGCGCTGGGCGAGCGCCCGCAGCGGAGCGGCAAGGCGCACGACGGAACCGGAATTGCGAGGCTTCACAGGATCATCCCGTCCAGGTACGCGATCCGCCCCCGGCTACGCCGGCGAATGGACGAACCACCGGGGGAACCCAACCGAGCAATACACCAATCAGTAGGCGCTGACCAAGACGTTTCGCAGCGTCTTCATCTCTTCCAGCGCCCGCCCGGTGCCCAGCGCGACGCAGGACAGCGGGTCGTCGGCGATCGACACCGGCAGGCCGGTGGCGTGGCGCAGGACGAAGTCCAAGTTGCCCAGCAGGGCGCCGCCGCCGGTCAGCACGATGCCCTTGTCCACGATGTCCGCGGCCAGTTCCGGCGCCGTGTGCTCCAGCGCGACCTTCACCGCCTCGACGATGGCCGACACCGGCTCCGCCAGGGACTCGGCGATCTGCCGCTCGGAGATGATGAGCTCCTTGGGCACGCCGTTCATCAGGTCGCGGCCCTTGATCTCCAGGATGCGGCCCTCGCCGTCTTCCGGCGGGCAGGCCGAGCCGATTTCCTTCTTGATCCGCTCCGCCGAGCCTTCGCCGACCAGCAGGTTGTGGGTGCGGCGGATGTAGCCGATGATGGCTTCGTCCATCTTGTCGCCGCCCACGCGGACCGAGCGGGAATAGACGATGCCGCCCAGCGACAGGACGGCCACCTCGGTGGTGCCGCCGCCGATGTCCACGACCATGGAGCCGGTCGGCTCCGTCACCGGAAGCCCGGCGCCGATCGCGGCGGCCATCGGCTCCTCGATCAGGAAGACGCGGCGGGCGCCGGCGGCCTCCGCCGATTCCTGGATCGCGCGGCGCTCCACGGCGGTGGAGCCCGACGGCACGCAGATGATGACCTGCGGGCTGGCGAAGCTGCGCCGGTTGTGCACCTTGCGGATGAAGTGCTTGATCATCTCCTCGGCGACTTCGAAGTCGGCGATGACGCCGTCGCGGAGGGGGCGGATGGCCTGGATGTTGCCGGGCGTGCGGCCCAGCATCATCTTCGCCTCGTCGCCGACGGCCAGCACCTGCTTCTTGCCGCGGACGTTGGCGATGGCCACGACCGAGGGTTCGTTCAGAACGATGCCGCGGCCCTTGACATAGACCAGGGTGTTGGCCGTCCCCAAATCGATCGCCATGTCGGCGGAAAGCACGCCGAGGAGTTTGGAAAGCATGGACCCGACTAACTCTTCATTGCGGTTGAGACGGCCTTGCCGGCGATGTGCCCGCTCCGATGCGGAGGGCCACGCCCGCCAACGGTTCCATAGACGAATGCCCCTTCGCGCTCAAGCGGAGAGTGCAGCCGGCACGCCTTGCCGAGCCCTGTTGCCGACGCCCGTGGGGCGGGTGCCGGCGCCGGTCCGGCGCTCTGGTCGATGGGAGGCGGTCCTTGAGGCAAGGCCGGTCCCGGCGGAATGTCCAGTCCCCGAGATGCTGGCGGATCGCCATCATTCGGTGCCCGCCACACTGCCGTGTCAGGGTTAATTTTCCGTCAACAGGAGGAGGAAGCCTCCGGCGTCCGGCCAAACGCCCCGCTCGCGGCGGGGGTATCCTTAGGCTGATTCCCAACCCGCCGCAACGGCTTTGTGTCGGGTTTGAAACCGCTCCGGCGCCCCGGTGCCGGCCCCCTCCGGCGGCCTCAATGATGGTCGGATTTCGCCGCGGCCGCAGCCTTGCCGTGCGCTCCGTGATGGCTTCCCTCCAGCCGGTCCATCAGGGCCAGCAGGACGCCCGACACCACGAAGGTCATGTGGACGATGACCATCCACATCAGGTTTTCCTTGCTGGTGTTGTCGATGTTCATGAAGCTCTTCAGCAGGTGGATGCCGGAGATCGCCACGATGGAGGCGATCAGCTTCAGCTTCAGCCCGCCGAAGTCGACCTTGCCCATCCAGTCCGGACGGTCCTTGTGATCGGCCACGTCGATCTTCGACACGAAGTTCTCGTATCCCGAGAAGATCACCATCAGCAGCAGGTTGCCGGCCAGCGACAGGTCGATCAGGGTCAGCACGGCCAGCAGCACGTCCTTTTCCTGCATCTCCAGCACATGCGGGACGATGTGGAAGATCTCCTGCGTGAACTTCGTCAGCAGAAGCACCAGCGACACGACGAGCCCCAGATAGAAGGGGGCGAGCAGCCAGCGGCTGGCGAAGATGATCTGTTCGAAACGGCGTTCGATCATGACGGTCGGCGTCCGTGCTTGGTCATAAGGGGTAGAAGGGCCGGACTCTTGCCATTTCGCACATGCGAAATCAACCGTTCCCGTGCGGCGCCCGCCGCGCCACCCCGCGGCAACGGCACTGGCCTGCGGGGCTGCGAGACGGTAAGATTTCCGGCCGTCCGCCGCACCGATAAGGCCAGCCCCATGAAGCACCCCGCCCCGCACATCGTCACCGCGTTCGAAGACGCCATGAAGCGGCTGAAGGCCAGCATCGTGCAGATGGCGGGCGCCGCGGAAACCCAGCTGGACGGCGCGCTGACCTGCCTGACCCAGCGGAACCCGGAGCAGGCCCGCGCCATCGTCGAGTCAGACGCGCGGCTCGACAGCTACGAGCACGAGATCGAGGCGAACTGCATGCGCATGCTGGTGCTGCGCCAACCGGTGGCCGACGACCTGCGCGAGGTGATCGCCGCCCTGAAGATCGCCGGCAATCTGGAGCGCGTCGGCGACCACGCCGCCAACACCGCCCGCCGCGCCGTCTCCGTGGCGGAGTTTCCCGAATCCCCGGCGATGAGCACCCTGCCCAATCTGGGCCGCCTGGTGCGCCAGCGCCTGACCACCGCGGTGGATGCCTACGTGGACGGCGACGTCGAGCTGGCGCTGCGCGTCTGGCGCACCGACGACGAGGTCGACGCGCTCTACACCAGCCTGTGCGAGAGCATCAACCAGTCGGCGGCCCGCCTGCCGGAGATGTTCACCGCCCACATGCATCTGCTGTTCATCGCCAAGAGCCTGGAGCGCATCGGCGACCACGCGACCAACATCGCGGAGGTGGTGCATTTCGTGCACACCGGCCGGCCGCTGCTCGACGAGCGCCCGAAGGCGGATCGGTCGCGGGGGGATGTGTAAGGGAAAGCGAGCGGTTGCCCCCTCCCCGACCCTCCCCCACTGACGCAGGGGAGGGAACTGCCGCCGCTGCGCATCGTCTCCCTCTCCTGCGCAGCGGGGGAGGGCCGGGGTGGGGGCAAGACAGTGCAGCGGCCCCACAAACGAAAAAGCGCGCCTCGCGGCGCGCTTTCCCGTTTCTCGATCCAGGAACCGATCAGTTCTTGGACTTGTCGACCAGACGGCGCTCGGCGATCCAGGGCATCATGGCGCGCAGCTTCTCGCCGACCTGCTCGATCGAATGCTCGGCGTTGCGGCGGCGGGTCGCCTTGAAGGACGGCTGGCCGGCCTTGCACTCCAGCATCCAATCGCGGACGAAGCGGCCGGTCTGGATGTCCTCCAGAACGCGCTTCATCTCGGCCTTGGTCTCCGGGGTGATGATGCGCGGGCCGGTCTTGTAGTCGCCGTATTCGGCGGTGTTGGAGATCGAGTAGCGCATGTTGGCCATGCCGCCCTCATACATGAGGTCGACGATCAGCTTCACCTCGTGCAGGCACTCGAAATAGGCCATCTCCGGGGCGTAGCCGGCCTCGGTCAGCGTCTCGTAGCCGGCCTTGATCAGCTCGGTCAGGCCGCCGCAGAGCACAGCCTGCTCGCCGAACAGGTCGGTCTCGCACTCTTCCTTGAAGGTGGTCTCGATGATGCCGGCGCGGCCGCCGCCGATGGCCGAGGCGTAGGACAGGGCGATGTCCAGCGCGTTGCCCGAGGCGTTCTGGTGCACGGCCACGAGGCAGGGCACGCCGCCGCCGCGCTGATACTCGCCGCGGACGGTGTGGCCGGGGCCCTTCGGCGCGATCATGAACACGTCGAGGTCGGCGCGCGGCTCGATCAGGTTGAAGTGCACGTTCAGGCCGTGCGCGAAGGCCAGGGCGGCGCCTTCCTTCAGGTTCTTGGCGAGATCGTCGCGGTAGAGGTCGGCCTGCAGCTCGTCCGGGGTGAGGATCATCACCACGTCGGCCCAGGCGGCGGCCTCGGCCGGGGACATGACCGTGAAGCCGGCGTTCTCGGCCTTCTTGATGGTGGCCGAGCCGGGGCGGAGGGCGATGCGCACGTCCTTCACGCCGCTGTCACGCAGGTTGTTGGCGTGGGCGTGGCCCTGGCTGCCGTAGCCGACGATGACGACCTTCTTCCCCTTGATCAGGTTCACGTCGGCATCACGATCATAATAGACGCGCATGGTGGTCTTCCTTGGATTTTTCGATCTGGTGGTGCGAGTTTTGCGCAGCGGAATTACTCCACCGGCGAAAGGGCCGCGTCAAGCAGAACACTGTTCGGTAGGCGGATAAAGGACGGCGGGCTGGGTCGCTTCACACTCATGGCCCGCCGTCATAAGGCCGGGATCAGAACCCGGTGGCTCCCTTGGACATGGCGACGACGCCGGTCCGGCTGGCCTCGACGAGGCCGAGCTGGGCCATCAGCCCGACGAAGTCGTCGACCTCCGCCGTCGTGCCGGTCAGTTCGAACACGAAGGATGTCAGGGTGGCGTCCACCACCTTCGCCTTGAAGATGTCGGCCAGGCGCAGCGCCTCGATGCGGCGCTCGCCGGTGCCGGCAACCTTGACCAGCGCCAGTTCGCGCTCCACCGACGGTCCCTCGTCCGTCAGGTCGTGCACCTTGTGCACCGGCACGAGCCGGTCGAGCTGGGCCTTGATCTGCTCCACCACCATGCGGGTGCCGGAGGTGACCAGGGTGATGCGCGACAGGTGGTCGGCGTTGTTCACCTCCGCCACCGTCAGGCTTTCGATGTTGTAGCCGCGGCCCGAGAACAGGCCGATGACGCGGGCCAGCACGCCCGGCTCGTTGTCCACCAGCACGGCGATGGTGTGCTTCTCGATCTTCTCTTCCACGATCCGTACTCCGCCAGAGGGCCTTCAACCGTTCGTCTTGGTCGCCGCGATCAGACCAGCACCATGCCGTCTTCCGGCGTGGCGTCGGACGGGCTGTCCTCCGGACCGAACAGGATTTCGTTGTGGGCCTTGCCGCCGGGGATCATCGGGAAGCAGTTCTCCTTCGGGTCCACGGCGATGTCGATGATGCAGGGGCGGTCGGTGACGGCGAGCATCTTCTCGATGACCTCATCCACCTCGGCCACCGTGGTCGCGCGCAGGCCGACGCAGCCCCAGCTTTCCGCCAGCTTCACGAAGTCGGGCAGCGCCTCGGAGTAGCTGTTGGAGTAGCGGGAGCCGTGCAGCAGCTCCTGCCACTGGCGCACCATGCCCATGTACTTGTTGTTCAGGATGAAGATCTTGACCGGGGCGCGGTACTGCACCGCCGTGCCGATCTCCTGCATGTTCATCAGGAAGGACGCCTCGCCCGACACGTCCACGACGATGGCGTCGGGGTGGGCGAGCTGCGCGCCGATGGCCGCCGGCAGGCCGTAGCCCATGGTGCCCAGGCCGCCGGAGGTCATCCAGCGGTTCGGCTCGTCGAAGGGCAGGAACTGGGCGGCCCACATCTGGTGCTGGCCGACCTCGGTCGTCACGTAATGGTTCTTGCCGCGCAGCGCCTCGCGCAGCCGCTCCAGCGCATACTGCGGCTTGATGACCGCCTCGGTGCGGTTGTAGTTCAGGCAGTTGCGGGCGCGCCAGCCCTCGACCTGACCCCACCACTCCTTCAGGGCGGTCTGGTCGGCGCGCTTCTGGCGGGCCTTCCAGATGCGGATCATGTCTTCCAGAACGGCGCCGGCATCACCGACGATGGGGATGTCCACCGCGACGTTCTTGTTGATCGAGCTGGGGTCGATGTCGACGTGGATCTTCTTCGAGCCCGGCGCGAACTCCGACAGCTTGCCGGTCACGCGGTCGTCGAAGCGGGCGCCGATGTTGATCATGACGTCGCAGTTGTACATGGCGAGGTTCGCCTCGTACGTGCCGTGCATGCCCAACATGCCCAGCCACTGCGGGTCCGACGCCGGGAAGGCGCCCAGCCCCATCAGGGTCGAGGTGATCGGGAAGCCGGTCATCTTCACGAACTGGGTCAGCAGCTTGGCTGCGATCGGGCCGGCGTTCACCACGCCGCCGCCGGTGTAGAAGATCGGGCGCTTGGCGGTGGCGATCAGCTCGATGGCCTCCTCCACGCGGGCAATCTCGGGCTTCACCTGCGGGCGGTAGGTCTTGTGCTTGACCTCGGTCGGCGGGATGTAGGTGCCGTCGGCGAACTGCACATCCTTTGGGATGTCAACCAGCACCGGGCCGGGACGGCCGCTGCGCGCCACGTAGAAGGCCTCGTGCATGGTGCGGGCGAGCTGGTTGACGTCCTTCACCAGGTAATTGTGCTTGGTGCAGGGGCGCGTGATGCCGGTGGTGTCGGCCTCCTGGAAGGCGTCGTTGCCGATCAGGTGGGTCGGCACCTGCCCCGACAGGCAGACCAGCGGAATGCTGTCGCACAGCGCGTCGAGCAGGCCCGTCACGGCGTTGGTGGCGCCGGGGCCGGAGGTCACCAGCACGCAGCCCACCTTGCCGGTGGAGCGGGCGTAACCCTCCGCGGCGTGCACGGCGGCCTGCTCATGCCGGACAAGGATGTGCTTGATATCGTTTTGCTGGAAGATGGCGTCGTAGATCGGAAGTACCGCGCCGCCCGGATAACCGAAGATGATGTCTACGCCCTGATCCTTCAGGGCCTTGATGACGATCTGCGCGCCGGTCAGCTTCTGTTCGGGCATAGCTCACGACCTTCCAATGGGGGCCCCTCTTTTCACGGGCGGCCCTGTTCCTTCTCAAACCCCGGCGATGGCCTGCTGGGAAAACAAGGGGTTATCCCCAAAGGCGAAGGCCGGGACCGGCAAACTAGACAATTCGTCCGTCTTTGGTCAACCCATTTTGCGAATGATCGAAAAGATTTTTTGCCGCAGTTTTTCCAAATATTTCGCAAGCTGGAAAGACCGCCCTCCCCGTAAAGCCGCCCGCAAACGCGAACGGCCTGCCCCGCGGGTGCGGAGGCAGGCCGTTGCGCAAGAGATGGCGGAGGTTACGCCGCGACGGTCTGAAGAAGGCCGCAGAGGCGGCGGATGCCTTCGCGGATGCGCTCCGGGTTGTTGTTTGAGAAGCTGAGACGCAGCGTGTTCTTGCCCGAGCGGTCGGCGTGGAAGGCCGAGCCGGGGACGAAGGCGACGTTGGCGTCCTTGATGGCGCGGGCCAGCAGGTCCACCCCGTCGGTGCCCTCCGGCAGCTCGATCCAGACGAACATGCCGCCTTCCGGCTTGGTCCAGGTCACCCCAGCCGGAGCGAACTCGGCCAGCGCGGTCAGCATGGCGTCGCGGCGCTCCTTGTAAGCGGCGCGCAGCCGGCGGATGTGGCTGTCGAAGTTCTGCGACACCACGTCGTGCAGCACGATCTGGTTGATGGTGCTGGTGTGCAGGTCGCCGGCCTGCTTCATCAGAACCAGCCGGTTGATGACCTCGGCCGGGCCGTTGATCCAGCCCACGCGCAGCGCCGGCACCATCGTCTTGGAGAAGGAGCCGCAGAAGAGCACGTTGGTGATCTTGCCGCCGTTGCGGGCGGCGTCCAGCGCCGCGAGGGACGGGATCGCCTCGCCCTCGTAGCGCAGCTCGGTGTAGGCGGCGTCCTCGACGATCGGCACGCCGTGCTTGGCGCAGAGGTCGAGCAGCGCCTCGCGGCGGGCCAGCGAGATCGTCGTGCCGTTGGGGTTCTGGAAGTCGGGGACGAGGTAGAAGAATTTCGGCTTCTGCTCCAGCGCCGCCTCAACCGCGGCGAGGTCCGGCCCCTCGGCGTCGCCGGGAACGGAGAGATACTGCGGCTCGTAGGGCGAGAAGGCCTGGAGCGCGCCGAGATAGGTCGGGCGAGTCACCAGGATCTTTTCGCCCGGCCCGATCAGCAGCTTGCCGACGAACTCCAGCGCCTGCTGCGACCCGCTGGTCACCAGCACCTCGTCCAGCCCGGCCTGGATGCCGCGGCGGCCCATATAGGCGCCGATCCATTCGCGCAGCGGTGTGAAGCCCTCGCTGATGGTGTACTGGAGAGCGCCGCCGGCCCCGTCGTTGGACTGGAAGATCTTCTCATAGGCGCGGGCGATGGCCGCGGTCGGGAAGAAATCGGGGTCCGGGATGCCCCCGGCGAAGGAGATGATCTCCGGCCGCTGGAGCAGCTTCAGCAGCTCCCGGATTTCCGAGGCTCCCATACCGGCGACGCGACCGGCAAACACGTTTCCCCAATCGACCGTCACTTTCAATCCTCCTGAGGGTCAACGACGCAACGTCGTTTCAAGATAGGTCAGTATTGCTTCACTAAGTGGTCTTGTGTAGAGCGAATTGATCGTATGGCAGCCATGCAGCGCGGAGGCCGGCGGCCGCGCCGCGAGCTGGTGGCGGAACCAAGTGACCTGCCGCTTCGCGTAGCGGCGGGTGGATTGCTGTGCCAGCGCAATGGCTTCGTCGAGCGTCAGCGCGCCGCGCAGATGATCGCGCAGTTCGGGAACGCCCAACGCCTTCATCGCCGGCAGGTCGGGATCGAGGCCGAGCGTGTCGAGCCGCCGCACCTCCTCCAGCGCCCCCTGCCCCATCATCACGCGGAAGCGGCGGTCGCAGTTGGCGTAGAGCGCGTCGCGCGGCGGATCGATCACCAGCACGGAGAACAGCAGACCCTCCGGCGCGCCCTCGGCGCGCTGGGTCTGCCAGTGGGAGAGCGGGTGGCCGGTGGCCTCCAGCACCTCCCAGGCGCGGGTCAGGCGGGTGGTGTCGCCGGGGTTCAGCTTGGCCGAAGCGGGATCGCGGCGCAGCAGTTCCTCACGGAACGCCTCGCCGCCCAGATCGCGCAAGCGGGCGTGGGCGGCCTTGCGGACCTCGTCGGGAACGGCGGGGACGGCGCTCAAGCCCTCCATCAGCGTGCGCAGGTAGAGGCCGGTGCCGCCGACGACGATGGGCAGCCGTTCGGAGGCGTGCGCCGCGGCGATCTCGGCCAGCGCCATGTCGCGCCAGCGCGCGGCGGACCCGCGCTCCGCCGCCGGCAACACGCCATAGAGGCGGTGCGGGGCCTGCGCCAGATCCTCCGCCCCCGGACGGGCGGTCAGCACGTCGAGTTCGGCGTAGAGCTGCATGCTGTCGGCGTTGATGACCGTGCCGTGGCGCGCCAGGGCGATGTCGAGCGCCATGCCCGACTTGCCCGAGGCCGTCGGGCCGCCGATCACCACCACATGCCGGTGCTGCACATCCCGGTTGCGCGGGCTGTCCTCTGCCATGTCGCCTTGCCTGACGTTCCTCCGGCTACAGCGTATGGCAGGGGAAGGCTCGGCTTGGCAAGGGCGACCGGTGCGGGGCCTCAGCGAACCGTGATCGTCCCGGTCATGCCGAAGCTGCTGTGCAGCGGTTCGTGGCAGGCCAGGTCGTAGGTTCCGGCCTCGACCGGAACGAACTCCACCACGTCGGTCTGGCCGGCGGGAATCTCCAGATTCACCAGGGCCGGCGTCTCGACGGCGCCTTGCGCGGTGGTGACCCGGCGCACCGCGATGGCCTTGAAGAAGCCTTCGGAGGTGAAGGTGTGCGCGACGGTCCCGCGGTTCTCCAGCGTCAGGCGGTACGGGGTTCCCCGCTCGAAGGCCAGACGGTCGGGCTGGAACCGGAACTCGTCCAACTGCACGGTCACGGGGCGGGCCTGCGCCCAATCCACCGCCGAGACACGCGCTCCCACCTCGCCGACATAGCCGGGCGGCGGGCGCTGCGCCAGATCGGTCCCGGCGCCGCATCCGGCCAACAGCAGGGTGAAAGCAAGAATGGACGGGATAAGAAGGGTGGCAGGCCGCTGGATCATGGACGAACCCTCCCGCGATTTGAGCGGAAACGCGGCGGGAGGCGCGCGGGTCCCCGGCGCGGAATGTCTACGACGCTTGGCGGAGTGGGTTGGCGCAAACCCCTGGCTGTGCTAGGGAGCGCGCGCGCCCTTTCCCCACGGCTCTTCCAGGATCGCCCCGCCATGAGCGCTGTCGTTACGCTGATCGCCGCCGCCTCCGCCGTTCTCGACGAGCAGGCCGTGCAGGCCGCCCGCGCGTCCCTGACCGCGCTGGGGGCCGACACCGCCAAGCCGGACTGGCTGGCGCCGGACCGCGCCTGCGACATCGCCGAGGAAGGCTTGGTGCCCGAGCAGGCCGAAGCCGCCGTCCGCCGCGCGCTTGGTGGCCTTGCCGTGGACGTCATCGCCCAGAAGCCGGGCAACCGGAAGAAGCGCCTGCTGGTCGCCGACATGGAATCGACGATCATCGAGCAGGAGATGCTGGACGAGCTGGGCGATTACGTCGGGCTGAAGGACCACATCGCTGCGATCACCGCCCGCGCCATGAACGGCGAGATCGACTTCAAGGGCGCGGTGCGCGAGCGGGTCGCCCTGCTGAAGGGCCTGAACGAGAGCGTCGTCGACGAGGTGTGGCAGCGCGCCACCCTGATGCCGGGCGCCAAGACTCTGGTTTCCACCATGCGCACCAACGGGGCGACCTGCGTGCTGGTCTCCGGCGGTTTCCGCTGCTTCACGGAGCGTGTACGCCAGTGGGTCGGCTTCGACGATGACCGTGGCAACGTGCTGGAGGTGGTGGACGGCGTCATGACCGGCGCGGTGGTCGAGCCGATCCTCGACAAGGACAGCAAGCTGGAGGCCCTGCTCGCCTACGCCGGGGAGCGCCACGTCCCGACCGTCGAGACGATGTCCGTCGGCGACGGCGCCAACGACCTGCCGATGCTGCTGGCCGCCGGGCTTGGCGTTGCCTTCCACGCCAAGCCGACGGTGGCCGCCCAGGCCCGCGCCCGCGTGGACCATGGCGACCTGACCGCCCTGCTGTTCGCCCAGGGCTACCGGATCGGCGAATTCGTGGAGGGCTGACCGCCCACCAACGCACCTCACAAAGCGAAAGGGCACCGGCGGTTTCCCGCCGGTGCCCTTTTCGTTTGGCCGCAGCCCAGTCCCCGATCAGCCCTGGCTGAGCGGGATGGCCACGAAGCGCAGGTCGCCGTGACGATCCACCAGCAGCAGGATGGACTTCTTTCCTTGCTCCTTGGCCTTCTGGATCTTCGCCGTCACATCCTCCGGCTTGCGGACCTCCTCCTGGCCGACCTCGATGATGACGTCGCCGGCGCGGATGCCTTTTTCCGACGCGGTGGAGTTGCCGGCCACCTCGGTCACCACGACGCCCTTCAGCTCGGGCTTGATCTCGAACTGCTGGCGCAGCTCCGGGGTGATGTTGGTCAGCTTCAGACCCAGCGTCTCGGTCGGCTTCTGGGCCGGCGCCTGCTGCGGCTGGCGGCGCTGCTCCTCGGGGTTTGCGGCGAGAAGACCCGATTCCTCGGCGGCCTCAAGCTCGCCCACCTTCACCTGAAGCTGCTGCGACTTGCCCTTGCGCCACACCTCGATCGGGACGGCCTTGTCGATCGGCGTCTCGGCGACGACGCGCGGCAGGCGGCGCATCTCGTTGATTTCCTTGCCGTCGAACTTGGTCACCACGTCGCCCGCCTGGATGCCGGCCTTGGCCGCCGGGCCATTCGGGGTGATGGAGGCAACCAGCGCGCCCTTGTGGCCCTGCAGCCCCAGGCTCTCGGCGATCTCCGGGGTCACGCCCTGGATGCGCACGCCCAGCCAGCCGCGGCGGGTCTTGCCGTACTCGCGGAGCTGCGCGACCACCTGCTTGGCGAGGTTGGACGGGATTGCGAAGCCGATGCCGACCGAACCGCCCGACGGCGAGAAGATCGCCGTGTTGATGCCGATGACCTCGCCGTTCAGGTTGAACATCGGGCCGCCGGAATTGCCGCGGTTGATCGAGGCGTCGGTCTGCAGGAAGTCATCGTAGGGACCGGCGTTGATGTCGCGCTGGCGGGCCGAGATGATGCCGGCGGTGACTGAGCCGCCCAGGCCGAACGGGTTGCCGATGGCCAGCACCCAGTCGCCCACGCGCATGGCGTCCGAATCGCCGAAGGGAACGGCGACCAGCGGATGGTTGGTGGTGATCTTCAGCAGGGCGACGTCGGTCTTCGGGTCCTTGCCGATCAGCTCCGCCTTGATGTTGGTGTCGTCCTGCAGGATGACGGTGATCTCGTCGGCGTCCTGGATGACGTGGTTGTTGGTGACCACGTAGCCGTTCTTGGCGTCGATGATGAAGCCGGAGCCGAGCGAGGTGGACTTGCGCGGCTGCTGCGGCTGGTCCTGCTGCTGGCGGTCGAAGAAGTCGCGGAAGAACTCCTCGAACGGCGAGCCCGGCGGGAACTGCGGCATCTCGGGACGGGCGCCCTGCTGGCGCTGCGGCACCGCCTGGCTGGTGGAGATGTTGACCACGGCGGGCAGCAGCTTTTCCGACAGGTCGGCGAAGCTGGTCGGCGCCGGGCGCGACTGGGCCATGGCGGGGGTGCCGACGGCGGCGGACAGCCCCAACAGGAGAGCGGCGATCAGCGGCACGACGCGCAGCCGGCTGCCAAAATCGGCGCGGTGGATGGGGTGGTTCGGGTTCAACTCAGCTCTCCCTGCCGGACATCCGGCACCTTCTTGTTCCAATCGGCCATCTGTTCCAATCGGCTCGCGGTTTCATGCGAATCGCGGTCCGAGGGGGCGCTTCACCGATCCGTGTGCCGGATGTAATCCCCGCGCGTCACCGCTTCAAGCAAAGGCGCACGGGTCCCATCCGCCACGGAGGACGCGCGAGTATAGAAGTCGGAGTATGGCCGGAAAATGGCGGCGCGGTCCAGCGACGCGCGCGCGGCAAAAGGGTGTCAGGCGCCCCGCAGAAGCCAGACAAGTCCGACGCCGGCCACCGCCGTCACCAGCCCGACGGCGCGCAGCCGGTTCTCCGGCATCGTCAGCGCTTCGACGATCAGACGCCGCATAGCGGACGGGAACAGCGCGTAGAGCACGCCCTCGATCACCAGGACCAGGGCCAGCGCGGTGAGGAAATCCGTCATCGGTCGGGCGGCATTCCGGAGAAGGAATCCAGGGCGGGACGACAAAATTGGGGTGGGAGAACGGGAGCCCCCACCCCGCCCCCTCCCCCGGGACGGGGGGAGGGGAATCGAGCGCGACGTCTTACTGCTGCTGGGCGGTCGCCGGGGCCGGGGCCCGCTGAGGCACGGCACCACTGCCCGAGGCTGGAGCCGGCTGGCCGTTGCCGCCGCCGGTGATGTCGCCGAAGTAGCGGAAGAACTCGCCGGTCGGGGACAGCACCATGGTGGTGTCGTCCTTGTTCAGCGACTTCCGGTAGGCTTCGAGCGTCCGGTAGAAGCTGTAGAACTGCGGGTCCTGAGACGTCGCCTCGGCGATCATCTTCAGCGCCTGGTTGTCGCCTTCACCGCGCAGGATCTGCGAATCGCGCTGCGCTTCGGCCAGGATGACGGTGCGCTCGCGGTCCGCGCGGGAGCGGATCTGCTGCGACTGCTCCTGACCTTGGGCGCGGGCCTCGGCGGCTTCGCGCTCACGCTCCGACCGCATGCGGGCGAAGATCGACTGGCTGGTCTCCTCCGGCAGGTCGGCGCGGCGGATGCGGACGTCGACGATCTCGATGCCGAAGCGCTTCGCTTCGTCGTTCACCTGCCCGCGGATGTCGTTCATCACGCGCGGACGCTCGTCCGACAGGATGGCGAGCAGCGTCACGCTGCCGAGAACGCGGCGGAGCGCCGAGTTCACGATGGCGTTCATCCGCGTCTCGGCCACCGCCTCGTTGCCGGCGGTCTGGTAGAAGCGCAGCGGGTCCAGGATGCGGTAGCGCGCGAAGGCGTCCACGTCCAGGCGCTTCTGGTCGGCCAGGATGACCTGCTCCACCGGCGGATCGAGGTCGAGCACGCGGCGGTCGAGGATGCGGACTTCCTGGATGAAGGGAACCTTGGCCTTCAGGCCGGGTTCGCGGATGACGCGCATCGGCTCGCCGAACTGGAGGACGAGCGCCTGCTGCGCCTCGTTCACCGTGAACAGCGAGGCCGAGGCGAGCACGCCCGCGGCGAGGATGCCGATGCCGGCGACCAACAAAGTGCGGTTCATGGCATCCCTCCTCAACGGGCCGGCTGCTGGCCGGCGGGCCGCGCCGGAGCAGGCTGGAGCTGGTTGAGCGGCAGATAGGGAACCACGCCCTGGGCACCCTGCGCGTTGCCGTCGATGATGACCTTGTTGGCGCCGCTCAGGATCTCTTCCATGGTCTCCAGATACATGCGCTTGGCGGTCACGTCCTTGGCCGTCGAGTAGGCGTCGAAGACCTTGCGGAAGCGGTCGGCGTCACCCTGGGCCAGGTTCACGACCTGCTCGCGGTAGGCGGAGGCTTCCTGGATCAGCCGTTCCGCGTCGCCTCGGGCGCGCGGGATCACGTCGTTCCGGTAGGCCTCGGCCTCGTTGCGGGCGCGCTCGCGGTCGGCGCGGGCACGCTGCACGTCGTTGAAGGCATCGATGACGGGCGACGGCGGGTCGGCCTTCTGCAACTGCACCTGCGTCACCTCGATGCCCGCTTCGTAGTCGTCCAGCATGGCCTGGAGGAGCCCGCGGGTGGAGGTTTCGATCTGCTGGCGGGCCTCGGTCAAGGCCGGCTGCAGGTCGGTGCGGCCGATCACCTCGCGCATCGCGCTTTCCGCCGCCTTCTTCACGGTGGCCTCGGGGTCGCGGATCTTGAACAGATACTCACCCGCGTCCTTGATGACCCAGAAGACGGTGAAGTCGATGTCGATGATGTTCTCGTCGCCGGTCAGCATCAGCGACTCGTCGGGAACGTCGCGGTCGCCGCGACGCCCGTCGCCGGCCGAGCGGTAGCCGACCTCGATGCGGTTGACGCGCGTCACCTTGGGCATCAGCACCGTTTCGATGGGCGCCGGCAGGTGGTAGCGCAGACCGGGCTGCTCGGTGCGCACCCATTGGCCGAAGCGCAGCACGACGCCCTGCTCGTCCGCCTCGACGCGGTAGATGCCGCTGGCCAGCCAGACCGCGGCCAGCAGGCCGACGACGAGCGCGATGCCCCGGCCGCTGCCGACGCCGCCCGGCATCACCCGCTTCAGGCGGTCCTGGCCGCGGCGCAGCAGATCCTCCAGGTCCGGCGGCTGCGGCCCTCCGCCGCCGCCACCACCGCCGCCACCGCCACCCGGCGGACGGCCCCACGGATTCTGACCGCCACCACCCGGCGGAGGACCCCAGGGGCCGCCACCGCCGCCCCCTCCCTGATTGCTCCACGGCATTCCGTTCGTTCCCCTTCGCGCTCTCTCAATTCTTGGGACGGAAATTCCGGAAAACAAATCGTTTCCGGACCGTCCGATCCCTTTACCATTATTGTCCGCCGGCCCTATAGTGCCCATCCCATTCGGGGAAGGATTTCACCGACGGATATCCGCCAATATCGGGAAGGAAGCGGAGTTTTCAACCATGGCGCAGGTCAGCGAAGCTCAAGTCCTTGAAGCTCTGAGGACGGTTGTCGATCCGGAACGGGGCAAGGACGTCGTCAGCCTCGGCATGCTTTCCGGCCTTGTCGTGCGTGACGGGCACGTCGCCTTTTCGATCGAAGTGGACCCCAAGCGCGGCGCCCAGGCCGAGCCGGTGCGCCACGCCGCCGAGAAAGCGGTGGAAGCCCTGCCGGGCGTCCTGTCGGTCACCGCGGTCCTGACGGCGCACCGCCCCGCCGGGCAGGGTGCCGCCCCGCAGCAGGGCCACGGGCATTCCCACGGCGGTCACTCCCATGGCGGCCAAGGCCACTCCCACGGCCATTCCCACGGGCAGCAGCAGGCGGAGCAGAAGCCGCTGGTGCCGGGCGTGAGGGCCATCGTCGCCGTCGCGTCGGGCAAGGGCGGCGTCGGCAAGTCCACCACGGCCAGCAACCTCGCCCTCGCCATGGCGGCGAACGGGTTGAAGGTCGGGCTTCTGGACGCCGACATCTACGGCCCGTCCATGCCGCGCATGCTGGGCATCTCCGGCCGGCCGACCAGCCGCGACGGCAAGATCCTGGAGCCGATGGAGAACTACGGCATCAAGGTGATGTCGATGGGCTTCCTGGTGGCTGAGGACACGCCGATGATCTGGCGCGGCCCGATGGTGATGAGCGCCCTGCAGCAGATGCTGCGCGATGTGAACTGGGGCACGCTCGACGTTCTGGTGGTCGACATGCCGCCGGGCACCGGCGACGCCCAGCTCACCATGGCGCAGCAGGTGCCGCTGGCCGGGGCGATCATCGTCTCGACCCCGCAGGACATCGCCCTGCTCGACGCCCGCAAGGGGTTGAACATGTTCCGCCGCGTGGACGTGCCCGTCCTCGGCATCATCGAGAACATGAGCTACTTCTGCTGCCCGAACTGCGGGCACCGCACGGACATCTTCAGCCACGGCGGCGCCCGCAAGGAGGCGTCGGACCTGGGCATGGAGTTCCTCGGCGAGGTCCCGCTGCATCTCGACATCCGCGAAACCGCCGACCAGGGCCAGCCCATCGTGGTGTCTCAGCCCGAATCGGAGCACGCGAAGGTCTACCGCGGGATTGCCAAGCGCCTGTGGGAGAAGATCGCCGGCGAGCAGGGCCCGGCGCGGGCGGCGCCGCGGATCGTGGTGTCGTAAGGCATCGGGGTCATTGCCCCCACCCTCCCCACTTCGTGGGTCCCCTCCCTCCCCCGCTTCGCAGGGGAGGGCCTAAGTTCCCTCCCCTGCGAAGCGGGGGAGGGTTAGGGTGGGGGCAAAGCCTTTAAGGGGTGGGCCCGATGCCGGATTTCGTGACGTTGGTGGTGCTGCTGGCCGCCGTGGTCCTGGCGGTGCCGGTGGCCAAGCGGATCGGCTTCGGCGGGCCGCTCGGCTATCTCGCGGCGGGGCTGGCCATCGGGCCGGGCGGGCTCGGGCTGGTGACGGACGTCGAGGCGATCCGGCACGTCTCGGAACTCGGCGTCATCATGCTGCTGTTCCTGATCGGGCTGGAGTTGCGCCCCGCCCGCCTCTGGGTGATGCGACGATCGGTCCTGGGGCTCGGCGGCGCGCAGGTCGCGGTGACCGCCGTCGTGATCGCCGCCGCCACCATTGTCCTGTTGGGATTCACCCCCGCCGCCGCTGCGGTGACCGGATTCGGTCTTTCCCTCTCCTCCACCGCCATGGTGCTGCCCATGCTGGCGGAGCGGGAGTTGCTGACCACCAACGCCGGGCGCAGCGCCTTCTCCATCCTGCTCTTCCAGGACCTCGCCATCATCCCCGCCGTGGCGCTGCTGCCCCTGCTCGGTCATGGCGCCGGAGAGGTGCCGGACGCCGGAACCGCGTGGCTGGCCGTGCTGAAGGCCGGCGGAGCGATCGCGGTGATCCTGGCCGGCGGGCGCTACCTGCTGCGCCCGGTGCTGCGCATCGTGGACGGCGCTCGGACGCCGGAGATCTTCACCGCCACCGCCCTGCTGATCGTGCTGGGCACCGCCCTGTTCGCCGCCTGGGCGGGGCTGTCCATGTCGCTCGGCGCCTTCATGGCCGGGGTGCTGCTGTCCGATTCGGAGTACCGGCACGAGGTGCAGGCGGACATCGCGCCCTTCGAGGGGCTGCTGCTCGGCCTGTTCTTCGTGTCGGTGGGCATGGGGGCCGATGTCGCGGCGCTGATGGCCGAGCCGGTGCGTTACCTGTCGCTGGCGCTCGGGCTGATGGCCTTGAAGGCGGCGGTCCTGTTCGGACTGGCCCGCCTGTCCGGGCTGCGTCCGGGCGGCTCGACGCGGCTGTCCACCGTGTTGAGCCAGGGCGGCGAGTTCGGCTTCGTGCTGTTCGGGCTGGCCGTCGGCGTCGGGGCGATGAGCGGGGGGCAGGCGGCGACGGCCATGCTGGTGGTCACGCTGTCGATGATCGCCACCCCCTTCGTCTTCGCGGCGGAGGAGCGCTGGCTGGCGCCGCGGCTGATCGTGAAGCCCGTCCGTCCCTACGATACCATCGCGCCGGACGGCGAGCCGCCGGTGCTGATCTGCGGCTTCGGCCGGGTCGGGCAGATCGTCGGGCGAGTGCTGCGGCTGCGCGGCATCCCCTTCACGGCGCTGGAGCAGAGCGCCGAGCAGGTCGACGTCGTGCGGCGATTCGGCAACAAGGTCTATTACGGCGACCCGTCGCGGCTCGACCTGCTGCGCGCGGCCGGGGCCGACAAGGCCAAGGTGCTGGTGGTCGCGCTGGAAGACATGGAGCAGTCGCTGCGCGTGGTGGAGCTGGCGACGCGCCATTTCCCGCACCTCGTCATCCACGCCCGCGCCCGCAACCGCCGCCACGCCCATTTCCTGATGGACCGCGGGGTCACGCATTTCGTGCGCGAGACCTTCGATTCCAGCCTGCGCCTGACCGGCGGCGTTCTGGAATCGCTGGGCCTGCCGCCGGAGGAGACGCGGCACACGCTGGAGACTTTCCGCGAGCATGACGAGCGCACGCTGATCCGGCAGCACGCCGTCCATCACGACGAGAACCGCCTGATCCAGACCTCCCGGCAGGCCGCCGCCGAGCTTCAGGCCCTCTTCGAGGCCGACCGCGAGGAACCGGAGGGAGAGCGGGACCGCAAGTCTGTCTGACGCCCTTCCCCCTGCCTCAGCCGATCAGCAGGCTGTCGTCGGTGATGTCCTCGCCGCCGCGCTGCTTGGCGAACAGCGCCAGCAGGTGCGGCACGTCCAGCCCGGCGCGCTGCTCCCCCGACACGTCGAGCACGATCCGTCCCTCGTGCAGCATCACCGTGCGGTCGCCGTAGTCCAGCGCCTGCCGCATGGAGTGGGTGACCATCAGCGTGGTCAACCGGTTCTCCTCGACGATGCGCTTTGTCAGGCCCAGAACGAACTCCGCCGTTCCGGGGTCGAGCGCCGCCGTGTGTTCGTCGAGCAGCAGGATCTTCGACCCGGCGAGCGTCGCCATCAGCAGGCTGACCGCTTGGCGCTGCCCGCCGGACAGCAGGCCCATGCGGTCGTGCAGCCGGTTCTCCAGACCCAGCCCCAGCTCCGCGATGCGCTCGCGGAAATGCCGGCGGCGGTCGCCGCGCAGGGCGGAGCCCAGGCCGCGGCGGCGCCCGCGGGCGGCGGCCAGCGCCATGTTCTCTTCGATGGTGAGCGCGGTGCAGCTTCCGACCATCGGGTCCTGAAAGACGCGAGCGACCAGCGAGGCGCGCTTCGGTGTCGCCCAGCGGGTGACGTCCACCCCGTCGATGGCGATGCTGCCCTCCTCGGCGATCACGTCTCCGGCCAGCGCGCCCAGGAAGGTGGACTTGCCGGCGCCGTTGGAGCCGATGACGGTGACGAACTGCCCTTCCGGGATCGTCAGGTCGACGCCGCGCAGGGCGTGCTTCTCCAGCGGGGTGCCGCGCCCGAAGGTGACGTGAATGCCGTTGACCGTGATCATCGGGCGGCCTCTCTCTTCTTCGACGCAGCTTTCAGCCGCATCCGCGGCAGGATCAGCGCCACCGCGACCAGGACGGCGGTGACGAGGTTGAGGTCGGAGGCCTGGAGCCCGATGGCGTCCGCCGACAGGGCCAGCTGGACCGCCAGACGGTAGAGGATGGAGCCGACGACGCAGCCGACCAGCGCCCACAGCATCGCGCGGGCCGGCAGCACCGTCTCGCCGACGATCACCGCCGCCAGACCGACCACGATGGTGCCGATGCCGGTGGTCACGTCGGCGAAGCCGTTGGTCTGGGCGAACAGCGCGCCGGCCAGGGCGCACAGACCGTTCGACAGAGCCATGCCGGCGTAGATGTGGAAGTCCGTCTGCACGCCCTGCGCGCGGGCCATCCGGGCGTTGACGCCGGTCGCCCGCATGGCGAGGCCGAATTCGCTGTTCAGGAAGCGGGACAGCAGCAGGACGATCACGACCACCACGACCAGCACGACCAGCGGACGCACCACATGGTCGGGCAGCCCCAGCCCGTAGAAGGGCGTCAGCACCGTGTCCTGCATCAGCAGCGCCACGTTCGGGCGGCCCATGATGCGCAGGTTCACCGAGAACAGCGCGATCATGGTCAGGATGCTGGCCAGCAGATGCAGGATCTTGAAGCGGACGTTCAGCGTCGCCGTGACCAGCCCGGCCATCGAGCCGGCCAGCGCCGCGACGAGGCTGGCGATCCACGGGTTGACCCCGGCAACCAGCAGCGTGGCGCAGACCGCCGCGCCCAGCGGGAAGCTGCCGTCCACCGTCAGGTCCGGGAAATCGAGCACCCGGAAGGACAGGTACACGCCGAGGGCGACCAGCGCGTACACCAGCCCGATCTCAACGGCCCCGAAAAAGGCGATTTCACTCATGATCGGTCCTTGGGGCGTGTCGCGGCGGGCCCCCACCCAAACCCTCCCCCGCTCCGCAGGGGAGGGCTTTCTCCTCCCCCTGCGAAGCGGGGGGAGGTCGGGAGGGGGGCCCGTCCCAACCACTCCCCCTCAATAAAGCAACTTGCTGCGAAACACCTTACCGCGAAACAACTTACTGCCCGACCACCTTGGTCGCGCGCTGGATCACCGCCTCGGGAATGGTCACGCCCATCGCCGCCGCGGACTTCGGATTCACGAACAGGTCGGTGCCCTTGGCGAAGGTCACCGGAACGTCGCCCGGCTTCTCGCCCTTCAGGATGCGGACCACCGCCTCGCCGGTCTGGCGGCCGACCTGCCGGTAGTCGAAGCCGATGGAGGCCACCGTGCCGCGCGCCACGCTGTCGGTGTCGGCGGAGAAGACCGGCAGCTTGGCCTGCTGGCCCACCGCGACGACGCTCTCCAGCGCCGAGACGACCGTGTTGTCCAGCGGCACGTAGATCGCGTCGGCCTTGCCGACGAGGCTGCGGGCGGCGGGTTGGGCGTCGGCGGATTTGGTGGCGGTCGCCTCGACCACGGTCAGCCCGGCCTTCTGTGCCTCGGCCTTCAGCGCCTTGACCAGCGAGACGGAGTTCGGCTCGCCGGCGTTGTAGAGGACACCCAGACGCTTGACCGACGGCACGATCTCGCGGATCAGCGCAACATGCTCGGCCACCGGGGCCATGTCCGACACGCCGGTGACGTTGGCGCCCGGCTTGTCGAGGCTGCGGACGAGCTGCGCGCCGACCGGGTCGGTCACCGCGGTGAAGACCACCGGAATGTCGCGGGTCGAGGCGACGACGGCCTGGGCCGAGGGGGTGGAGATCGGAACGATCACGTCCGGACGGGCGCCGGCGAACTGGCGCGCGATTTGCGCGGCGGTTGCGGGGTTGCCCTGGGCGCTCTGATACTCGACCTTCAGGGTGTCACCCGGCGTGTAGCCCGCGGCCTTCAGCGCCTCGATCACGCCGTCGCGCGTGGCGTCCAGCGCTGGATGCTCGACGATGGCGGTGATCGCGACGGTCTTGGTCTGGGCGAAGGCGGCGGCGCTGGTCAGCGCGACGGCCGCCGTGGCGGCGGCGAGAAACAGGCGGGTGATCGTCATGGCTCCAGGCTCCCGGAGGGGGTTTGTGCATCCCGTAGACGCCCAGGGGCCGGTCCGTCAACTGCCGGAGCAGGAATCCGATGAGCGAAGACCCGCGCGACGCCCGACTCCAAGCCCGACTCAATGCTCTCGAATCCGCCATTGCCGACATCGAGGCGG